>DYKI01000023.1 GCA_020722705.1 Chthonomonas calidirosea | reverse complement strand
GGCGCTTGGCTCGGGCGACAGATAGGCCCGCAGGGCATGCCTGCGGGCCTATCGCGCCTCGGAGCCACGTTTCGGTCAGGCGGCTTCACTGTGGCATTACGGTGAGCAAGCCTCCCTGTTCGGTGGGCTCGTAGGCGGCATTGCCGGCGAACGAGCAGGTGAACGGATGGTCGCCGATTGCCGCGTCGGGCGGTACCACATAGAGCAGGAAGGCTCGGCCTGCCGCGTTCGTTGTCTCGGTTCCCACTTCCGTGCCGTCCACGCTGAACACGATGGGCAGTCCCCCCTTCCGCACATAGTGCGGAAGCGACCGTACATAGGCGCGAAGATCCGTGACCTGCGCGCCGTCGGACGCACGGAGGAGGCGAATGGTCCCGCCCCACATCCCGACGGCCACCATATGGCCGTCCGGAGAGACCGCGAGGGCAGCCACTCTGTCCGGCGTAGATACCGACCAAACGGTGTCGGGCAGCGCCTGGGCCGCGAGCCGCACGGGAGCTGCTGCCAAGCCGGTTGCTGCGGCGTACGCCGGCAATGCACTTACTCCGGGTCGCATGTTCTTCTCCTTTCTCAGAAGGCCTCCGGGACGAGCCCGGCGGTGTGCTTGACCCATTGCATTAGGAACACGCGCTCTTCGTCGCTGACGGCACGAGGCACGACGATGAGCATACCCAGATAACCGTCGAACGGCTGGAAGACCTCAGCGCCCAAACGACGGATGACGCCGAAGCTGAAGCGGTCAAACGTGATCGGCTCGACCGCTGCGGTCAACACCGGACTGCCGTTCGTGACCTGTTTGCTGCCGCAAGATTCGCCGAGCGCGTCGAGCGCTCTTCTCGACAGCGATTGCAGTTCCGTTGCCGCTTCGCGCCTCCTGTTCTGTGCATTGTGCTGGGTCGGATACGCCGCTTTGCTGCCAGAGCCTGCAAGGGGGCGATACGGGCGGCGCCCGAGCGAGAAGGCCATGCAGGTGAGCGTGGGCGGTCAGGCGTGGGGGTGTCGCAGACGCCGAGCAGACAGACAAACCGGGGGGGGAGGACAAGCGTCTGTGCGACCTGCCCGAAGGGAGGGCCGAGAGGGGGTGCAACTGGTTCGGTGTGCGTCCATAGTGCGAATGCCCGCGCCACGCGGCGACTGGCCCGATGCATGGGTGCGCGATCCGCTGGACCTCCAATAGTTGCACGCACATAGCGAGCCGTTGGTTTCCGTCTTGCAGTGAAAGCGGATCGGTATCCCGCGGCGCCTTTCGTGGTGCAGGGCGGCCATCGGGCTACACGTAGGGCGCCGTGGCGACGGGGATGCGGCAGCGAATGGCGGCCTCGCCGAGGGCGACATCTGCGCTGGGGTAAACTAGCGGCGTATTCGTCGTGCCAACAAAGGAGAAACGCGCATGATCGTTCCGACCCGAGACCTGTTCTCGCATGCCTACGGCAAGTATGCCCTCGGCGCTTACAACATCAACAATCTTGAGCAGGCGATGGGCCTGTTCCAGGGCAACCTTCAGTCGAAGGCGCCGTTCATTATCCAGATCAGCAAGGGCGCGCGCGCTTATACAAACAAACTGATGCTGGAGGCCATCATTCGAACGGCCGACCAGATATGGCCTGAAGCTCTCTTCGCGGTGCATCTGGACCACGGCGACGAAGAGGCGTGCATGGACTGCATCAACAGCGGCTTCTACTCGTCGGTCATGATTGACGGCTCTCACCTGCCGTTCGAAGAGAACATCGCGGTCACAAAGCGAGTTGTCGAAGCAGCACATGCCAAGGGTCTAAGCGTTGAGGCCGAGCTGGGGCAGTTGGGCGGCGTCGAGGAGCATGTCTCGGTAGACGAGAAGGACGCACACCTCACCGATCCGGCCGAGGCCGAGGAGTTCATCAAGCGCACCGGGTGCGACAGTCTCGCATGCGCCATCGGCACTAGCCACGGAGCCTTCAAGTTCACGGGGACCCAGGGCATTCGCTTCGAGGTCATCCAGGAGATTCAGCGGCGTGTGCCGGGATTTCCGCTCGTGATGCACGGTTCGTCCTCGGTTCCCCAGGACGAGGTGGCGCGGATCAACGCTGCAGGCGGAGCGCTCAAGGGCGCCAAGGGCGTGGATCCGGCCCAGTATCTGCCGGCAGCGAAGATGGGCGTGTGCAAGATCAATATTGACACCGACGGTCGGCTCGTCTGGTGCCGTGTCCATCGTGAGTTCTTCCGCGACAAGCCCGAGAAGTTCGACCTCCGCGACCCTGGGAAGATATTCATGCCCGAATATGCCAAGTTCATCGCCAGCCGCAACGAACTGCTGGGTTCGGCAGGCCAGTTGGATGCCGCCCGCGCCCACGTCGAGGCGCTGTCCAAAGGCGCTTAGGCCGGCAGAGGGTGCTGTGACCTCGTGACTCCGTGACATCGTGACGCCCCACGGCATTGGTCACGGAGCCACGGAGTCACGGAGTCACGGAGTCGATCGGACACTGCTGTGAGCAGGATATGCAACCCTAGCGGCGGCTTCCGCCGGTTGCACGCTTCCAACTTCGCCACGATCATCCATCTCGGCACGATCAGCTTCTGCAAGCGCTACCTGTCATGGAAAGACGATCCGCTCGGGAAGACCGTCGGGCAGATGCTCGGCGCGTCACGCTCGGGCAAGCAGAATATAACCGAGGGCAGTGAGCGCGCCAAGACGTCCTCGGAAACGGAGATCAAGCTCACGGATGTGGCCAAGGCGAGCCTGAGCGAACTGCAAAGCGATCTCGAAGACCAGCTCGTTCAGAAGGGCTGCATTCCCTGAAGCACGAGCGATCCTGACCATCAAGCACTTGTCTCCATCATGCTTGATGAGTTCCGTTACACTGATGACCTCTTGCACGACTACTGGACCTACTTGCTGAACCAGAAGAAGAAGTTCGATCCCTGGCTTGAACACCGCGACGATATCACCGTGGCCAATGCTCTGATCGTTCTCATCCAGCGAACGACGGGCTTGCCGGCTCGGCAGTTGGCGCAACTTGAGGGCGCGTTCATCCATGCGGGTGGGATCAGGGAAAAGATGAACGTCGCACGCCTGGAGGCGCGATCCGGACACGATCCGCCGCTGTGCCCAGTGTGCGGCGCTCACATGCAGAAACGAATATCGAAACGCGGTCCGTTCTGGGGTTGCGGCGACTATCCAAGATGCAAAGGCGTCCGAAAGATGCAGGGCGATCAGGCCATCGGTCAGTGACCCTGCAGCGCCGGCATCACGGGGTCACAGCTTGCTCGTCCTGATCCCGTCCAGCACGCTGAGGATGTCCTCCACCGGCGGTATGTCCATCATGGACCCTCCATAGTGCACGTGGCGGACAATCCCCTCCTTGTCGAGGACAACGGTCGCCGGCAGCCTGCCCAGCCGCATTAGCCTTACTTCCTGGCCGTAACGCCTCAGGAGACGACGTTCAGGATCAGGTATGCCGATGAAATCCAGTCCGCCGCTCTCCCAGTACCGCCCGAACGCCTCGGCGCTGTCAGGACCGATGATCACAACCTGAGCGTCCCGCTCGCGGATTGCGTCACGCGATGCGTGCAGCCGAGCCATATGCCTGCGGCAGAACGGGCAGATGAAACCGCGATTGAGGACCAGAATGACGTTCTGTTTGCCCCGCAGGTCTCCCAGACGAAAACGGTTGCCCTGCCAATCCGGCGCAACGATATCCGGTGCGGCGCGGCCAACCTCCACCTTCGGCGCTTTGCCGCTCATTGATGCCTCCCATCCCGTGCCCCGGCTGGAACCAAGTCGCCGCTCAGGGCGCAGCCCTCAAACGTAGCGACAACTGCGAACCAAGGAGCCTGCATGCACCCTATCTGGGCGCTTGGCGCGCCAACATACTACCTGCACCGCGCTCAGTGGGTGCCGGGTGAGATCGCCGACGCGTTCGCGTTCTTCGAAGAGCCGCACAACCTTTCGCGCATCACACCGCCCTGGCTCAACTTCACCATTCGGTCCATGAGCACGCCCAATATACGTAAGGGTTCCATCATCACCTATCGCGTGGCATGGATGGGAGTTCCCATGCGGTGGGTCACGCTCATCGAAGAGTGGGAGCCCGGCAAGCGGTTTGTTGACACGGCTCTCGTCAGTCCCTACGTGCACTGGCGTCACGAGCATACGTTCACGCCAACCGAAGGCGGAGTTCTGCTCGGCGATACCGTGGAGTACAGTCTCCCCTTCGGTCCCGTCGGCACACTGGTTCACAGCCTCGTCGTACGGCGTCAACTGGAGGCCATATTCGATTACCGAGGCCGTGTCACCGCCGATCTCATGTCGGGCGGCGTGGTCCACTCAAGGCCGCCCAGGACCACCTGACCCGCGCGGCGCGGCGACGATCCGTCGTTACCGGGCGTGCCGTCGTTGCCCCCGCCGCCTCGAGCGGGCGGGAGCACGGGGGAGGAGGGCGAACCGCACACAGGGAGCGTTGCGCCGGCGCTGTCGGCTCGGCAGGAGCCTCGCCCTCCCACGGAGCCTCGCCCCCCTTCGCGACGCGCGGTCGGCCCGCTCGTCGAGCTGGGCCGCACCAACGCCAACGAGGAGTTCGTCGTTGTTCAGCCCGGTGACCCACGCGAGATCATGTCGGTGCGCGGGATCAAGGATGCATCGGATCGCCGGCCCTTCGACGACAAACCCCAACGCACACTTGAGGCTCAGACGATCCCCGTCACTCGCGGCGCACGGGCGTGACTTCCGCCCTGCTCGTGACTTGCCGGTCCAATCGGACGCCGCGGCCTCCAGCAAGCATGCGCCGCGGCGAGGTCTCACATCACCTCAGGTCACACGGCCACGCATAAAGGAGGAAGTTGTGGTCCTTGCTGTTCATGACCACCAGCAGTCCCGCGGGCAGGTTCGGTCCGAACCTGCCGGGTACAGCTTCGATGCCGTCGGTGGAGTCGGCGCCGCCCTCGATCACTGCGATCTCCTGAAGCGCATGAGGCTTACCCGGAGCGCCCTCTCGACGGAACACGTGGTAACGGCTCGCGCCTTTGATCTGCTCGGTCGAGAGCACATAGCCCTTGCTCCGGCTCGTCGGCATGATGGCTATCCCCTCGGGGTCGCCCTGATACCCCTTTGTGACGAACCGACCCAGTTCGCGATCGGCAGTCCTTCGGTCGGGGTCGGCATAGTACTTGCGCACGCCGAAGCCCTCATCCGAACAGTAGACATACCCTAACTCGTCATCCACGCAGACGGACTCTATCTCGCCCTGGTCGCTGACCGACCCGAACATGCGCACGGCTCGCGCATGGACTTTGCCGTCCGCGCCGAGCGTCAGGCGGTACTGTCCCAGGTATCCCGTCCGGGGGCCGCTCTTGCGCGAAACTATGGCGAAGAGGGCGCCGTCGCGCTTGCGATGATACAACCCCACCCCCATGGGCAGCGAAGCATCTCCCTTCGCATCGGCAAACACGCGTGTGGACCCCGTGATGTCGGTCAAGTACGGCGACTTCCCCTGCACTCGAAATACACGAAGCCGATGGGCACGACGCTCGGCAACCACCGCCAGGTCAAGCGTCCTGCCTCCGGTCCGCACACCCTGCTCGATGTCCACGTTGTTGGGCCGATCCAGCCCGCCCACGCGCTGAACGATCTTCCCCTGCAGGTTGAAGACGTAGAGGGCGCCCTCGCCATCGCCGCCCTTGTCGGTACCCACGATGAGGGATCGGGACCTGTCCAACGGGTGGACCCAGATTGCGGGGTCGTCGGCGTCCTTCCTGACGGGTTCCGTCGCCACGACGGGCTTGATGCGGATGACGTGCGGAGCTGCGAGCTTCGCACACACGCCCGCCGAGCAGATCAGCGCCAACGACGCCGCGAAGAAGCGCGGTACGTTGCGGGTGGGTCGCAGTATATCCATCACTTGCATCTCCTCTGGAACATTCCGAGCCGGCCAGGCGCCAGCAAAGTCAGGGCGTCCAGCGACAGGGCTTGAGCCCGTGGCGCACCGGACGCCCGACAATGAACAGGATGGTTACGGGCAGGTATCGCTGGCGGGCGCGGTCCATGGGCCGCAGTCGCCGCTCTTGCCACCGTTTCCCGCAGGCGGGAATCGCCAGTTGTCGTTGATGCACTTGTCGCCCACGAACACGCAACGAGCGAACTTCGCATGACCGTCTATCCAGGCGATGTTCATGCCGTCACTGTGCTCGCACCGGATCTCGAGGCAGCTCGCGCGGCCCGGGTCGGTCAGCTCATCGCCCTCCACGTCGCTATCATTGTTTTCGAGGAACAGGAAGGTTCCGGCAGGGTCCTCATAGGCCGCCAGGGCCGGCCACTGGTCGGTCACATGCTCGTTGATGCCATAGCTTGCCCAGTAGGGCATTCGGCCATCGGCGGCGGCGATCAGGCCCCAACTCGCGGCCGGTTCCGGCGAGATGGCGGCAGCGCTCTTCTTGCTGACGTACTGGATGCCGTCCCGATCGCTCGGGCACGCATAGATGTTGCCTTTAGCCTGGGTGAAGTTCTTCGGATAGCCCTTGATGTAGGGTTGGAGCAGGAACAGCCAGTAGCGGTGCCCCCATGAGTCACCAAAGAACTGCTCGTCGTAGTCCTGAACGTACATCATGGTCGCCGTGCCCATCTGCTTCACATTCGACAGGCACATCGTCTGACGGGCCTTCTCGCGGGCCTGAGCAAACACGGGGAAGAGGATGGCCGCCAGTATCGCGATGATCGCGATTACGACCAGCAGTTCGATGAGGGTGAATCCGTTACGTCGCACAAATGCCTCCTGGTATTCGATAGTGCACCAATGATGGATCCGACATCCGGATCCACCGCACCGGAGGATATTGCGGTCGTGTTAACGGACGCTTAAGACAGTACTAAGGTACGGTCAAATCTGCCGATCCTTGCCATGCGGCGGCGGGCCTGCGCGCCGTTGCGCAAGCCCGCCTATGGATGAACGCCTGGCCTGAACGCCCGACGAGGGTTGGCATTACCTGACCGGCTGGCCGCTGACCGGATCGTACACAGTCATGCCGCCTGCAGCGTAGGCGCGCTTGCCCCAGAGAAACCCGTTCGGGTTCAGCGTGGCCTCGAGCCTGAAGAACTTGGCATGCCCATCCGTAAAGACGTAGTTCGCACCGCCCGAGTGCCGATCCGGGCTGGTGTAGCAGATATGGTGCCTGCCACCGCAGTTGTTGTTGGCCACGGCAAAGTTGATGGAGTTCCACGCTTCTTCGACGGTCAGGGCATACACCGGACCGGCCACGCCCGCTTCTCCATCGTAGACATTGTGATTGTCGCTGACGCCATTGGTGGGACGATGGGACTTGATGGCCGCGCCGCCCGTCGGCGACGAGTCGTTCAGAGCGCCAAGGTAGTTCGATATCTCGGCGACGGCGATCACTTCGGCCGGAGTGTCCACCGCCGCGATCGGCACCACATTCTGCGGCACCGACGCGTACTTCTTGCGCGGCATGACCAGCTCGTTGCAGATGTAGCTCATTCGGCTCGCCTGGATGTCCTGAACGCCGGCCGTCTGCGGGATCTGGCCTGCGGGTGCGTTGCCGTCCGTGAAGTTCGTCGGTGCGAAGCCGCGCAGCGGGTGGCTCGGGCAGACCCAGATGGTCGCATTGCCGCGAAGCTGCTTCACATACGGGTCCACGAGTCCCGTCCACTGCACATAGCCGTTGGCGCTGGTTGCGCCGTTGATGTAGTAGTACGCCATGGGATACGTCTCGTCATAGTCCTGGACGTACATCATGATGCCCAGGCCAATCTGCTTCTCGTTCGACAGACACGAGGTCGCCCGGGCCTTCTCGCGGGCCTGTGCAAAGACCGGGAACAGGATGGCTGCCAGAATCGCGATGATCGCGATTACGACCAGCAACTCGATGAGGGTAAAGCCGTTACGTCTCACGCGCATCTCCTTCTTCCGCTTCGACACCCTTGGATTTGCGGGGGCCGCCCGCCGACACGGGGCAGGTCGGTCGGCGGGCGGCGTTTAGCGGTACGATGCACATCATGCAGGATGCGCGTTAATGGGTCGTTGTGCTGGCGTTAAGTTTGTGGTAAGGCCCGAGAGTAAGCCCAGGATTACCGCCGCGACGGGCGTCTATCGTCAATCGCCTTGGCGTCGGGACGCATGGTCGTCCGGTTGTCTTTGACGATGATGCCTTCTTCCCCCTGGGCGACGTCGGGCATGATCACGAGCCCGGCACTGGCCGATGGTCGTCGGTCTGCGACGACATTGTCTTCCACCCTCACGTTTCGAGAGCGCTCCACAATCATTGCCGGCGCCGAAGCGGCGAGCGCCTGGGCTTGGCCAATGAAGCGGTTGCCGGTTATGCGCAGCCCAATGGCCGCACTCACATAGACCGCCGGCCCCAGATAGTCCTCGAAGCTGTTGTCTTCAACACGGATGTCACGCAACGCAGGCACGTCGGCCAGCCCATGGCCGAGTTTCGAGGCCCGGACGTGCAATGCCCCATGCCCGCCATCCGCATAGCCCCGGCAGGTGCCTCCACGAATGAACCGGTTCTGGCGAATGGTGACATTCCAGGGCACGGGGCCTTCGGGCCAATCCGGCTCGTTGACGAGCGTCACACCCGCACCGGTCGTATCTGAGAACACGTTGCCCTCGATGATGCCGTCGCCGGCCCGTATCAGGCATCCGTAGCGCCGGTTGCCGTTCATCCGGTTGCGCAGGATGCGAAACCCTGCGCCGCACGCGTCCAGGTTGTACAGCGTGTCAGCGCTCCGGTGATCGGGCCCGGCAACCGCGTCCTCAACGCACCTGTCGAGCCCGATACGGAAAGCCCGGCCTTCGGGCGTCACCGTCAGCGCCTTCACCGTCCCACGCACAACACCGGTCTTCGGATCGAGCACGATGAGTTGGTCGCCGGGCAGGATGCTGCAGTTGGGTGTGACGAGCCACTCCTTCTCCGTGCGCTTCTCCAGAAGCGTGTTTGGCGGCGCATAGATGTTGATGGCGTCGTCCGCCATCCCTTCGAAGTAACAGTCCTCGATGATCGGTCCCGATCGGTTCTGCTGGCAATGAATGCCGTCGGCATTGGTCGAAAGAAGACGGTCCGTACCCGGAGCGAAGCGCACCTCCAGCTTGCGCACGCGCACGGTTCCTTTGTTGCCGACGAGGCCGACCGCAAGGCCCGGCGATGCATGGACGGTGACGTTCTCTATGGCGATCCCATCGCAGCCCTGAGCAAGGAACGCGCCGCCATAACCGCGCGCGAGATGCACATAGCTATCGCCCACGCGCATTTGCCGCAGGCCGAGCCGATAGTGTTCCTCCTGAGTGAAAAACCGCCAGGTGCGCCCTCCGCGGTGCTCCCATCGCGGTGTCATGTAGTGATCAGGCGTTCCGGCGCGAATGCGGCGCAAGGCCGGGTCCATGATCATCCCCCACTTGCCGTAGGGCTCCATAGCATGGACGAAGTTCGATGCGTCAGGCGTGGCATAGCCTGCAGCGACCTCGAGGTCGAACCAGCCCTCGCCAACATTGACGGCCCGCACTACGCCCTGAAGGAAAGGCGCAGGATCGTAGTCAACCGTCAGGTCCCTGATGGCAACATTCCGACCGAGGCTGACATGAAACGCACCGGCATCCGGGCTGGCTACGATGATCTGCGTCGCCTTTCCTCGCCCGCGGACGGTCAGGTCGGCAGCCTGCGTGATCGGAATGCAATAGCCGTGCCGGCAGGTCGCCGTAATCCGGTACTTACCTTCGTCAAACCGGACCTCCGCAGGACTTCCGGACGCCACCGCAGCCGCGATTGCCGCGTTGATGGCGGCCGTGCAGTCGCTGCGGCCGTCGGCTGCGGCCCCATAGTCGCGCACACGGAACACCCTGGGACTGCAGCCTACATCCGGCATCGAGCTTGCCAGAGTCAGTGTGAGCATGAATGCGACCATGACGGTCTGTGCGCCCTTTCGCCCTGTCTGGTCTTGCGTCACCAGTCGCCAAGGGTCTCGACGTAGGCGGCCGACCCGTCCCTGAGCCATCCATCGAGCTGCGCCTGGTCCTTGAGCTGCTGCCCTCTGAGACGCGGCACGACGATGTAACGGGTCTGGACATCCGGCAACCCTGACAGGTCGCTCCAGAGCTTCTCGAACTGCGCCACGGGGTACACGTCCTCCTGCGCGTAGCCCCACCTGCGCTTCACGTCCTTGATCGTGATGTAGGTCGGCACTCTGGCGGCGGCGGCGCGTACAGCAGCGCTGACTCGTTCGGGCCAGCGAAGGTCGTCCCGGCTCAGGCCGAACACCCTTAGCAGCTCGGCTATGTCAATCCACGTTGTCATCGAGTTGTAGTAGGACAGGTCGAACTCCTGCTCTTCGCGTGGCATGGCCAGTCCCTCAACCAGACGAGGCCGTCCATTGACCCTGGCCAGCCCCCCGCCGCGGTCTTCGAGCCAGCGAGGAATCACCTCGAAGGTCAGGGCACCGCCCAGCCTTCGGTGCAGGCCGATCGCTTCCGGGCTCAGATCGGCGCCCAGAGTGTCTATGTTGTGCAGCATGAGCGTGTTCAGTTTCGGATAGCGGTCAAGCAGGTCGGCCAGCACTCCGTTCTTGAGCATGTTCGGCACTTCGTACCAGTGGCCCACCGGATGGATACACTGTGCCGGCGCGTTGTCGGTGTAGTCCGTGCCCTCGCCCATCGAGCGCGCCCAGCCGATCAGCGCTGCATGAAGGCTCTCGCGAACTCGCTGCGCCCTCTCATCGAGTATCTGCTGAGGCTGCTCCTCCCACAGGAACCTCAGGTCGTGGACCATCGGGACGAATCGCAGCCCGATGGATCGGCCCGGCGAGATCACGACCTGGTCGCCGGCGCCCGACGTTTGCAGATACTCCCTGATGGCCGCCTCGGTCAGGTTGCTGGTTGTGACGACATGTGGGACAGGCGCACCCGACAGCCGGGCAGCGCGGCGAGCCTTCGCCATGTGCACGTCCAGGAAGCAGCGATACCTTCCGGCCAGTCGAGCGAACGGATGGAGCGCTTTCACGACCCCCGCCCCCTGTGTCCACCGACTGCCGGCCCCTGCTGCCAGCGATACGATGGCAACCTCCCCGTTGGCAAGGGCCTCTTTCCCCACAGCGCGATCTTCATCGGTTGCGTCGGAAAGAGCCGTCACGTCGCCCGGTTCGACATCGCGAATGTCCGAGTTGACCGGAAGGCGATTCTGCGCGAGACCGATCCTGCCCCGACGCATGTCCGACCTGATCTGGTCATGCTCCTCCTCGTCGAAGCCGTTGGCCTCCAGGATCTCGGCGAGGCTTTCGGCGCGCCCCGAGGCAACCGGCAGCGGCGGCAGCATCCGCTCGAAGATGGCGCGCGGCGCGTCAGTCAGGTCCGTGCGATTGCGGCAAGCCTGACCGAACGTGTGTGCATCTGCCCGACGGCCTGCGCTGACTGTGCCGGGCTCGGATCGCACCATCTCGGGGATGGCCATCAGGTAGTAGTCCGACGGCATCAGGGCATTCACGTCGTCCAGAAGATCGGCTGCGCTGCCGGTGTCGTTGATCGCAAAGTCATAGACAACGGGATCCATGGCGAACGGGAGCGACGCCTCCATCGAGCGCTTCGTCCGCTGCATGATCTCCTGCAGGTGGTCCTGAGCCTTCGCCCTCGCGCCAGGGGCGAACATGAACCCCATGCCGCCGCCGCTCATGCCGCCAAGCATCCAGAAACCCCAGAAATCGTCGGCAAATGCGTCGCGGACTCTGCCGATGAGCGTCTCGGTGTAGTGGTTGGCCGCCCATGGGATGATCGTCTGGATGGGACCGGTGTAGTTGGCTGTGGTCGCTTCCCCAAGGCCCCGCACATCGCCGGCTCGGAGTACGTCGAGGATCCGATCGAGGAGCCGGCCCGCATCGCGGCGCGCATTCCATTCGGCAGCGCATCGAAGGAGGTACTTTTCGGTGACCATCTCGAGGATAGGCCCGACGTTCTGGGCCATCCCGCCGTGCACCAGGACCAGGCTCCGTTCGAGCGCCTCACGGGAAGCATCCGAGACCTCATCACGCCCGATCAGGCGATGCGCCGGCAGGAGACGTCCGCGGCTTATCCCGTATTCCGGATCTTCGTGACCGGCCTGCTGCCCTTCGATGAGCTTGATGCCCGGCCACAGCCCTCCGGAGTCCTGCCATCCGCCGCCCGACCCTGCCAGCCATTCACCGAGGATGGCTCGCGATGCCACCATGCGCCGATCCGTCTCCGTCAACGGGCCGTCGAGAGCGCGTATTTGTCCGGTCGCCCGCATGCAGACGGCTGTCAAGGCCGCCAGGAGAGTCGTCGAGACGGCGAGACGTGAGCCCTTCGGGATGCCGTTGACACAGCTCACCAGTTCGATACCGAGGCCGGAGCCCACTACGACCCGTAGAACGTCCTCCAACCTTGAGTCGGAACCCTCAAGTCCCGGCGGCACGATCCCCGAGGCGATCAGCGCAGCCTTCAGGAGTCCCAGGTAGTCGCGCGCGAAGTCGTAGACCTCCGAGAGGTCGCAGATGCGCGCCGAGGCGCCAAGGTCCACGCTCGCCAAGCGAATGACCGGCTCGTCAATGACCCGCAGATAGGCTTCGACGGGCGGTCTTGGCCGAGCATCGCGCCCACGCACCGCAAGGTCAACGGAAACGTTGATCACACGAGCGCCTTCGGGATAGTCCATAGCGAGGAGGAAAATGTCCGACCATCCGGCATGGGTCAGGTCCATGCGTACCGGCGTCCTCTCGCGCAGAATCGGGAACGGAGACCGATCATCCGCACGCGCAGTCAGTTCCGGCCTGACACGGAGCGGATGGTCTGCCGGATGACCGACGCGGAACATCCATCGGTTTCCGACCGACGAGCGGACACTGCGCCGAACTTGATCTGCCAGCGTCTGGAAGGTCAGCCTGTGATAGGCCCCTGCCAGAGCGCTCGACAGCGCCCCACTCGGGCCGTCATCCTTCTGGCGCAGCAGGAAGGCCGTGATGGCCTCCTCGAACCGACGGTGAAGCACATGCTCGAAGCCGTCGAACGGAATACGCCCTGTCTGCTCGATGTTCGGGCACATGGGTATATGAAACCGATGGAGAGCATAGAGCATCGCGCAAGCGCGCACGCGCTCATAGAGACTCTCGCTCCTGTGCCTGAACCCCTCCAGTTGATCCGCTGCGTCGAGCAGCTCATCGAGCGAAGCTCCGCGCGCGATGTCCGCAATGTCGGTGTTGCGCACGTCCGGATTGTCGGCTCGGATCACTTCAACGGGCGAGATCATCGGTCTGTCATCCCCTGGGATGGCGAGGCTCCGTGGGACGGCGAGGCTCCGTGGGAGGGCGAGGCTCCTACCGAGCCGTGAAGTTCCCGCTCGGCAAGGAGCGCACAGACCTCGGCCAGAACCTCCGCACGATCAGTTCCACTGAGAGCGAGCGCCAGTTGCGCGGTCAGAAGCCCGTATCGGGCATCAACCGCGTAGCGAAGCCCCTCCATCTCCAGCGCGAGATAGCGCTCGCGCTGCGCCAGCTCGTCCAACGCCGGGCTGAGCTCCAGACGCTCCGCAGGCCCAAGCGCTTCAGAATGCCGACCAAGGATGTCCATCACTGCAGGGGTCAGGACATGGAGGCCGGAGAAACACAGGTAGTGCCCCGCGCGGAGGCCGGGCACGACCAGCGTCTGCTCGGCCTCGGTCGGGGTCGGCTTTTCGAGCACATGCTCTATCTCAAAGAGATTGGCGGCACCAGTTACGCGCCGACCTCCGACAGCCCCGAACCGCGGAAGCATGCTCTCGCGCGTGGCAACGACCGCCGACACCGAGCACTCGTTGGCCAGAGCCGCCTCGATGACCTGCGAAACACAGCTCCGTGCACCGGTGCTGATGAACACGTGGTCGCCGATCAGATGCAGAAACGGTCCATCGCGCACCACGTCCGCGGCCCGGAGAACGGCGTCGCCGTACCCTCGCGGCTGCGGCTGCTCGACGAACACGACGCGCGAAGCCATGTCGCCAAGCGCTCTTCCGTACGCGCCCTGGTCCCCCGGCGCGACGACCACACACACTTCCTCGATGCCCGCCGCAACCGCCGAACCAACGAGAATCGCCAACAACGATCTGGTCCGCCCATCGCGGT
This sequence comes from Chthonomonas calidirosea, assembly GCA_020722705.1. GTDB lineage: Bacteria > Armatimonadota > Chthonomonadetes > Chthonomonadales > CAJBBX01 > JAAYVH01. The sequence goes on along the minus strand of DYKI01000023.1, from coordinate 24,388 downwards.
CAACCATCGTCTGCAACGGCAGGTGTCTCTGCCCTTCACCGGCTGCAGTTATTACGGCACGTGCAATGCGCATATGGAACCACCTCTGTACCGGGATATGCGACCGATGATACCGCACGTCGGCGGCAGCCGGCCTGTTGCATCCATCTAAAGCGTGAACCTTTTCCCCTCGCAAACGTCAAGGAACCTGATAACGCAATGCGTCGTCATCAAGACATACCTTGAATCCCAAAGGGGAGATGGAACCTATGCGCACGCTCATTGGCGGACTTGGAACGGCTCTTCTGGCGGCCGTCGTGATCTTCGGCGTCTCCGGCTGCGGTGGAGGCGGATCGGCGACCGGCTCCATGGGTCTCTATGTCATGGACGCCTTCAGCGACGAGCACCCTCAGGTGTGGGCAACGCTGTACCGCATTGAGGTGGCTTCCGACGCCGGCACTTGGCGAGCCGTCTTCGATGACTCGGAAGGCCTTGCCTTTAACCTGCCCGAGTTGGCGAACGAGGCTGCATTCCTCGGTTCGGCCGACCTTCCCGCTGCGCTGTACACCCGTGCTCGGCTGACGCTCGGGAACACGCTTCGGCTTGTTGACCGCAACGGCAACGGCAGCGATGCTCCGCTCATGCTCGGCGGCGGCAATGGCTTCGGGCCTGCGGGCAACGGCACATGTACCGTTGAGTTTCCCATTGACTGCACGGTTGGGGATAACGGGCAGAGCGACCTCGTCGTTGACTTCGACCTGCCCAACTTCGAGCGGGTCGGCGCCGAGATCAGGGCGCGCATCCAACAGGGGGACCGCAACCGCTTCCATGCCATGCGGAAGCACGGCCGACTCCTTGGCAGGATCACCAATCTGGAGCCGGCTGTGGGATTCGATCTCGTGCAGCCGAGCGGGCGAGTGGTTCGAGTTGCCCTGAACGACAGCACGGTGATCGTGAGTGCCGCGAACGGGTCCGAGATAACCCTGGCCAACGATCAAGTGGTGTTCGTGATGGGGACGTGGGACCCCGATGCTCGGATACTGACGGCTTCTGTTGTGCTCGTCATAGACCTTCCCGCGGGTCTGCCCAGGCCGTCTCACGTTCGTGGGACCGTAACCGAAGTGAATGCCGGCGAGAGGAGCTTTGTTGTCGAGCCTGCGAACGCGTTCATGGGCTTCCGACCGATGGAGAAGAAGGTCAAGGTAACCACAAGCGCGACAACCGTGTTCGGCTTCATACCACGAGCACCTGCGACGTTCGAGGACATCAGCGTCGGCGCGAAGGTAGATGTGGTGGGCGCCTATGACGCGGCATCGAAGGCCATGGTCGCTCGTCGCGTTATCATCAAACGGTAACTTCCCGACACAGTCTACAAGGCCGGTTCGGGATCTGTAGCCGGACCGGCCACACCCAGCGCCCGTCGAAGCGACGCCGTCGCTCCGATCATTTCGAGACGGGACTCCAATGCGTTGCGGATTGCTGCGTCACGCCATAGGGCTTGCCAGAAGTCATCGCAGCCCTGTGCGGCATACCACCCCGCCATGCAGGACCAAGCGTGCTCCTTTGGGCTCGGATATGGCGGACCGACGCGGCTCGTGAGCCACGCGTCCACAGTTCGTGCGCGGTCCGGGAACGCTTCAGCCTGCGCCGCGCACACCAGGCGCTCCAAACACTGGTGTGAGGGCAGGCCCGGCGATGGGGGATCGGGAGTCCTCCACACAACTGGATGAACGAACCGGGTCCCGTCCGAAAGGAGGACCACGCCATTCTCGATGCGGGCGTCGGCATCCACTTCCTGAGTGACATGCTGAAGGAGGCTTTGAGGATACGCGCTTGCCCCGTCGGCCGCCGAGCCTGCCTCAGCATCACTGTCCACGTTCGCAATGATGTCAAGCTGATCGAATCCTTCGACAGGTGTGTTCAGTTGCACGCCCACGATCCGGGTCACCCTGGCACGATCCCCATCGGCGTGCAAAACAAGCACCCAGTCGTCGGCAGCCGACCAGAACCCGAACACGCCACTGGCACCCCTACTGCGAGAGTGAGGGTCGTAGCCCTTTCGGAAACGGTCGGGAGCATAAGAACGGCAGTCTCGGCACTTCAGCGCCTGAAGCCATCCTGACCAGAATGACCGGTCATGCTAGCCCTCACAAACAATGACAACGCGCCTCATCGGAGATCCTCGCCGATCCGCTCACGGTGGAACCGCACATCCGAACCGGCCAGTCGCTGTGTCTTGAGAATCCCATCGCAGAGCATCAAACGGTAGACGGCCAGTCTGTCCAAGGCGAATCTGTCGGGCGCTTGAGACAGAAGCGCGTCAAGCATATCCACGCTGTGCGTGCTCAGTACCACCTGGGTGCCCTGCGCTACCGCAGCATGGATCGCGACGGCCGTCTCTGCGATGGCTCCGGGATGTTGATGCGCTTCGGGTTCCTCGATGAGGACGGTCCCGTCTCTCGCTGATCCCAGCTCCAGAGCGGCTCTGACAAGCGCCACCGTGCCATCTCCGGCGAGCGCAACGGGCACGCTATGTGTGGGAAACACCATGTGCAGGATGGGCACATCCTGCCCTTGGTTGGGACCGGGCTCCGTGAGAACCTCAAGCAACTCCAGATCGGGAACCACTCGGCGGAGAATGTCCGTCACATACTGACGATTGCCTGCCGTCGTAGCCTCCTGATAGAGTCGATGCAGAGGCCGCGCATCTGAGACGAGGGTTCCACAAGCCGAACCTCGCCAACACCTACCAACGGCTCGATCACTGCCCCGCACTGGTACGGCTCGCCATTTGGCAGAGCTACCCGGCCCCGTTTGGACCGGTGAGAATCCGCGTCACCGTTTCGCCAGGACCGATTGGCAATCAACGGATCTCGAACTGCTCCTTCCCCCGGCAGCGCTATCCGCCACTCGTCGTATGCATACGCAGGCTCGCTGCCCTGCGCCTCTGTGACGGTCAGAAGCGAGGCTCGTGCATGCCCATCGTCGGCGACGACCACGAGGAAGCCATGGCCGTCGCGGCCTGTGCGCCAGAGCAGCCACGGACCACCGTCCCGCACGCCTCGTCGCCGCGTCACGGCATGACCAACCGCGTCAAGCGGCCTGTTGCCGGCACCATGTGGATGGCGTCCAGGATAGTGCTCTTCCCGCACCCATTCGGGCCGACCATGACAGTCAGTGGCGCGATGTTCTCCAGCTTGCCGTCCCGAATGCCCCGAAGTCGTGTTATGTAGATGGACCTTACCATGGCCATCCTTCCGTTGTTGCGCCGCGGTCTGCAACACCACGGGTTGTTGTACCATGCAACAGGTCAGTCTCTCCCGGTCGCCTCCACAATCAGCTTGATAGCCCGGTTCAACCGCGCATCGGGGTTGCCGGGCATCTCGCTGTGGTCGCCGACGGGCGAGTCGTTCCATGCGACAACCGTGTCCAAGCTCGGAATGACGAGGAGCACGCGTTTGCCCCAGTGGCCGCTGGCGAAGTACAGGTCGGGCGGCCCATCCACGCAGAGTCGTTTGCCTCCGGGCCCGACGCGGTTCACCCACCAGTTGAACGAATAGTATCCCGGCCCCGTCGGCGTCTGATCCTTGCCGCCGCCGATCGAGCGCTGACCTGGCAGCATAGGAGCTTCGGCGCCCGATGTTCTGGGCGTCCGCGATGGAACCACACTGCCCAGCGCATCCTTGACGAGCCCACGCGGCAGAACACGCTTTCCTGCCCACGTACCGTCTCTGAGGTACAGGAGCCCGAAGCGAGCCAGGTCGCGCACCGAAACCGACAGTCTCCCGCCGCCCTGCCGTCCAGCGGCTCCAAAGCGATAGGCGTCTTCGAAGCCAATCGGATCGGCGATGAGGCTTCTGAACACGTCCGTACCGTCCTGTCGGTAGACGCGATCCATGAGCGCATCGTAGTAGAGGGCCAGGGCATAGTCGTTGTAGGCATAGGCCTCGCCGGGCTTCTCGGCGAGACCGTAGCCCGAGGTCTGTGATCCGAGGTGGCGCCACGTGATGCCGGAGTCCTTGCCGGCGTTGAGCTCCTTCAGCTCCGGAAGCGCCTCGGCGACGCGGCTGTCCGGGCTCTTCAACTTGCCCTGGCGCACCGCCATGAGCATCAACGTGCTGATGATGGGCTTGACGGCTGATGCGATGTCCCCGCTCTGCGCAATGTCGCCCCACGCATGGGCCATCCTGCCGTGCCGCACCACGCACCCGCGGCCCTGAATGAGCTGTTCCAGCTCCATGAGTTTGTCGGATCGAAGACCGACACTCTCCGGTGCGACACGTTGCCAGGTGCGTCCGGGAAACCGCGGGTCGGACCTGTCGGACCTGTCGGACCTGTCGGACTTGTCCGACCCGTCCGACCGAGCAGCGGTCATCTCCGCCAGCAGGCCGAAGAACGCCTTCTTGCGATCGGTGTTGATGCCCCATTGCACCGGCGGGCACTGGCAGCCATCGTTGTAGTCGCTCTTGCCGGGGTCAAAATAGCCCCACGAAGCGTGCTCCGACACTGCGGCCACCATGTTGTTCATCGGCTTGTCGAAGTCGAAGTGGTCGTCCTCGTTGAAGAGGATTGGCATGGGCCGGTAGCCGGGCACCCGGCGCGTCTTGCGCACCATGTCGGCGATGCGGTGCGGATCGCTCACCCCGTTGCCATGCATGAGCAGGAAGTCCGAGGCACGGACCACGTTCTCCTTCGGGATCGTGCCGCCGCCGTAACTCGTGCCGACAAGGAGCTGTCTGCCGCCGCGCCGATGCGTCTTGACCCGTTCAATCAGCTCATGCACCCGGTCGGGCCGCAAGATGGCGTGGTCGTAGGCGACATTGCACTCGTTATTGACCTCGATGAGCACGTTGCCATAGCCTCGGCGCAGGACCCACTGGACCGTGTTGTCGGTCGCCCGGATCACGGCCGCCTCGTCCTTGATGCGCTGATCCTGGCCGAAGTAGAAGATGCCAAGGATAACCGCCATACCGAGTCGATCGGCCTCATTGAGGATGCGCTCCAGCCGGCCCATATAGTCCGAACGAAGCGACCCGTCCTCAGCGATAGCCGAGTTGTGCCACGGCTGGGCCTGCGAGTACCCTTCCGGGCTGCCGCCCTGCAGATTGATGGTGAATGCGAGCAACCCATGCTTGCGCCATTCCGACATGGCCGCCACGAACTCGCGCGTGTTGCGCTCGGGGTCCCACCTCTTGGTGTCAGGATAAGCCCATTTCGAGCGCGTCTCGGGGTTCAGATCGTCGAAGATGCCCTGCACCATGCGCGCGTTCATCAGGAGACCTTCGATCTTCATGCCTCGCCACGACCGTCCGGCATAGGTCGGCTTCCCGTTGATGTGGAACGCTTCGCCGACGATGGTCACCGACGTTCGCGGCGGCTGAATGCGTTCGGGCTCGGCCCCGACCAGCGCAAACGCCAGCGGAACGAAAGACAGCATGGCTGCACCTCCCACGATCCTGATTGCGACCGGTGCCATTGTACCGATTGCGGCGCAGGGGCGCCGAACGCCAGGCTATCGCTCATCCGCCCGCACTCGCACTGCAGGGACTCGCCGGATACGCACCGAATGAAATGAGTGTATGTCCAATCGGCCCGGCTTCACATAAGGGCCTGCCCCGGAGGGCTTCATGCATTCCGCTTCTTGCCTCGCGCTCGCCATCCTGCCGTCGGTCGCGGCGGGGCTTGCTCTTGGCGACACCCCGCCGTTCTCGTTCAGGTATGGCGGCGGTCCGGCGCCCATCGCAACATGGACCTACAAGGGAGTAGGCCGAGCGCTGCCGAGTCTTCCGCGCTCACATGGCAGCCCGGGCAAGGGCATAGCACAATGGACCGATCCTGCCACGGGCCTGCGCGTATCCATGGAGATCGTGGGTTACCGGGGCGGCGCAAGAGATTGGAGGCTCCAATGATCGTTTCCATCCTGGCAGGCGTCGCATGCGCGCTCACGTTCGGCGCCCATGCCTCGCCATCGCTGTTGCCCTCCCAGTCGCCGGGCGCCCGTTTCCTGGCCGCACAGGGCTTCACGTCGCCGCCCCCACTGTATGTTGAAGCGCTCGACGCGTTCCTTGCCTCCGAAGCGGCTTACAGGCGCGGGGACTACGCCGGAACCGGCAAGGTGCTGGAAGCTCTGTGGGCCAAACACCCGCCCGGAACGGACGAATGGGCTTTGGCCTACCGACAGGCCGCGGATATCGGGCAGTCTCACGGTATCAACCTCGGCTGCCCACCGTGTTACTATGCGCTGCGCATGCTGACCGAGTGCGTCCGATGGCGTCGCTCCGATGCGAGCCGAACCAAGCCCATTGCGACGATCACGCTGACTGTGATCCTCATCGGCAAGGCGTCCGGACCGCAGCCGGCGACCAAAGGCGAGCTGGCACGCGGGACAGGCCAAGTGGTCGAGCTGACACTCGAACCATCACTGCCGGCCGATCGAGGCCGACTTGTGCGCGACTCGCTCTGGCTGTTTTCGGAGTACATCAGGGCCGCGTCGGACGGGAGACTCCGCGTCAAGACGGAGATCGTCCATCGGGCCAATCTGACGGTGCCTGTGGCTGTGACTCAGAGCCAGGGACACCGCCACGCCGGTCTGTCGGGCGACGCTTGGAGCCGCATCTGGTCGGATGTCTCGAACGCGGTCAAGGCACGGACGGACTGGTGGTGGATCATCTATCCGTCGTGCATACCCGAGCAGCACCCGGACTTCAGGCGCACCGAGTTCATCACGGGAGGCATGGGCACCGGCCCCGACGGCATGTCGCCCTGCTTCATCATTGACGACCGCTGGCTGACGCGGAAGCCGCCCCACCTGGGCCTGGGACCATACACCGACGTGGAGCGCCGGGCCTATCTGCCGCAATGGCTCCAGCATGAGTTCTACCACCACCTGTTCCGCATCTACCCGGGGTTCGGTCTCGAGGACAAGGGGCACCAGTGGTTCGACCGGAAGGCCTGGCCCGCGGACTTCGTCGGACGCATCGAGCCGGACTACTATGCGGAGGCGCTCGCGAAGCGCATTCAGCCGCGCGCCGTCCCGCCGCTCCATGTCGCGCTGAGGTACGCGCCGCCTCCGCCGGAGCTGTTCCGAAGCGTCACATTGGACGATCTACTGGGCGAACATCGGCACGAGCCCGTACAGAACGACTGGCACATCGGCACCCTTACCCGCGAAATGGCGGATGGCAAGCCGGCGCTGAGATGGACCAACAAGGCTGGGGCCACATGGGTGCTGAAGCCGGACCTGGCGCGAGGGCTGCTGCGGACAGGTCCGGACTGCCCTTACTATGACGCGAACGATCCCGACGCCGCGTCGTTCCGAATACTTCTGGAGCGCGCCGAGGACGGCCGTTGGACATCCGGAGTGTCCGGTTTCGTTTTTGCCGGAGCCACGTACCGGCGGACGGCTCACCTTCGTTAGTTGATCCTTCGCAGGCCATGGGAGACGACTGTGTTTCAGACACCGATGTCGCCGGACCAATACGCGCGCGAGGTCTACAGGACCCGGCCCGATATCGTCGTCTACAGGCCGGCAGGTGAACTCGTTCAGGGCGAGAACCAGCACTTTCTGGTCGTCGTTACGCCCAAAGGTCGCCTGCTGGCCATGTGGACACAAGCCACTCGCGAGAACCATGCCGATCAGCATGTCGTCGTCTCTACAAGCGAGGATGCGCATACATGGACCGAACCGCTCCGATTGGACGGAGCCGGTCCGAACGACAAGCCTGGCACCGGACTCGCAAGCTGGGCCTTCCCGGTTGTCGCGCCCAAGCTTGGCCGGATCTACGTTTTCTACAACAAGAACATCGGCGTACAGGACACGCGCGAGGACACGACTGGCGTTCTTCGGGGCCGTTTCAGTGCCGATGAGGGGAAAACCTGGTCCGAGCCCTTTGATCTCCCCATCGAGCCCTGCGCGCTGAGCCCGGAGGAGCCTGGCATCCCGCAGAGCTGGATCGTCTTCCAGCCGCCGATCGTCGCCGGTGACGGCGTACCCATCGTTGGGTTCACGCACTGGGGCAGCGCACGGCGATTTGGCGAGCGAGACCTGTTCAAACTCGACTCGGAGCTGCGCTTCCTGCGATTCGAGAACATCCTTGCGGAGAAGGAGCCGACACGCCTTGTCGTGAGCGCCTGGCCGAAGTCGCCTCACGGCTTGCGCGTCATGCGCACCGACAGGGCGGAGGTCAGTGTGGCCCAGGAACCGTCCGTCGTGCTGCTGCCGGACGGCCGGCTGTTCTGTGTGTGCCGCACCCTGAACGGATATATCGCGTGGTCTCAGTCACGCGACCACGGCCGCACCTGGTCCGACCCGTTGCCGCTGCGCTACAGCGACCGAAGCGAGATCGTCCGCCAGCCCATCGCTCCATGCCCGATCTACCGGACCGGCAAGGATCGCTACGTGCTGATCTTTCACAACAACGACGGTACGGCGAATGGAGGCAAAGGACCGTCGGACTACACTCGCAATCGCTATCCGGCGTACACATCGGTCGGGACGTTCGATCCCAGAGGCGAGCAGCCAATACGATTCGATGCGCCGAAGCATCTGATGACCAGCGATGGAGTGATCCTGGGTCCCAGCCGGCGCACCGAGGTCGCCACGTACACCAGCTACACTCGGTTCCGAGGCCGAGGGATTCTCTGGTATCCGGACCGCAAGCACTTCCTTCTGGGACGATACCTCGACTGAGGCGAGGGGTCCTTCCGGCGGAAGCCGATCTGGCTACGGGGATGCGCCGTCGGCGAACAGGCGCTCCATTTCGTCGTGCGTGATCAGTATCTCGCGCAACTTGGCCCCGTTGGGGGGACCGACGATGCCTCGCTGCTCCATCATATCCACAAGCCGCGACGAACGGGCGTAGCCGATGCGAAGCCGTCGCTGCAAGTACGAAGCCGAGGCATGCCCGGTGCTCACAGCGAGCCGAACCGCTCGCTCGAACAGCACGTCGTCTATGGGAGCTTCGTCTCCATCCTGCGCCGTGGCGGTCTCCTCGACGGGTGTCATCGTGTACTCGGGCGTATCCTGCGACCTGAGATACTCCACGATGGCCTCGGTTTCGGCTTCCGATATGTAGCAGCCCTGGATGCGCATCGGTTTCGCGGCGTCAATCGGCAGGAAGAGCATGTCACCGCGACCGATCAGCCGCTCTGCGCCGTTCCGATCAAGGATGGTGCGGCTGTCCACCGACTGGATGCATGCGAACGCGATCCGCGAAGGGATGTTCGCCTTGATCGTGCCGGTGATCACGTCTACAGAGGGTCTTTGCGTCGCGATGACGAGGTGGATGCCGGTAGCGCGGGCAAGGTGAGCCAGCCGCTCGATGGACGTGTCAATCTCGCTCGCGGCCTGCGCCATCAGCTCGGCGAGTTCATCTACGACGATTACGAGGAAAGGCAGTCGCTCGCCTTCGGGCACCTTCTGGTTGTAGCTCTGGATGTTCCTTGCGCTCGCAGCGGCCAGCATGTCGTAGCGCTTGTCCATTTCGCGGATGGCGGCGCGGAAGATGCCTGCCGCCTGCTTCACGTCACGGACGACCGGATGGATCAGGTGCGGTATGCCTTCCCACATGGTTAGCTCGACGCGCTTGGGGTCCACCATGAGGAATCGGACCTCGTCGGGCCGTGCCCGATAGACGATCGAGGCGATAAGCGAGTTCAAACACACCGACTTGCCCGAGTTCGTGGAGCCGCCGATCAGCAGATGGGGCATCTTGGACAAGTCGGCGACCTTGATCTCGCCCGCAACGTCCTTGCCCAGGGCGAATGTCAGCTTCGACTCCGCGTCACGGAACACCGGGCTCTCGAAGCACTCCTTCAGGCTCACGATAGCCATGTTGGAGTTGGGCACCTCGACCCCTATGGCCGACTTGCCGGGTATCGGGGCTTCGACACGCACGTTGATGGCTTCGAGCGACATGGCGAGGTTGTCCGCAAGCGAGGTGATGCGCGCCACTTTGATGCCCGGGGCCAGTTGGACCTCGTAACGCGTGACCGTTGGGCCGTGGGCTATCTCGACGACGTTGGCTCCGATGCCGAACTCATCGAGGGTCTTGACCAGTATCTTGATGCGCTCATCCAGCTCCTGCTTGGCTCGCTTGTTCGTGACCGGCGGAGCGTCCTTGAGCAGCGATATGGGCGGCAGCGGATAGGCCGGATTGTCGCCGCGCCCCTGAGCCGCGGGCATATCGTCGGCGCCGTCGTCCATCCGGGCAGCGGGCAATGGCTTCGGCTTGCGCCGCCCCCCGCGTAAAGACGGCTGCTCCGGGACCGAGTCGTCGGGCTCCGAATCGTCCGACAGCTCGCCATCAATGACCGCCTGACGACTCCTGATCCGATCCAGCAGTGTCGGGCCCCTGACCTCGCGAACCTCGGGGCCGATCTTCGCCGTGACGGGCTCAGACGTCACACGCTGGGAACGATTGCGCACGACTTCCACGCCCTTCTTGGCGACGCTGACACCGGCTCGAGCCGGCTTCTTGAGCGAGGCCACCATGTCCTTGAACGGCTTGTCAACGATCAGAACGAGCGCTATCAGAACGAACATGACAAGGAACACGTAGCTCGCCGGGGTGCCGAACAGCCCGGCTAGCGCCCATCCGAGCACGGCGCCCAGATAGCCGCCCGACGAACTGACGTAGGCGCCGGACCATTGAGGATCGCTGACATAGGACCCGAACAAGCCGGTCGTCGCCTCGGCCTGACTCAATGCAGACGTGTCGCCTGCCAGGTGCCGCCAGGCAACGAACGCAAAGAACAACAGGAGCGAACCGGCAGAGGCATGGGAGAGCGAGAACCGCTGCGAAGCGAAGAGGAACATCCATCCCATGAAGATCATGACCGCAGGGGCGACGTAGGCGCCCGATCCGACGGCACTGCGAAGCGCAGTCACCAGCAGGCCGGGTACGGGCGCGCTCTGCCGCCAGACCAGCCACATGAGGCAAGCCGCCCCACCGAAAACGAGCGCCAATCCGGTTATGTCGCCTATTCGTCGGGAGCGAGCTGCGGTGTCCTCGGCTCCCGATCGCTTCCGCTTCATCCGAAGCCTCCCTCGCGGACATCGGCGGCGATTCGCACGCCATGGCCGCCTGCCCGCATTATAGCAGGACCGCTCGACCGGCATGAGCGTTTCAGAGTTCGAGCCATCGCATCGTCCGACGCCGGCCGACAGAACCGCGAATGGTGCAGGGGAACCATCCCCAGGCCCTCCGCGTAAGGGTAAGTACGTCGGGCAAGCTCGATTGCGGCCCGACGCATGAGATTTCAGGAGAGTGCCAACCATGTCTCGGTTTGGGATAGTGGGTACTGGAGCCGTCGCGGCTGCTGCGCTTGCGGCGGCCCTTGTTCCCGTCATCGCCAATCCGGCGGGCCTCAAGTCAGGCGTCGAAAAGGGCGCCGCATTGCCCGCGTACCATCCAGTGCATGTGACCGGTCCCGACAAGGGATCCGCAACCTGCCCGGTATGCAAGTACCCGCGCAACCCGGCCGTTCAGGCTTGGATCAACACCGACAACGAGAAGAACGTTGACGCTTTGATCGGCGCGCTTGAGAAGGCATCGAAGAAGCATGCCGCCAAGAACTTCAAGGCGTTCGTGGTGTTCATCAACCCGAACCGCGAGCCCGGCGATACCGTCAAGGCACGCCTGGCGAAGATCGGCGAGAAGCATAGCCTTCAGCACGTCGCCCTGACTTACCTGCCCGGACCTGACCATGAGGCCGTCAAGGGCTACGGCGTCAACACTGACCCCAGGGTTCGCAACACGATCTTCATTTACCGCAACCGCACCGTGGACGCCAAGATGGTAAACTTCGAAGCCAACGAGAAGGGCATTGCCGCGCTCTACGATGCCATTCAGCACGTAACCCAGTAAGCTTCTCGAAGGGAGGGATCGCTGTCCCGCCCTTTGCTCGGAGCGCGAACTGCAAGGAGGTCCGCAAATGAGAACAACACTATCACGCCTCGCCGCACTAAGCGTCGCGGCGGCCGTCGTGGCCGCATCCGTAGCGGCGGTGGCGCAGAGCGGCAAGCATGGCCCGATTCCTTGGGTCGACTCGTTGGAGAAGGGCCGGAAGGTTGCCGCCAAGCAGAAGAAGCCCTTGATGGCGGACTACTATGCCGAATGGTGCCCGCCGTGCAAGGCTATGAAGACCACCACGTGGACCGACAAGGCAGTCGCCGAGCGGGCGAAGCGATTCGTGCCCGTACTGGTTGACATAGACAAGCAGCGGAAGCAGGCGGACGACGCCAAGATCACCGCCGTTCCCACGGTTGTGTTCTACGATTCCCGCGGACGAGAGTTGGTGCGCTCTACAGGCTACGTTGACAGCAAACGCATGCTGGACCTGATGAGCGAGGCTGAGAAGAAGGCCAAGGGCTAGTCCAGACGCCGGGCTATGCGCCGATCAGCAGTGCGTATAGCCCGGCTATCCTCCCGGCGAGTTGCCCCAGCCGATCTGCCGCTTCGCAATGCCCAGCGGCATGTGCTCGCATGAGCCTCCCCTCTTCGACGCATAGCTCGTCGTGCAGCGGGAACACCTCACGCATGAGGAACAGCGCGTATTTCACGAGTCTGAACGGACCGAATGCCCTCGGTTCCTGACCGGGCAGCGCCTCGACCGCCACCGACCATAGCCCCCTGATGGCATCCGTCAGGTCGCTCAAGTCGTACGTCGGCGCAAAGACGATCGTGTAGTACCATCCGAACAGCTCGCCCCGCTCGCACCCGTGGGCGTCACTCACTCCGACGATGGGTATGCGCCTGCCTCGCGCCCGTTCCTCGTGGTACCGGGCCACCTGAAGCGTATTGGAGGCGACCTCGAACAGATGGTAGCCGCCGATGATCTCGTAGGCGTCGTAGGGTTGCGTATCGAAGATGTGCGAGGTCAGCGCTCCGGACGGCGCGTATCGGTGGTTTGTGAACCAGTAGGGATGGCAGAAGATGCCAAGGCCGCCGGCCTCCCGAATACGCTCGAATGACCAGACCGTAGAGGCATACTGGAAACGATCCACGCCCCCGGGGAGTTGGCCAAGCCCCGCGGCACGATCCTCGACAGCAGACCGATAGCTGCTCTCCGGCGCGAACAGCGCGTTGACACTGAAGCGCCCCCCGAAGTTCACCATGTGCACAGGGTTTCCGGGCGGATGGACCTCCTCGCCGGGGTACATTCGCAGGTCGCACTTTACGCCCTCAAACGCTCGGATGGCCTCCAGCGACGGTTCATACTGACCATGATCGGTGAGGGCCATGAAGTCGAGCCCGATCCCCCGGCATGCCGCTGCAACGTAGGCCGGAGCTTCACGCCCGTCGGAGCGCGACGAGTGCATGTGCACGTCGCCCTTCCACGGGATACGCCCACCGAGGTCAGGACCGACGGAGTAAACCCGGAACTCACCCATCCGTCGCCGGTTGTCGCCCTGAACCGCGTCGAGATGGAGCACGTGCTCCTGCTCTCCCTCGAAGTACTGTCGAACCCTGAGCGCGCCATTGATGCGTTTGACGACCGGCCGATTGCGCTCAGGCCAGCCGCTCCGCTGCGAGAACTCCTCACAGGGATAGTAGGTCACCTCGTATTCGGCATCGTCTCGGAGGGCCACATGATCGTACAGAGGCCGGACCGTGATTTCGGTCTCGGCGTCGCCGCGCACGACGACCGGATACACCGAGAAGGTGCGGTGTTCAGGCCGCATGGACTGTCCTCCATGCGGCGGTCGGATCCACTGTCGCCTTCATCTATCTGCCGGCTATGATCTCGTCGAGCCGACGGCGAAACTCCGGAAGCGGGAGCCCCCCATCTTCTATGGTGAGCCAGCCGTTGTACCCAACCGCCTCCAGGGCATCGCGGACCGCAGGCCAGTTGATGCTGCCGTCGCGTGGATGAACGAAGCTGCCGCTGCGGCCATCGGGAGCCAGCTTGTAGTCTTTGATGTGGACCTTCGCGATCAGGCGACCGAGTGTGCGTATCCACTTCTCGGGCGGGACCAGGTATTTCACGTGATTGCCGACGTCGAAGTACGCCTTCACCCACGGGCTCCTGAACGACATGACCAGATGCTTGAAGATGTCGGGCCGCATCCAGAGGTTGTTCCAGACGTTCTCAAGGGCGATGGCCACTTTAAGCTCGGCTGCCAGCGGGATCATGGGCTTGATGGCCTGGTGTGCCTGGTCCGTGGCTCGATCATGCGCCTCGATATAGTCGCGGTAGGGCGCATTGTCGCCGCTGACCACCTGCTTGAGGTATCCCGTTCGCTGATCGAACTTGATGTCCAGCTCCCACGGCTCGGGCATCTTCATCCCGCGAACGGCGCCGGGCACGATCAGCACGGCCTCGGCGCCGTAGCCGTGCGCCGCCCGAAGCGCCTTCTCCAGCGTGCCGGGATCCCATCCCGCGAGGACCGAATGGATTTTCATGCCCATTCCCTCGGCTATGGTCCGACACTGCCTGGCTTCCTCCTCGGGGATGATGCCTGCCTCGACCCCATCAAAGCCGGCCTCCTTCAGCGGGCGCAGCGCCGCCTCATCGGGCTTGCCGACGATCATCGCTCGATGAAGCTTCGTGCGGTAACGCTTCCCCTGCGCATCGGCAACTGCAGCCAGCCCCAGCGCGACCGCACTCGAGGCCGCCACGAACTCACGTCGCGTATGTGATCCCTGTTCCGCCATCTCAACACCTCCTGTACCGCGCATGGCGTGATCCGTCGGCCACGCGCGTTATGCGAGGTTCTCGCTGCCGCCGGCATTGTCCTCCTGTCCATCCCGTCCATTCAGCGTAAAACGGGGCGCCGCAGCTCACGCCGACCGACAGGAGCGCCATGGCGCAACGCCGAACTGACGCATGAATCAGCTCGGATTTCGTCCGGGCAGGGAGGGGTGCGATGCAATCGTGGCAAGCCGTCGCAGGGTATGGGCTGGCCATTTGCGCAATCATGGGAGTCGTGGCTCAGGGCCCGGAACCACGCTGGGCCGTGGCTTTCGACTTCGTCGAGGGCTTCCATTACGGACGGGCGACAGGTGCGGCAGCGACAGAAGTCCGCACCGACCGCGCCGGGGGCGTCAGCAGAGTCTGCATCTTCCAGCATCCGCCACTCGAGAAAGGCAAGCCGCCTGCGAGCCTGCTGTTCTCGGCGGTTCGCCTGCCCGATGTGGCCGAGGGCGAGAGGCTGCGGCTGCGGCTCTATCTCGGAATGTCCGACCGGATTGACGTGGCCGCCTCTCCGGGCGCGGACGGATGCGAGTTCGCAGTGCGCGTAGCCGGTCGTGAGATACTGCGCAGGGTCTGGAATGAGCAGAAGTGGTTTGAGTGGACCGCCGACCTGACCGAGCATGCAGGGAAGTCCGTCTCGATCGAGTTCGCCATGGGCGCGCGCTCGAACAGCGCCGCCGATTGGGCGCTCTGGGGCGAACCACGCGTTGAGATCGTCGGCAGGCCCTGGAAGCCGCGCGAAGGCCCCAAAGCGCCGTCCCTGCGACTCGATGCGCTGAGCAAGGCTGCTCCGTTGGCGGACGCCGATCGGACGGCGCTGCGGCATGAGCAAATCTACGGTTCCACGATCGTGGCGGTGATGGATCCTTACCTTGACCTGCCCCTTCAGGTTGATCGCTGGTCGTCGCGTGTAGGCGCTCCGCCGGTCCCGACGGCGCCAATCATCGTGGCCGGGGAAGGTCCGGATCCACAGAACCATACGCTCGTTCGCGTGCTTGGCCGCCATGGGATCGCCGAGACGCAGTTCCTGGCCTATCCGCCGGAAGCGCTGGGTGGTGTCGCGGTTGCAGTCGGCCGCACGGGATCAGGGGCAGCTCGGATTGCCACGGCGCCGTTGGCCAAGGGATCGGTGCGGGAGGTGCGTGTGTTCGATCTGCACGGTGTCCAGACAGCATCGTTCACCCCTGACGCCGCAGTCGTCGGTCCTCTGGCAATCGCCGCGGGCAACTTCGTCAAGGACCGGAAGGGCGACGAGATCGCAATCGTGGGAGCGGGACAGGGCAGGCTGTACGACTTCGTTGGGAGACCGCTCGGGCGGTTCACGTTGCCCTCGAAGGCCTCACCGATCACGCTGTCGCGCATTGACGGGACCACGGCCGACCGTCTGCTGGCTCACATACCCGGCCAGCAGGAAGCCCATGTGGTCTCCTTCGCTCCCGCGAAGATTGCTTCAATGCGCGTTCCGGTCGAGGCCGACGGCGTCTATCCGTCCGCATTCGGCTGCCGGTATGCCGCTCTTCCCCACGAGACGCTATCGCACGTGGCCGTGATTGAGCGCGGCAAGCCTGTGCGCACTGTTGACGTCGGCGCCTACGAGAACCTCTTCTGGTACCAGTGGTACCGTCCCACGAAGGAAGGCAAGCATGTGCGGGTGAGCGACTTCGCCCACCTGCGCACCGACCACGCTGCGGATGCCGCGCGGAACCCGGAGCGCGCCGCCGATCCGGCAAGCTGGACTGCCGAAACGATCGTCGCCCGATACGGTACGAAGGGGGGCTTCGCGGGCTACCTGACCGACAGGCCGAAGCTCTGGGAGCCCTGCTTCACCCACCGTCAGCCGAAACCCGTATTCGAGCCGTGGCTGGCGACCACCGAGGCCGCAACCGGCATGCCCGTGTACCCGATGCTGACGCGCAACGGTCGTCCCGTCGAGTACGGCGAGTTCGGCAACATTGACTTCTATGCCTCAACGTACGCCTATGGCCTGCCCGCCATTGACAACCTCTACATCCTGCCTCTTCGCCACTTCCTCCGACAGCTTGTTGCGCCGTTCCGGCAACGGCCCGAGCACTGCGCAGGCCTTGAGCCGAACCACGAGCACGAGATCGCCGTCGAGGCCGACGGTTCCATGGGCGACTACAACCTCAAGATGATCGAGGGCTTCTACGACTACCTGAAGCGCATCTACGGAGGGGATCAGGCCGCCATCAACCGCGCCATGGGAACCGGCTTCTCAGACTACTTCGACGCGCCGCGCAACTGGGGCCGCGGGCCATGGGACGCCTACGACATCGCCAATCCGTTCTACAAGGCCTGGACCGACTACAACCGCTGCATCGTCAGCCGGCGCGTGGCCGAAACGTTCCGTGAGGCGCTCCTTGCCGGGTTCCCGCCCGAGATCATCAAGTGCCACCAGATACCCGACACGTACGCCATCGGCAACCTCCAGGCGTTCAGCGACGTAACCGCACGCTTCACGCCCATTGACTGGATGCTCAACGCCGGAACGGGCTACGGCTTCACGCGCTACGGGGTCTGGTACAACCGTCCCCACGACGCCCTGCAGGATGCGCACTCGTCAGGGTTCGATGCCATGTCCATCGGCGAGTATCAGGCCCTGACGCCCGACCCCAAAGCCGCCTACGAGCAGCTCCGGTTCATGTTCGATAACGGAGCGGTGTCGGCCCACTGCATGCTCTGGCCCGAGGCGCACGATCGCGGTTACAACGACACCATGCATCAGGCCCTGGAGAAGCTGATAGCCGAGGATCGTCCGCGCCCGTGCCTCACCGGCGGCGTCGGGCAGATACGGGCCTTCCGCGACGGGAAGCGGCGCTTCGACATCGCCTGCATCGGGAGCGGACCGAAGCGGACGGGGCTGCTCAAGAGCCTCAATGCCGATGGATCATGGGAAGGCAGCGTCTACGTCGTCCCCTTCCATGCACATGTCGAGGTGACCGCGATCGAGGCGCCGAGAACGACGGTCATTCGTGAGGGGCATCCGCTGACACTCGGACCGCTGGATGAACTGGACTCAGGCGAGCAGATCGAGATCGTGGCCCGTGCGAAGACCGAGGTCAAAGGGCAACAGGCCTCATCGCTCCGCATAAGCGTCCTGCGCGAGGGCAGACCCCTTCCCGGCCTTGATCATCGGTTCACGATCGGCTCATCCGAGCGACCGTTGCGCTATGTGCTCCGCAACCAGCTTCCCACCGGGGGCATCACCATCCGCATCGAGGCCGTAGGATCTCCGATCTCCTTGCGCGAGTTCCGAGCCACACGCCAATCGGAACAGACGGCAAAGCTGACCAAAGGCCGGTTCGGCGGCATGCGCCACCGTGGCGGGGTGACGTTCGATGTGCTCAACGAAGGCGCACCATGATCCGACCCGTCGGATGGGTCCGATCCGTCGGATGGGTCCGATCCGTCGGATGGGTCCGATCCGTCGGATGGGTCCGATCCATCGGACTGATCCGACCGATCGCCGGGTAGAATCGCGCCGAAATGCGGATCACCTTCCTCGGCTCGGGCACCTCTCACGGCGTTCCCATGATCGGATGCACATGCCCTGTGTGCACTTCGACCAACCCTCGAAACAAGCGCTTTCGTCCCTCGATCCTCGTCGAGAACGAAGGCCGCGCAATCCTGGTGGACACGACGCCCGAGCTGCGTATGCAGGCACTGACGTTCGGGATGACCCGCGTGGATGCGGTGCTGATTACGCATACCCATGCGGATCACATCTTCGGCATGGACGAACTCCGGCGCTTCAATGCGCTCATCGGGGCGGAGATACCCGTGTTCGGCGACGAACGGTCGCTCGCCGATATCCGCCGGATTTTCGAGTATGTATTCGTGCCGACACAGGAGGGCGGCGGCAAGCCGAAGATCAGGCTCGAGCCTGCGCCCGATCGGTTTAGCCTGTTCGGGCTCGACGTGCAGTCGCTGCCTGTCTTCCACGGCCAACTGCCTATCCTCGCCTATCGGTTCGACGACTGCGCCTACGTGACGGACGTGAGCCGCATACCCGATGAGACGATGAAACGCCTCAGGGGTCTCGACATTCTGATTCTCGACACCGTTCGGCCAAAACCCCACAAGACGCATTTCGGCTTAGCCCAGGCGCTCGCTGTCGTGGACGAACTCCAACCGGGGCACACCTACTTTACGCATCTGTCCCATCACTATGATCACGATGAGACAAACGCGATCCTGCCGGAGAACGTCAGGCTGGCCCATGACGGCCTGGTCCTTGAAACATAGACGATCGCGCGCGGCACTGAAAGCACAGGTCTGAGGAGGAGGAACGATGGTGATCGCGCCGCTTCTGGCCGTTCTGTCTGTCGGCTGGACTGCTCAGTCTCCGGTCGCGCCCGCCCGGCCTCCCATGCGTGACCTGATGGGCATCAACGGCCACACGGTGCTGTTCAAGCCGGAGCTCTACAAGCAGGTCTGCCGGATCGCGCGAGACTACCATCCCATCGAGTGGGACCTCGGCCAGGAGCCCGGCTTCGCCACGCGTTTCCCGTTCGCGCGCAATATGGTGAACTGGGAGACGGTGTACAGATCCTGGACTAAAGAGGGGTTCACGGTCAATCCGTGCGTCATGTTCGAGACCATCGAGCAGAGCCAGTGGAAGGACATTCCGAACGACGCATTCGCCTACGGGTTCACCTTCGCACGGTTCTTCGGCCCATCGGGAACCAACCATCTGGCCGAGTCCATCGAGATCGGCAACGAGCCGGGCCTCTGGGATGACGCTTCGTACCGAACCATGTTCGAGCACATGGCTCGCGGCGTTCGCCGTGGCGACCCGAAGATGAAGATCGCCACGTGCGCTGTGGTTGACGGCCCGAGCCACCGCTACGCCAAGAGCCTTGAGTGCTTCAAGGGGCTCGAGGACTTGTACGACGTGATCAGCTTCCATAGCTACGCAGAGGTCGAGGGGTGGCCAACCTGGCGCCGCAGCTTCCCGGAGGACAATCGGATCAAGTTCCTGCGCGAGATCAAAGGCATGATCGAGTGGCGCGATCGCAACGCCCGTGGAAAGCAGGTCTGGCTGACGGAGTTCGGCTGGGACGCATCCACCAAGCCTGCGCCGCCCACCGGCGATTTCGCGAAGTGGGAAGGTTCCACTGAAACCCAGCAGGCGCAATGGCTGGTTCGTGCGTTCCTGGTCTTTGCGCGGATCGGTCTGGATCGCGCCTATGTGTACTTCTACGACGACAAGGACGAGCCGCATGTGCACGGGTCCAGCGGCATCACGCGGAACTTCAAGCCGAAGCCGGCATTCTACGCTCTCGCCCACCTGTACCGCACGCTCGGGTCGTTCCGGTTCGAGCGCGTCGTCGAGGAACGGTCCGGCGAGATGTACGCCTATGACTTCCGGAGCGCAGACGACCCCAAGCGAGGCGTCCGCGTGGTCTGGTCGCCGACGGGATCCGATCGTAAGGTTGAGGCCACAATCGCGGCGCCGCCTGGCGCATTGGTGGCCGTTGAACGGATGCCTCTGAGTGAAGGCGCGCCGGAAGCTGTGCCGCACAGACGAACCGGCGAACAACTCAGTCTGGAAGTTACGGAAACGCCTGCCTACATTTCCTTCAAGGAGCCCTGAACCGGCAGGGATGACCGAGACCGATGATCATTGATATCCACGCACATTGCTGCGATCTGAGAACGCCGGGGAGCATGGATCGTGTCCCGCTAACGATGGACGCGCTGCTTGCCCGCCTCAACGATGAGGGCATTGACAGAGCGGTGATGCTGCCCTGGCCCGCCTGCCCGGAAGCCGTGACGTTCCCCGGCCTGTTTGGCGACATGCCGGATGTCGTTTCCCAGATCAGGGCTTCCGCCGCGCATCCGGATCGGCTCATCCCGTTCGGCAATCTGGACGTTCGATGGGGCGGCAACAGCGCCTCCGCCGACTTTCGATGGCTGTTGGAGCGATATGTTGACCTGGGCTGTCGCGGCATCGGCGAGCTTGGCGGCAACCTGCCGTTCGACGATCCGCGCGTCGTGAACGTCGTGCGGCAATGCGGTGAGCTCGATCTGCCCGTTCTGTTCGAGAGCTGCGGACCGGGCGAAGGCAAGTACGGCCTCATTGACGAGCCCGGGTCACCGAGGCTCGAACGCCTCCTGCAGCTTGCGCCGAACACGACCATCATCGGCCACGGACCGGGCTTCTGGGCGGAGATCGGCCCCTTGCTCGGCCCCGAGGCCAAGTCCGGCTATCCGACCGGCCCGATCGGCGACGGAGGAAGTCTGCAGCGGCTCCTGCGCACGTACCCAGGGCTGTTCGCCGACATCTCTGCCTACAGCGGCTTCAATGCCCTGACTCGTGATCCGCAACGCGGCTTAGCTTTCATCAAGGAGTTCTCCGACAGGCTGCTGTTCGGCACCGATACGTGCTTCGCCGATGCTGAGGGCCGGATGCCGCAGCTCGGCTTCTTGAAGGACCTGGCACTCGCCGGCGGCATCACCGACGAGGAGTACGCCGCCATCGTGGGAGGTAACGCCGAACGGGTTTTGGCCTTCAAGGCGTAGGACCCGCGAAAGGATTCCTTGCGCTCCGACACGAAGTGTCGGGTGTCGAGCGCACATGTGCGCATGGTGATGCAGCCTGTCTGGGAGGAAAGCCGCCATGGATGTGACCCGCTCCATACCCATTGTTCTTTGCCTGATGCCGCCCCCGGGCCCGAATGCGGCACGCACGGTGTCTTACCCCGGCGTGCTCAGGGACACTCTGCGACACTACGGCCTGCCGTTTACCGCCGTTGATGTCGCGGACCTCGCAGCCGCGCTGCCTGCCGCCGGCGTCCTGATCACCGTCGGCGACGGCGTCCTGTCCGAAGCGACCAAGACGGCGTTGCGCGAATGGATCGAGGGAGGGGGCGAGTGGATTGCCGTTGCCGGCACCTGCGGCCTCGCAGATATGCTGGGCGTCGAGGTCGAGGGCCCCGCATTCGCATCGTGGGGCGGCGGCGTCGGCACGCTTGGCGAGGGCTACACGAAACCGACGCTCCAGGACATTCGAACGGCTCACATTGCCGAAGGGCTGCACCACTTCAACGGGCTGCCGGTGCGTGCCCTCATCGAGACCGTGGCGCTTGCGGATGCCCACGACAAGCATGGCCGCCCGACGGGGCGCGCCGCGATGACGGAAGCCAAGCACGGCGAGGGGCATGGCGTGCTCATCGCCGCCGACCTTCCGGGAGCGCTGGTGCGCATCAGGCAGGGCATCGGGATCACGCGCGACGGCGTGCCCGCCTCCGACGGAACCGCCCCCATTTGCGATGAGGTCCTGAAGAGCGGCGACGGCTTCGCGCTCGATTGGGACTTCGACCGACAGGACGTACCGGGGGTGCCGGGCTTCAAGGCGTTCCTTGAGCCTCAGGCCGACCAGTGGGCCGAGCTGCTCGTTCGGACGCTGTTAAGAGCATGTGAGCGCCGGGGCGTCCGGCTGCCGATGCTCTGGCTGTATCCGCGCAACCTGCCTGCCGTCGCCATGCTCTCGCACGATACCGACAACAACAACCCCGATCTGGCGAAGGCCATGCTTGACGTGCTGGCCGATCTCGGCATCCGCTCGACATGGTGTGTCATCCTGCCCGGTTATCCGCCTGAGGTGATCGAACGAATCCGGGCTGCGGGACACGAGCCGGCCATGCACTACGACGCCATGACGGACGGCTTGGATTGGTCGCCCACGCAGTTCGATCGCCAACACGGGGAGCTGACACGGCTGCTTGGGGGTCCGCCGGTCACGAACAAGAATCATTACCTTCGCTGGGAGGGCGATACCGACCTGTTCGAGTGGTGCGCCGATCACGGGATTCGGCTTGACCAATCGAAGGGAGCCTCCAAAACCGGCGAGGCGGGCTACAACTTCGGCACGTGCCATCCGTACATGCCGGTGAGGCGCGACGGCTCGACGGTGCCCGTCTACGAGGTCGCGACGCCAACGCAGGATCTGATCGTGTTTGCGCCTGCGCCGCTTGCCGAAGCTCTGACCCGGTCGGTGCTCAGGGCCCATGGCATCCTTCACCTGCTGTTCCACCCTGCCCACATCGCGACGGCAGGGGTGGCGGACGCGTTGCGAGCAGCGGTTCGCAACGCGCAGGAGCATGGCATGGAATGGTGGACAGCCCGAGAGATCGCCGACTGGGAGGACGCCCGGCGCGCGGTATGCTGGGAAGGATATCAGGCAGACGCCTCAGGATCGGTGTGCGTGGAGCTGAGCGCCGACGCGGGCCTGAAGGACGCCGTGATGCTGTTCCTGCATCCCCAGGGCGACACCGAGCGCTTTGGGTTTCGATTCGACACTATTGCTTTCTCGGCTGCGGCCGGTGAGCGCGCACGATTGGAGTTCCAGCGATGAGCAATGGAGAGACAACGGGCTCGGCGTCAAACGCGAGAGCCAAGACGACGCCCTATGGTAGGGCGCAACGGTACGGCGACGAGGAACTGAAGGAGCTCAAAGAGGCGCTCGAGCAGGGCACGCTGTTCTACGCCCAGGGTGCGAAAGTGCGCCGGCTCGAGGAGACGTATGCAGGCATGGTCGGCGCCCGGTACGGCGTGGCGTGCACTAGCGGCACGGCGGCCATTCACACGGCCCTGATTGCCCTCGGCATATCGCCCGGCGACGAAGTGATCACGTCCCCGATCACCGACATGGGCTCGGTGATCCCGATCCTCTATCAGGGCGCCGTGCCGGTCTTCGCCGACCTCGACGCTCGCACATACACGATGGACCCGCGCTCAGTCGAGGCCGCCATCACGCCCAACACACGCGCCGTCGTCGCTGTCCATCTTGCTGGAAACGCATGTGACCTTGAAGCCCTGTCCGCGGTATGTCGAAAGCATGGCGTCCCCCTCGTCGAAGACTGTGCGCAGGCGTTCGGATGCACCTATCGTGGTCGTGCGGTCGGTACCTGGGGCGATATCGGATGCTACAGCTTCAACGAGTTCAAGCACATCTCGTGCGGCGACGGCGGTATCGTGGTCACCGACGATGAGGAGATGGCAACTCGGCTGAGGCTCGCGACCGACAAGTGCTATGACCGACGCTCCGGCGTGGCGCAACGCAATCCGAGGTTCCTGGGCAACAACTATCGTATGACCGAGCTGCAGGGAGCGGTCGCACTTGCGCAGTGCCGTAAGCTCGCGAGCATCGTGGAACGCAGACGCCGATGGTGCGCCGAGCTTTCACGGCGGCTTGAGGGCGCCCCAGGCCTGCTGCTGCCCGTTATCACTCCCGGTTGCGACCCGTCATGGTGGTTCTACATGATGCGGGTGGACGAACAGGTCTATGATGCAGATACCCTGGCTCAGGCACTCGGGCAAGAGGGAGTGCCGGTCGGCGCGCATTATATCGGCACGCCGGTGTATACGTACCCGATCTTCACCGAGGGATCGGCATTCACTCGTGGTCACCATGCCTATCTGGACCGTGAATACCGAGCCGGCATGTGCCCCGTGGCCGAGGACATCCTGCGGACGTGCGTAATCCTTCACATCAATGAGGGATACACCGAGCAGGACCTCGACGAGACCGTCCTGGGCATCCGCCGGTCTGCAGCGAAACTTGCCGGAACCGGCACGCTCTAGCGCCGCTCCATCCAAACACCCTCAAGGGAGGGCGATGCCCCGTGGGAGGGCGAGCCTCCGGGAGGGCGAGCCTCCGGGAAGGCGAGCCTCCGGGAGGGCGAGGCTC
>DYKI01000330.1 GCA_020722705.1 Chthonomonas calidirosea | reverse complement strand
TCGGTTCTTAGTTTTGGCAACTCAGTCGTGTTCGGCGCGCCCCTCCCAGGACACGTGGGGGGACCGGACCCGTGAGATCGGAGGACCTTGTTGTTCCTCTGCAATGGGAAGCTCAGCTCTGTGGGAGATTTTGGCGCCGCAGAGCACGGCGGTGCCTGGGGCGGACTTGGCTTCACCGGATTTCCTGGAGTCACTCATCGCATTTTCCTCCGTTCGGTCGCTTCCTGTCAGGGTCATTACTGTGAGACATTCCCTGCACGCTCGTCTGCCCAGCCAAGCTTCATGATCCTTACTGCTTCCCTGACGTGATGACAGAGCGCCTGAGGGTTTCGGTCAAGAGTCTTTGCCGGGAAGACCCTGCCGGCGTGCCAGCCGGTGCCCCCGCGATGCCGGGATGTCAGGAACGGAGATTAGCCCAGAGCTAATTGTAGTCGGCCTTGAGTGGCTCTCAGGTGCATGGCATTCGGGCGGTGCGCACAGCGCGAACGCAAAGCCGGCCGCCCGTTGGCGCACCGACGTGTTCGGGGTGGCTGGCCAGCAGGCGCGCCCGAGCTTGCCGCTTGTGTGGCGGGTGCCGGAGAGCTAGGAGACAGCCGGTGATTCCGTGCTACGACACCCTCATGTCCTCGGCCAAGAAGCCAGCCGCTTCGCTCTACCACCCATGAACCTTTGCCGTTTCAAAGCCGCCCAGGGCCAGAGCCGCGTTGGCCTGGTGACGCCGGACGACCAGGTCGTGGACCTGACCAGCGCGGGCGTTGACGAACTCTCTCGATTCCTGGAACGCGACGATGCGGTCGCGCGCTTGAGCCAACTGGCCGGAAAGACCGCCGCTCGCTTCGCTGCTTCCGAGCTCAAGCTGTTGCCTCCAGCCGAGCGCCACGAGGTCTGGGCCGTGGGCGTGACCTACTTGCGCCGCAAGAAGGCGCGGATGGAGGAATCCGATTTCGGCGCCACGGCGTACGATCGGGTCTATGAGGCGGAGCGGCCAGAACTGTTTTTCAAGTCATTGTCGGCAAAGGTCGTCGGCCCGGGGGACACCGTGGGCATCCGTCGAGATGCCCGATGGAGTGTGCCGGAGCCGGAGCTGGCCTTGGTGATCAACTCGCGCGGGAGGATTGTGGGCTACACCATCGGCAACGACATGAGCGCCCGCG
>DYKI01000329.1 GCA_020722705.1 Chthonomonas calidirosea | reverse complement strand
TGACGGTCCGCTCCGATCCGTGGCCGTCGTAGAGCGGGTACTCGGAGTTCCGGCGGAGCAGGGCGCTGCCGCACATAGGGGAGCACGTCGTGCAACGGGTGCGCCAAGCCGTGTCATTGCCAACCTGGCAAGAGAGGTCAGGCCGCCGGCCTATGGAGCAGTTGGCCGGGGGCGGCCCGCTACTCCCAAGGTCGGCGCGAGATGGCCTGGCGCACGCGCGCGACGCCAAACTTGATGATGGGTTGGAAACGCCCCCGACCTCCGTGGCCCGGCGGCAGATCGGGTGTCTCACCTCACGAATATGGACGTGAGCGTGCGCCACAGACAACCCCCTCCTCTGCCTCCGCCAGGGACCGCCTCAAGTTCTCCTCCTATCGTCGCGATGATGTGCAGGTCGTCCACCGCGACGGTGATGTCGTCTGTGATCATCGTCTTGACGCGCACCTGACCTGAGTTGGCGTCATAGCTAACCACGTTCAGCAGTCCGATCGCATCCTCCTCAGGCAATGCCTGTGCCGTGACGTTCTGGATGGACATCACGCCAGCCGAACGCCACAGGCCGACCGAACCGTCCTTTGTGGCCTGCCTCCGATAATCCTCCCGCGCAAACGGGATCATCACCGATCGGCGTGTCTGATCGACTTTGATGTCTGCTGTGCTGAAGGTCGCATCGTGGATCAGGTCGTTGAGCACGAACATGAAGAGGGGGTCGCGAATCTCGACGGTCGCGCGATCCTGTGCAAGCGCCGACCCCCCGGCGGTCGCACTACCGCTCGCCATTTCGGGGAGCGGGTCGAGCGGCGCGGAATGGCAACTCATTTGATATGTCTCCACCAGTCCCAAACAAAGGGTATCCGCCGGATCACATGCGAACTGCCTACTCCCACCAAGTACTTGATAACCTGGATATGTGGGCGCAGGCCGATCCCTTCGAACTCATGGTGCGCCACGTGTATCCCGATGTTGATCGCGATACCGCCGATGGCTGCCCCGCCCGGCAAGACCCATGCGGCAATGCCAAAGCTCACTATGGCACCCACCCCAGCTCCGATCCCGTAGTGCCACCACGGACGATTGAACTTGCCGTCGTCGAAGTAGTCAATGATGCCGACGACGCCAGCGCCGATAACCGCTCCGCCAAGAATGAACGGCAATGCGG
>DYKI01000328.1 GCA_020722705.1 Chthonomonas calidirosea | reverse complement strand
AGGCGCGAAGATCGTGGACCATACCGGCAAGGCCCAGATCGGCTTCAACACGGAGAGCTGAGGCAGGGCGCACCGGCATAGCGCGAGACACAACCGAAGCGCGCGGGCTGTGCATCGGGTATGATGCACAATGATGCGGCACATGCATCAGTCAACGGAGGCTACGATGAAGGCGATCACTCTGCGCGGGATTTCGCCCGAGCTTGCCCACGAGATCGAGGCTCGGTCGCGGCGCAACGGGACCAGCCTGAGCCGGGCGGTGCTCGACATGCTCTCGGACCGCGCCGGCCAGACGGGGGTCCGACGCTACCATGACCTGGATCACCTGTTCGGGAGGTGGACGCAGGACGAAGCGGACGCGATGGATGCCGCCGTCGCCGAGCAACGGCTCATTGATCCGGATGCTTGGGACTGATGCGCATCATGCTCGATACGTCGGCGTACTCGGCCTTCATGCGGGGCGTCGCCACAGCGATGGATTTCGTGAGTGCTGCCGATGAAATAGGGTTGAGCGCGATCGTGCTTGGCGAGTTGCATGCAGGCTTCGCGCTGGGAACGCGGCAAGCGGCTAACGAGGACGAACTCCGGTCGTTCATGGCCTCACGGCGCGTCCGCGTGATTGCCATTGATGATGACACCGCCATCTACTATGCGGTGATCCGTAACGCACTCCGCGCCAGGGGCACCCCGATTCCGTCCAATGACGTGTGGATCGCAGCGTCCGCGATGCAGTACGGCATGCAGGTCGTGACGTGCGACACCCACTTCGAGCACGTTGCGCAGATCATCAGCCACCAGATATCTTGAGCCCGTATTCGGCATGTTCAGATCCGGCAGTCTCACTGTGCTGCGAGAGGCTCAGACTGCGGAGGGCGTCTGTCTCAACACGGATGCGAGCACGTTCTCACCCGAAACTGCCGCGCGTCAGGTTCCGAGAGCGAAATAGGGAAGGCGCGGCGCGATTCAGTGGGATGACGGCATCCTCTCGGGTCACCCGCACGACGAATAGCCCCGGGGGACAAGGCGTTCTCGGAGGCTGTTCGCTCACCGTCCCGAGTTCAGCAAGTTGTGCCATTCGTCTGCGCCGCACGGGACGGACGCCTCTCGAACTCGGCTTTCCTACCTCCTCTTCGCCTTCGTGGCCGACGTGAGCTCAATCACATCGTATAGCCCCA
>DYKI01000327.1 GCA_020722705.1 Chthonomonas calidirosea | reverse complement strand
GATTGTTTCAGTGTTTACGCAGAGGCGCGCGTTACCCTAAAACACCGTTTTCCGGCCCTGGAAGCTCCAGAAGAGCGAGCAGACGGGCTTGCAGTTCGTTGGTTCGGGTCAGCACGGCTTGGTGCCCAGCCGCGCGCTTGCCGCGCCCGCGCGGATAGACGTTGACGACCTCGCGGATGCCGCCCAGTTCCCGAAGCAACCGCTTCATCGAAAGGTCGATCCCCGCCCGCCGTACGCGACGCAGAAGCAGGCCGCGCAGCAGGGTGGCCACTGTGCAATAGAGCGCGTGGACAAGGATCTTCGAGTCGGTCCAATGGTGCAGCGGCCACCAACTGCCGATCCGCCGGTCCTTCATCTCCTTGAACACGTCCTCGATGAGAAACTGGCTGCGGTATGCCAGGATGATTCTCTCCTCGGTCCACTCGCGGCGGTTGGTCACCAGGAGATTCTTGCCCAGGTACGTGTTTGCCAGCCGCTCCAACGCTTTGGCGTCCAACTCGTACGTCAGACGCGGCAGGTCTTGCGGATCCACTTCGACCGAGTAGCGGATCAAGCTCTTCATGTGCTGCCGCTTGAGCGTCTCCCGGCACTGCTTCTCGACGCTGGCTTTGCTCGGAGCCTGGCCGCCGCGGACCACTCCCGTCCGGCGATCCTCCAGACGCTCGCACAAGGCCGAAAGCTCCCCCTGGGCCTTCGCCAAATCGCTCTGCACCGTCTGCCATTGCGCGTCGAACAACTTCTGGTTGTACGTCACCACCACCGTCCGCTCTTTGCCGTAGACCTTCTTGCGCACGCGGAACGCCTTGGTCCCTTCCAGCCGCGCGCTTTGGCAAGGGACAAAGCGCGCGTCGTCGTTGCCGATCTGCGCCAACTCCTTGTGCTCGTCGAGCTTCATCGAACCCACGTATTTCAGCAGTAGCTCGTCGACCAGCGCGAAGTTCTCGCGGGAGTTGTTCCCCTTGTCGAAGACGACCGTCGTCTCCGGGAACGGCCCCTCGCGTCCCGTCACTTCCTTCAGAAACCGGTGGAACCTCGGGAGCATGTGGGGGAATTGCTTCGCGTCGTGGCGGTTCCCCTCGTAGACGTCGTAGAACAGCGGCAGAGGGCCGTCCTCCGTGCAGAACAGGGCGTAGTTCACTTGCCGCAGATTGGCCCGTCCTTGTTTGTTCTTGCCCCGCCGCGGC
>DYKI01000157.1 GCA_020722705.1 Chthonomonas calidirosea | reverse complement strand
CCGCGCGCGGCACGTGGCGGACGACCGGGGTTTATCATGCGCGGGAGAGGAGACATTCGGGTCGGCGGGAAGTCTGGCGCTGTTGAAGCCCAGATGCTCATTTTCGTGGAAGTGCAGGCCTATCTCATGGCCGCGCTGCTCCAAGTCGCGAAACAGCGAGTCGTTGTTCTCAGCGATTCGACGGGTGAAGGGCGTCTGCGCTTGCAGGGTCAGCTTGCCGCCATGTCTCTCCACGATCTGCGCAAAGGTCTGAATATCCGCCACATGCCGACGAAACAGATTGTCATGTTCGTAGCTAAGGCTGGGCCGGCCATCGGGGCCGAGCGCGCCGACACGCCTCCGGGCCGGCCGCGATTCGGGTGTGGCGCCGGCCGCATCGCTCACCCGCGTGCTGACCGTCGCGCCAAACGGCTCAACGTGCACGCCGATGCACAACAGCAGCGGAGCATCCTTGGAGCCGGCACCGTCGGGAATGCGCTACTGCAGACGAGATTGGCTCCCACCGGACGGACTGGCGCCTGTCCCGCTTTCGCGTGCGCCGCTGCGCGTGGACGAACGGTCGAAGCGTTCGGCCGGGGGCCGATTCACGGGACCTCTCAGCGCCCTCCGGGGGGTATCCGCAACGAGCACAGCGTCCAGATTCGCCGTCCAGTTCTGCTTCTGAACGCGGTCGGCCAGTTCGCACACAGCGGCCTGCATGTAGACCGTATTAGGCAGACCCGCGGGCTCCAAGCCGCTGCGGATGTTGCGCCGAGTCCAG
The DNA here is from genome assembly GCA_020722705.1 of Chthonomonas calidirosea. GTDB lineage: Bacteria > Armatimonadota > Chthonomonadetes > Chthonomonadales > CAJBBX01 > JAAYVH01. Next base: position 6,852 of record DYKI01000157.1, on the reverse strand, counting down.
GTTGCGCCTGCGTCGTTATCGGCGAACGTCCCCTGCCGCTGCAGAAACGCCGGAGCGCTGGACAACACGCTTTCGACATAGGCTCGGTCCGGGTTCAGGCGCACGAACTTCGCTCCCGCCTTCTGGAATGCCTCCACCTGCGCCAGAATGTGGGGATGATCGGGCGCCGCCTGCACGTGATCGCGCTCGTTTGCGTAGACGATCACCGCGACCTTCGGACACTTGCTCACGGCCTCGCGGACACTGCCGGCAGCGTCGCGCCATCGCCAGTACTCGGCGGACTCGGCCAACGGCGGCACATGGCCGGGGCGCGCCTCACCGTACAGTCTCCGGCGTTCCGCCTCGCGAATCAGCCGAGGCGAGTACCAGACCTTGGGTCCTTCTCCCAGATCCTGAACCAGCGCGTTGGCCGCATAGTCGTTCGACTGGGAGAACTTGCCATCGCCGTCCAGATCGAAGAACAGCGCGCCCTTGAGCCCGGCACCCGGGCCCTGCAGGGTACGCGGCGAACCTGGCGTAAGTTCAGCCGACCACGCGAGCTTCGAGAGGTCGAGCACGCCCGTCTCGGGATTGTATGCAGGATTGACGCTCCGATCGCGGCCACCCAGTTCGATGTTCACGTTCCCTTCGCCGTAGGGCGATTCCATCGAGGCATAGAAGGCCAGGTCGGCAAACTCCTCGCCGTGCGCAGCCATGACCATACCGCAAGCGTTGCCGCCGTGACTGCTTCCGAATAGGCCGACGTTCCTGGTGAGGACTCTGGTTCCGGGAACCAGTTCCTGGATCTTCCGGCCTCGCTGGTCGGCCAGCCGTCCGGTGGCGAAGCGGATGACGTCGGCGAGGGCGCGGAGGCAGTTCGGTCCGCGATAATCATACGTGCCGCCGCTGGCGCTGTCGCCGCGCCCGCCTCCTGGGAAGGCAAAGCGGATCTCGACGAACCCCAACCCGGCAAACTCCGGCGGTCCTTCCGTCTGGCCACTGTCCACGCCGCCCGGGACATGGATCACGACCGGTGCGCCTTCGGAATAGCGCGGTCTCATTGGAGGCAGCACGCCAACGGCAATCCCCTGCTTCTCGCCCGCCGCAGACGGAATGTGCGTCAGGGTTACTGGCGGTCGGAAAGCCCCCGGCCTTGGAAAGCGTCTGTCCTGAAGGCGGGTACGTTGCTGGACGGGTGCCGCCTGCTGCACCGCCAGGCCCAAAATCGCCGCTGCAAGCAAGTGAAGCCGTATGTTCATGCCCATCTCACCTCGTATGGCATATCCATTCGCTCAAGCGCCTCCTGCCGGTTGACCGCAACCCGTTCACAGTCGTCCGTCGCGTCATTAGCTGTCTTGTGGATGTTCGTCCGCAGGGGTCATCAGTCGTGCAGGCCGCAGCGGACCCGATCGAACACACCACCCGCCCCGGCGCGCTTTTCGTGGGCCACGCCGTCCTGCACCAATAGACGTGCGATGGGGCGGCATTGTTCAACGCGCGCTCCACGCATGTGTTGAAGACGGCATCGAGGAGGAGCTTACGGCCCGGAGGCACAAGTTAATGGTCTTGTGCTCTGCAGGGCAACGCCTCAGGCTCCCATCCGCAGCCATTGTGTCAGCAGGAACCAGACCCGTTCGATGAAGACGCTCATGCGGGTCATGATGGCGTTGCTGAAGAAGACCCCGAAGGTGAGCATCAGGAACACGCGCCCGATGCGCGAGCCGGCACGCAGCACGGGGTGCCTCTGCTCAACCGAGAAGAAGAAGTACGAAAGCACCGAGAGCATCACCGCGATGAAAACGGTGTTGCTGATGGGATTGTTGAACGCGGTGACCTCTGCTGCCGGCACGTAGGGCGACTTGAAGGACGCGATGATCTGCGGCAGCTTGTCGTTGATCTCCGCCTTGAACGCGAGGCCCGCTCCAGCGCCGATCGAGAGGCCCATCACGATCCGCGACAGCCAGACGGTCTTGCGGTGGTAGAGCCCGTACCAGAACAGCCCGAGCAGCACTTCCACGATGGCGAGGGCCACGATGCCGTAGTGATGGCCGCGGAGCCCCTGCGTCAGCGGGTTCCACCACTTGGGGATGATGATATCGGTGATGGTCGCAGCGATGCCGAACCCGATCCCCAGTCCGAGGAGCGTGTGTTCGGCGAAGCGGTAAACGCGGTTCTCTCGGAAGAGGAACGAGAAGATGGCGAGGGTCGCGATGGCGCCGAGCCAGACGGTCAGGCCCTGGTATGAGAACGGACTGACGGGATTGGGCAACCACGCGTTCATGTGCGGGCTCCGCGTGTCGCCCGCCTCTGGGCGAGTGCCGAGACGTTGGCCATGACCACCAGCACGATGATCAGCAGGTGGCCGAACGACTGAGCCATGATGATCTGAACTCCGCGACCCGGGCGCTTCACAAGCGTTTCGTACTCCGCGCCGCCGCGTGCGCCGACCAGCATGCCGACGATCTGCTTCGAATCGATATAGGAGTAGGTCGTCGTGCTGTTGATCGCGGCGATGCCGAACACGACCGGCGTGCCGTACACCGACTGCACGAACTGGATGAACTCGCCGATGGGGTTGTATCCGATGGTGACGATCAGCCCGAAGTCGGTGGCGTTCTTCACATGCTTCAGCGCCGGAATCCGGGTGACGGGCGTCCCGCGCACGTCGCTCTTCATGTAGCCCGGGAAATCCCTGGCCATGGACTGCACTCCAAATGCCAGCGCACCGCCGGGGACTTTGTAGCCGAAGTCCACCCAGTCGCGGCCGTAGACCCTTCCGTGGCGCTTCGCAGCATCTTCCACAATGCGGTTGTAGAACGGCGGCGAGGCCGGATTGGAGGTCCAGATGACAAACGGCTGCCCGCGCCGCATGAGGTGCTCAATAACCGCATGGCATTGCCCCTCACACTCCCCGATGGTGCCTGCGTCCCAGGTGCTCTGTACCATGACCAGCTTGCCCGGCGGCACGTTCTCCACGGCCTCGTAGGCTCCGAGCGTCTCGATGGTGGGGGGTATGGGCATGCGCACGCGCACGAACACAGGAATGGCGACCGCGACGGCCAGCGTGACGTAGAGGATGCGGTTGTCAATGCGCTGAAGGCGGTCGGCCCAGCTCATTCCACGCTCCTCATGGCGGCGCGGTCCATGCTGAGCCATACCCTTAGCGCCGTCGCCAGCGCACCGACGAAGATGCCGAAGTTCACGGCGCGCACGACGGCGTTGTTGTTCACGAAGAGCACCCAGGCCATGACCTTGGGTATCTGGAGGAATGGGGGCAGGTTCCGGGTCAGCCAGTTGCCGATGGGCACCTGCCCGAGCATGATGAGGAGCGCCGAAGCCGCGAGCAGCGCGCCCTCGAAACTGCGCACCCTAAATGCCCGGTAGGCGGCTGAGACAAGGTAGCACGCCAGCAGCGAGAACATGGACGAGCCCAGCGGCTGGAACAGCCCGTAGAAGAGCAGGTCATAGCCGCGTGTCGCCCATGTGTGCGCGTCGGGGTGCATGCGCGAGTAGACGGTGAACGCCGCCATGGCGATGGCCGCCACGAAGAACGCGGTGCTTTCAGGCCAGCCCTTATGCAGGGAAATCACTCGTTTGCCGTGGACGCGTGCCAATCCGATCAAGCCCAATCCCACCGCGAACGCGCCGATGACAACGAGGATGTCATCCACCTGCATGCGGATGTCCGAGAGGATCGTCGAAGTCGGCTTGGGTCCGGGAGCGATCAGGGATGGTCTCTCCATGGCCAGACGCGTCTCGGGGAACTGCAGCGGAGGCCGCATGGAGGCGATACGGCTGCGCTCGTTCCCGTCCGTCAGGGTCACCAGAGCCAACAGGCCCTGTTGATCCCGCGCGATGCGGAAGTCCTTTACCGAGGCATCCGGAGGCAGGTCGAGCGCGACCCGATCGGTCACCACATTGTTGGCGGTGACTCCGTCGGCCCGGAGCAGTACGGTCAGCATGCGCCGCACGCCGCCGGCGTCGTGCCCGAGCGCCCAGAGCGCCGTGCCTTCGGCGGTCCTGACCGCGTTGACGCAGTCGGCCTGAGTCCCGTTGATTCCCGGCAAGGCAATGGGGCCCCGCTTGGCCCACACGACCCCGTCGGCCGAATCGGCATGGCACACCGTCCCGCGGTCGCCCTGAAGCCCCACGTACCACATGCGCCACGGCCTGTCTGCGTTGGGATCGTTCACGACCGAGGCCCAGCCGATGCCCGACGAATCCGGATCGCCCGGCTTGCCGTCACTCAGGACCGCCTTGGGCAGAGGACGCCACCGCCCATCCGCCGGCCGTGCGAGGCACACGCGCGGGACCCGATCGTCCCAGCCCAGCCCAATGTAGTACATGCGGTCGGGCGGCACAAACTGAGGAGCTCGTGCGCCGCGATAGTCGTCATGGCGGGCGAAATGGGGCACGATGATCGGCATTCGCGGGTCCGACCCATCCAGTGCCGCACGCAGGATCACCGGACGACGATCGGCCCGCACACCCGTGTAGGCGATGTACCGGTCAGCCGTCGCCTCCTGCCCCTCGCCTCGTTCTTCAACAATCGTCGCAGCCTCGACGCCGTCGGCGTCGGGAGCGCCTCCGATCCGGGCAGGCAGCATGAACTCGAGCACGTAGTAGAGCCCGGCCAGGAAGGTGACGATGACGATAATGCGGCGCTTCACGGCATCATCGGCCCAGCAGACCCACAAAGGAGTTGAACGCGCCGGCATCCGTTCCGGTGAGTTTGGCGACCGTTGTCGCGACGATGCCGACGATCAGAAGCGCGGCCACAACGACCTTGCCGAAGTCCTGCCCCGACAGACTGCCGAGCATGGTCGGCTCGCGGGATATGTAGGCGCCGGCTGCATAGAGCTCCTCGCCGAAGATCGTATAGTCGCACGCGGCGATGAAGAACGGCACCTGGAAGAACGAGTCCGTCGCGGCGACCTGGATCGCCCCGATCCTCTGCCCCGTTTCCGCCAGCAGAAGCGACTCGAACCCATAGGAGCCGAAGTAGAACGCCGCGCCAACCTTCTCGCGCTCCATGATGCCCGTCACGGCAGCGGCGAAGGCGTTCTGGTCGCCGGAAAGGTAGAGCACGTCGTTGGGATCGTAGAGCTCCGGCTTCCCTTCCGCGATACAGGCGTCCCGTGCAATGTCCTGCGTCACGGGGAACATAGTCGCACCGGCGACCGGCACGATCACCCGGAGCCCGAATCGCGCAGCCCTGCGGACCGCGTACTCCAGACACGCCAGCCCCGCATAGGTGGACATCTGTCCAAGGTCGCCGAAGCCCGGACTGAACACGATGGGCTTGCCCATTTCGGTTGCGCGGCCCAGGGCATCGTCAAGGTGGTCCAGGCCGGCGATGCGCCGGATGTACACCGAACGGCCGCGACGCGCGGCAGCGATGCGGGCGAGGATCGCGCCGCAAAGCGTGAGGAGAATGACTGCGCCTGTCCAGGTGGCGTGTTCCATGGTCGTCGCGAGAACCCGGTTCTGCGCGAGAGAGGTCGATTCCTTCCGCCGCCACAGGAGCATCGCCGAAATGGAGCGACGATCCAGCCCCCGCTACGCTCAAGTACACCCCGATCTGAGCCGCACCTTCGGAAGTCGGGCTAACGGAGGCATGCCGACATCGCGGCGCTGACCGAACCACGATGGCCCGATGCAGGCCCCTATCCGGCACCGCGCGGACGCACACGGCGCGTGCGACTCTATGCAGCATCCCGGGTGACCGGGTGGGACAGTCGCGCCCTACTTCCAGGGAACGTTGTGCCAACTGACGGCGGTCAGGTCCACCACAACCTTCACGTCGGTTTCGCCGGCCTGAGGAACGTCCATCGAAGCTTCGACTTCGACAACGCCCTTGGTGGCGCTGTAGATCGGCCGATTGCAAGCCGGATCGTAGTAGGCCGTGCCTGACATGTTCCAAGACATGGCCCCGATCTTCATCTTCATTTCCTGGCCCGCCTGCGTGGTCGTGGCTTCGATGTTGCTCGCCTTCAGGATTGAAGAGAACGCGATCTCGGTGCAGCGCACGCCATCAACGGTCGCGCCGCCGACGATCTTGTACACGGTTTTAACCTTCACCGGCTTGGTCAGCTCCATCTGCTGCATCGAGCGCGTCTCGGTCTCCACCTCCCAGGTGTCGCCGACCTTCAGTCCTTCCAGGGATCGGAACACTACCGGGAAGAGCGTCTGATCGGGCAGGTCGCGCAGGAACTTGACGGCAACGGGATCGCCCTCGATCTTCTCGCCGAACCGTCCATCGGGTCCCACCAGGACGACGGCCTTCTTGCCGAGGTGCTCGATCCCCCGGGTGAACTGCTCGACCATGGGGTTGTCAATCTTGCCCTCGGTATCGGCAAGCACCTGATCGCCGGAGGTCGCCTTGATCTTCTTGTCATCAACGGTGATGTCCATGGCGAACATGCCGCCGTCAACCGACTGCTTCATCTGGATATGGTCGGTGACGACCTCAACCCTGGTCGGCACGGCATCGTCGAGGACCTTGAGCGTCATATACTGGCGCGTGGTGCCTTTGGCGTTGATGTTCATCTCCTGGCCCATGACCTGCACGGCGGTCTGCGTGTGGGTCTTGGCCTCGGTTAGGAACGTCTCGGTTTCGCCCTTCTTGAACCTGTACTCCAGCTTGCCGGGGTCCTTGAAGTCGGCCTTCTCGATCTTGGGGCCCGGCGTCGGCTGAGCCGAAGCTATGGCCGCCAGGAAGAGCGCGGCGATGGGTGCGATGCGACGCATCATTGCAATATCCTTTCAGAATGGGGCTTGACCACTCCCCGACGGTCTACTCCCGATACGGGAGGGACGGCGTCCCCGCCGTCCGAGACGTGGGTCATCGGGGACGATGACCCTCCCGATGGG
>DYKI01000156.1 GCA_020722705.1 Chthonomonas calidirosea | reverse complement strand
AACCCGGGCGGGCAGGTCAGCGACCTTGGCAGCCCCTGGGTCCGTGCGCCTGACATCGCCTCCGACCTTGTGCCGGCATGTGCGGCGAATGCGCCACCCCCGGCTCGCGAGCGGCCCTATGGTGTCCTTTCTTAGCCGGAGATTAACCGTTTCTTCGTGTGCGCATAGTATCTCTATCGCAGAATCCGTGTGAGGGCGCTGGAGTACGACCCGGCGTCGGTCTCGACGCATGTTCATCCCGTGTATCGCGGGCTGTTCCGAGACATCCACAAGGAGGTCCAAATGACAACAAGGCGGAATCGTAAGCACGGCTTCACGCTCATTGAGCTGCTCGTCGTGATCGCGATCATTGCGATACTCGCCGCCATTCTGTTCCCGGTCTTCGCTCAGGCGCGCTCCAAAGCACGTCAGGCCACGGCGATCAGCAATCAGAAGCAGATCGCTCTCGCCTTCATGATGTATGCGCAAGACTTCGATGAAACGCTGCCGTTCCTGACCTGGTACGACAGCTACAACAATCAGGGCGTCGGCGAAGACTACGGCAACGGCTGGTTCTTCAACGGCGCAATCGCATGGCCGATCAGCCTGACTCCGTACCACAAGAACGACACGCGCAACGGCAACACGAGCTCGTTCCTCATCAGCCCCGGCGACGCGCAGCGAGGCAACTTCAGCAAACCCGAGTTCAAGCTGATGCTCAAGGCCGCCAACTGGCCGCGATGGGAAGAATACAGCGAAGACGCCCTGACGAATGCGCGCATCGTCCCGCTGAGCTTCTGCTCCAACTACTTCCTGAGCTACTCCCACACGCAGAACCCCGACGGTTCCTGGCGGGTCGGCACCGCCTACACAGGTCCGCGCGGACTCGCCTCCATCGCCAGCCCGGCGAACGTGGTGCTCGTGACGGAGTACGGCGTGGGCGACGCATGGTCCAATGGCCGAACCTACAGCAACTACTATTGCGCGCTGGGTTACGGCGGTGTGGATCGGTGGCGCAACGGGCGACGCTACTCGGAAGGACGCACGTTCAGCTTCACCGACGGACATGCGAAGTTCCTCAGGGATCCAGTCAAGATCGAGGAACTGACGGGCTCGCTCCAGACGCAGGTGCGTGAAGCGTACGCCCGCATCAACGTGTTCGACATCCCGGATCGCACCGCTCCCTGACGCTTTCACCCTGACCTCAGGGTTACAATAGCGACGCCTCCCTCGCCCATCATGAGCCGGGGAGGCGTCGCGCGCGTTTATCGGTCCCGGCGGTTGAGCAGGGCGGCGCCCAGCCTGCCTGCCGCGTTCTGATCCGAGGCGGCTATCGCGCAGCCCGTGTCGAACCCCAGGCGGGCAGGTCAGCTACTCTGGCAGCCCCTGGGGTTCGATACGCCCGGCGAGACGAACGGTCTGCTGCCGAACGGGATTACGGGCTGCGCCCCCGTAACCGACCGTCAATGCAGATCGTGCATGTTGTCGTCTTCAGCTCTGACCGTCTGCTCCCATCGCATCCACTTTGCGTGACCGTCCATGAAAGCCAGGTTCTGGCCGCCGTTGTGGCGGACCCGATCAAGGAGGTCACCATAGACTGGAGGCCAGGCCGCCAACCCGGTGAACCAGTTGCCGTTTGGAAGCCACGAGTCGTAGCAAAGGTCGTAATACGGGCTGAACATGTCATTCGGATCGTTGCCGGGCATGCTGCGCCAGTTCCTGGCCCGTTCTGCCATGAGGATGGTTTCGGCGGGTCTCGCAGCAGCGTGAAACGGGCGAACCCCAGCCGTCAGCATTCCGTTCATCAGGTAGCTGCCCCAAAGGTTCGGATCGGCCCCTCTGTCAGGGTCCGACGGACACCACCGTATGTCCCTGTTCTTCATGTACGGTTCGAGGCTGGTGAACCACTGGTGCAGGACCCTGCTCGCACCATGCTCATCTACCTCCATCGTGATGGGCATCGTTTCATCGTAGTCCTGTGCGTACATGACGATGCCGAGGCTCCACTGCTTCATGTTGCTGAGGCATGCAGTCTGCCGGGCCTTCTCGCGGGCCTGGGCGAACACGGGAAAGAGAATGGCTGCCAGGATTGCGATGATCGCAATGACCACCAGCAACTCGATGAGCGTGAAACCGTCGGTTCGGCTCGGGCAACGCGGCGTGCGCGATAACCGTGTGTACATGATGCGTCTTCCTCCTTGCTTGTGTGGAGCGAGGGAGACGTGATACAATCGTCGCTGACGGGCAACGATCGCCACGTCTCGGGCCCGCAGCATGCTGCAACATGCTGCGGGCCGCTCCATATGTATGTGGTTTGTCTGCCACCCACCTCGCTGCAACAACTCGCCAGGCTCATATCGAGCCGTGAAGTTCAGTTGCCCATAAGATGTTTGGCATATCGAAGTTTACAGCTATGGGCTGACTTTGTCAACAGCACGAGCCAGATTCGTCTTGTCGGAATCGCTCTCCGTCCAGCCGATGTGCCCGTTTCTGCCAGGTTCAGATGGACGACGATCCCTATGAGGAGGAGGAGGCGACGCTACTTCGACGTCTTGGGGACAGTCTCCAGACGGTCGGTCACGTAGGAGCCCATGACGTAGACGGAAGCGCCCGTGTCGCTGCCGCGCGCATACCGATCGCCCGATTTGTCCTTCTTCCCGAGTTCGAGCTTCTTGACAGTTCCGCCCTTGAGGGTGAAAGTCACGACGACCTCGGGTTGGACCAGACCATAGCGTCCGAGGTCGGCTTCCGACGGGTTGTCGGCTACCCAGCGATCTGCCGAGCCGGCGGCGTCGAGTATGGCGTTGTCCACGTCAATCGCGTCGGCCTTCTTGTTGGGCCCTGGCGTGACGAACACCCAGTCGGCGCCCGATTTGCGCACCTCCCAGCGCACCTTGCGCGACACCACGGACATCCGCTCAACGGCGTCGGTCTGCACATCGAGGAGCTTCTTGGACCGCAGGTCGCCGAGGGTCTTGTTGAGGGCATCGAACGTAGTCTTGGCGAGCTCGACCACGTCGGCATCTGAGACACGCGAGGCATACAGCGACGCACCTGCCGCGGCCTCCTTGCCGATGCGCAAGCCGTACTGGGCGCCGCCGGCAGCGCGTATCTCGACGCTGAGCTTTGGCGCATGGAGTCCGTAGCGTTTGAGGTCAGTGGCGTCGGCCGCAACGAACTTGTCTGCCTTCAGACTGGACAGGGCATCAACAATCCCGTCTGCGGCAAACTCGTCGGCGGGTGCCTGCACCGGCTCCGTCAACTCCCATTTGGACCCAACTTTCGTGAGCGCCAACGCACCATCGGGGCGCCTGATCCGCACGAACTCGATCTTGTCACGCGGAATGGAAAGGATCGTCTTGTCTCGCAGCTCATCGGGCTGCTTGTCGGCAATGGCTTCGACGGTGTAGCTTCCCGCCAGAAACACCTTGCCGCTTTCGGCGAGGCGGGTGAAGACCGAGGATTTGCCCGGATCCTGCGATCCGATCTGCATGACCACACGCTTGCCTGGACCGATCAATGTGATCGTCTTGGTCGGCTTGGCAAGGCCATACCGGCCAAGGTCTTTGGGGGCCTGCTCCATGACATAGTCGCTCGATTGATCGAGGAGCCCCTCGAGCGCGCTCTTGACCGTTTCGGCATCGGCGGCAGCCTTGATGGGGCTCTCGATGACCCACGAAGCCCCGTTCCTGGCGAGCGTCAGCGTGCCGCTCTCTCGGGTCACCTCGATGCGACGCACATCATCGGCCTTGATGCCGGCGAGGTCGGACACCTTCGGGTTTTCGCCCGGCTCGCGCACTGGCTGCTTGAGATCGAAATAGAGCCAGACACCGAGCGCCGCCAGGATACCAACGGCCACCCACACGCTGTGGCGCTTCATCGGCGCTTCCACCAGACGTAGGCGGCCATGAAGAAACACACGGCCGGCATGAGCAGCAGGTTCACGAAGAACGTGCGAACACGGTCTTCGGGCGAGAGTGTGATCTCGCTGGGAGGCTCGTCCTTGGGCGGAATGTCCACCAGGGCGTCCTCAGAGGCAAGCCAGTTGATCGCGTTGGTGGCGAGATAGCGGTTGTCCATCTCAGGCTGCATCGTGAGCATGTCGGAGGCCCATTCGGCTCCGCCGACAACGACGGCTCGCGCCTTCTTGCCGGCAACGTCCTTCTCAGCGACCATCGCCAGCGTGAAGGGGCCCTTGAGGTCGTTGGAGCCCGGGCGGAGGTCAACGGTGCGCTGTCCTTGCTTCAGCGGCTTGCCGATGGCATCGTCCGCAGTCCGCATGACGTTCGAAGTCGTCACACCCGATGGAGCAGGGTTGGCCGCGGTCAGCGAGCGTACAAGGGGGTAATACACCGCCCGAAGCCCGCGGTTGATGTCATGGGTCTCGAACTTGGAGATCCGAACGGTCTTGCTGATCTCGGCCAAGCCGGTGCCGGGTATCTCGACGATCTGAGCGACGATGTTGTCATCGGCCTTGATGCCGACTTCCGACATGAGCCAGGGCAGGCTTGGTCCCGAGACGCGGAGCATGACAAGAAGCTGCCCGCCTGCCGCGAAGTAGTCCTTCACGGCTTTTTGCTCTTCGGCCTGGAACTCGACCTGCGGTCCCGCGATGACGAGCACGGAGCAATCCGCGGGGACCCTGCGCTCTTTGCCCATCAGATCCAGCGTTTCGACGGTATGCTGCTGCTCCGTCAGCACGGTTTTGACCTCGGCCATGCCCGACTGATCGGCCGCTTCGGGATTGAGCTCGCCGTGGCCGACGCTGAACATGATCTTGTGTTTTTGGGTGCGGGTGAGTTTCATCAGAGCGCCGGTGAAGTCCTTTTCGCCGGTGCCCTTCACCTCTTCGCGCCCGCCGGTCTCATTCGTGAACAACACCACGGGCGGCATGGTCGTCATCTGCGCCGAGGCCCACTTGTCGGGCTCCCGCAGGTAGTCCACCATCTTGAAGCGGACATTCGGTGACCGATCGGCATACTGCCGCAGCAGGTCCTGCACGCGCCGTGCGTCCTGCGCCTCGAACCGTCTCTGGGGGCTCTGGCTATAGAACGCGGTGACTTCAATCTTCTGCTTGAGACCCTTGAGCAGCCGCATGGTGACCGGTGCCAGGGTGAGGCGACGGTTGCCGGTCAGGTCCCATTGGAAGTGCCTGCGATAGGCCAGGACATTGGCGATCACCAGGATCCCGAGCGCTGCCGAGATGAGGATGAGCGACCTGATGGAGCGTTTGCCTTCGGGCGACCGGAATCCGGCGATGATGGCCGACCCCATGCCGCCCAGGAAGAACACGATCAAAGCGATGCCGACGCCAAGGCCCGTATTGACGATCCAGTTGCGCGTCTGGAGCATGCTCGTCAGATAGAGCCAGTACATCAGGGATGCAAGCAGCAGGGCGGTTCCGGCCCATCCTCCGTATACGGCCAGGCGCTGGACCTGTGTGCGATGCCGGCGGGGAGCAACTCGGGGCATCGGCTACCTCCACTTCCAGGCGGCGAGCGCCCGAACGGAGAGGAACAGCATGCCGCCGATGAACGAGACGTAGTAGAAGATGTCTCGGGTGTCAATCAGGCCCTTGGCGAACTCATCGAGATGCGTTGGGATCGAAATGTACTGCAGCAGCTTTTGCCACCAAGCCTCGCCCATGCCCGCCCACGAGAGCAGCCAGAGGAACAGGAGGACGAACATGGCGCCGACGTAGGCAACGACCTGGCTCTTCGTGGTCGTTGAGATGAACAAGCCGACGGCCAGGAATGTGCCGCCGAACAGGAGCATCCCCAGGTAGCCCGAGAAGAATGGCCCTCGATCCGGCGTGCCCAGGCGCGCCAGGGTGACCGGGAACTGGATCGTCAGCAGCAGCATGACCGCGTAGAACGCGAATGCCCCGAGGAACTTGCCCAGCACCGCCTGTGTGTCCGTGACTGGCGAGGTCATGAGTACCTCGATGGTTCCACGGGCCCGTTCCTCGGCGATGAGCCTCATGGTAAGCGCCGGCAGCAGAATAATCAGGATGATCGTCGTGTTGCTGAACCACATGCGCATCTCGCCGATGCCGGCCAGGGCAATGGCTGCCCAGAAGAAGTAGCCGGCAAAGGCCATGAAGGCCGCCATGACCACCCAGCCCATCGGCGAACCAAAATAGGAGCGCAGTTCGCGCTGTGCGATGGTAAGGACGGGTCTCATCGGGTCTCCTCCATCCCCTCGTTGTCGTCTCGCCGCTCAGGCTCTGTGGGAGGGCGAGGCTCCTGCCGAGCCGACGGTGACCCTGCCCCATCGTTTGTCGTCAGGTGAATGTAAACGTCTTCAAGGGACATTGCTACGCTGCTCATCTCGCGCAGGCCCCATCCCTGCTTGACCACCATCGTCGCCGCGGTTTCGCGGATGTCTTTGTCGGGATCGGCTTCGACCGTGAACCGGAATACGCCATCGCCTGCGTCCTCGTCCGTTACGCCACGTACACCCGGCAACTTGCGGAGAGCGTCGGCAACTTGAGTGCGCGGGCCGCGGACGTCGAGGCGTATCTGTTGCGAGCGCCGCAGCTTGGCTGTCAGCGCCTCGGGCGTGTCAATGGCGGCGATCCGGCCCTCGTTGATGATGACGACTCTGTCGCAGACGACTTGCACCTCCGGCAGGATGTGCGTGCTCAGGATGACCGTATGGTTGCCCCTGAGGCCCTTGATCAGCTCGCGCACCTCGACAATCTGACGCGGGTCCAGTCCCACGGTCGGCTCGTCGAGGATGAGCAGGGGAGGATCGTGCACCATGGCCTGCGCGATGCCGACTCGCTGGCGGAACCCCTTGGAGAGCTTCAGAATAAGCGAGTCGGCGTATTCGGTGACGCGCGTCGCGTTCATCACCGCGTCAACGCGCTCCGACTGCTTGGCCCCGGGCACGCCTCGGACTTTGGCACAGAATGCCAGGTACTCGCGGACGCTCATGTCGTCGTAGAGGGGCACCTGCTCGGGCAAGTAGCCCAGCTTGCGGCGCGCCTCGACGGAATCGCGCACAACGTCGGTACCGGCGACCGTCGCCGTGCCCGATGTCGGAGGCATGAATCCGGCGATGATGCGCATCGTCGTCGTCTTGCCGGCGGCATTCGGGCCGAGGAAGCCGAGGATCTCGCCCTCCTCCACCTTGAACGAGACGCCCTCGATGGCGGCATACTCGCCGTAGTACTTCGTCAGGTCCTTGACCTCAACCATGGACTCACCTTACTCGGAGTGCGTGTTGTAACGCGCCGAAACCTTCGGCTCCGGCGGAACGTGGCCAAACACAGATTACGGATGCTTGATCGCCTGGTGTTCCCTCGGATCGAGAGTGCTGTGCACAGATCACCGGACCTCCGCACCGCTCAGCGAATATGGCCGCTCGGGAGGGCGAGGCTCCGTGGGAGGGCGAGGCTCCTGCCGAGCCGAGTGTCCCCTCTCCCGCGCATGGTAGACACTGGTCGTCCACGACGTGCCGCGCGCGGGAGAGGCTGGGTGAGGGATAAGTGGCGACGCCCCCTCCCCCTTGCCCCCGCCCGCCCAAGGGGGTGGGGGTAACGACGCGCAGCCGAGCCGAGTGTCTCCTCTCCCGCGCATGATAAACCCCGGTCGTCCATCACGTGCCGCGCGCGGGAGAGGCTGGGTGAGGG
>DYKI01000326.1 GCA_020722705.1 Chthonomonas calidirosea | reverse complement strand
CGAGGCCCGGCGGATAGAATCCGGTCGGGCCTCGTTCTCAGCGTCCCTGCCCCTGTTGCGGCGGCGGCGCGGCGGGCATCTGACCGCCGGCGCGGCCCGGCACGGCGCCGGGCGGCGGGGGCGTATAGCCTTCTCTGGGACCGGGCGGCGGCGGAGTGTTGCGCTCGGATTCCGTCAGTTGCGGCTTCGTCGAACATCCGGCGAGTATGGTGACAGAGACCGATGCGGCAGCCACTGCCATGATCAGCTTTCGCATTTGGTGTGTTGCTTCTTCCTGTCGGAATGTCCGCCAAGCGGCCCCGCTTCGGTCGGCACTGGGCGAGGGGCGGGACCGCACAGCAGGTTCTGGCTTACGGCTCGACAGCGCCGGGATAGACGATGGGTCTCTGGCGGTTATCTGACCACCCAGATGGCATGCGGTAGCTGCGGATGGCGTCCTTGGCGATGAACTTCGAGTGGCCGTCGCCGTAAGTGATGTTGGTACCCTCGTGGTTGGGCTGCCAGGGATTCCACGTGTGGTAGCGAATGCGGTTCAGGCCGTCCATCGTCCCATCCGGGAGTGTGGGGCCGCCGCCTTCCCAGTCCATGTAGATGCCGCTCGAGAAGCACTCGGACAGCATGGAGACCGATGCGACGCCGGCCGGGGCCGAGCTGATGCGGGCGAGTGAGGACCAGCCCTGCCCGGTGTTGTACATGTACTCGTTGTAGCAGTAACTGAGGCCGTTGGTTCCGCTCCAGCGGTCCACTTCAGTGCCGCTCGGACACTGAAGTATTTGGCGGTTCTTGAGATAGGGCATGACGGCATGGGTGAACACGCCGGTCCAGTCAACGGAGCCGGCCCATACGGTCCACGGCCAGCCCTGCCCGACACCGTTGCCGAAGTTGACGCCGGGCAGTCGCTCATCATAGTCCTGGGCATACATGAGGAACCCGAGTCCGAGCTGCTTCATGTTGGAGAGACAACTGGTCTTTCGCGCTTGGTCCCGTGCCTTGGCGAAGACGGGGAAGAGGATCGCTGCGAGTATGGCGATGATCGCGATCACCACCAGCAGCTCGATCAGCGTGAACGCTGATCTCCGACGTGGAACTTGCATCACTTTCTCCTTGCTTTTTCGTTCCCTGCGCGTCCCGATCCGGGACGATCTCTTTCGGGATACAGACGCCGGCGTGCCGGAACCGGCGTTGCCAGTAAGTTCGA
>DYKI01000155.1 GCA_020722705.1 Chthonomonas calidirosea | reverse complement strand
CGGCCTCTCCCGCGCGCAACGGATGGTACAGTGCCTTACGTCCGGCATGCGCGGGGAAGGAGAGCCGGCGCGGGCCGTTGCCTTTGTCCCCTCTCCCGCGAGGACGAACGTGACGGGAACCGAGGCGGAAAGGCTCGCGGCAGATCGGAATCGAGGCGCGGGCCGTTGCCTTTGTCCCCTCTCCCGCGAGGACGAACGTGACGGGAACCGAGGCGGAAAGGCTCGCGGGAGAGGGCCAGGGTGAGGGCTGTACAACACACGAACGACTCAGGAAAGGTCAGAGCATGACAGCACGCATCCCCCACTCCCATACGTGCTTTGTTTGCGGCGAGAGCAATGCCGCCGGGCTGAAGGTCCGCTTCCAGACCGACGGCGAGAAGGTCTGGACGACCGTCCGAGTTGGCGAGCCCCACATGGGCTACCTTGGCATATCCCACGGCGGCGTGCTGGCTGCTCTCCTGGACGAGACGATGGGCTGGGCTCCTGCCATCCACACGGGCCGCTTCTGCATGGCCATAGAGCTCCATATCGAATACCGCAGGTCGGTGCCGATTGGTGAGGAGGTGACCGTGACAGGCTATGCAACCGATGTGTCACGGCGCATATGGGAGGGGCGCGGGGACATTCGAGGAGCAGACGGGACGCTCTACGTTCGCGGAAGCGGCCGCTTCATGCCGATGTCGGAGGCGGCGACCGACGAGGTCATGGACATGCTCCTCTTCGATGCGGGAACCATCACTCGCGAGCAGATCGTCGCCGCGCGAAGCCGGGCGAAGCGTCGAAGTGCAGGCGTATGGAGCGATGAGACAAGCAAGGTCCTCTCCCACGCGCCGACCTCAACCGCGGCGTCACGCGACCCTGCAGGGGACGCGGAAGCAGCCTTGCGTCCGGCCGATGCCGTCGGCGAGCCCCGAGCCGAAGGAGCGTAGCGTGACCTTCACGAACAGCCTCTTCACTGACAAAGACTTCCTTCCTCGGCCCGAAGGCGACGCAAGGCCCCCCGAGGCAGACACAGCCTCGGGAGGTCAGCAGAAGCCGCACGGGGAATCGCCCATTCTCTTCGGCTGGGACACGACGGAGAGAATCGTGGCTGCCGAAGTGCGGCCCGGCTCATTGCTCCTCTGGCGGCGATTGCCCGACGACACGGTCGAGCTGATCAAACACCGATCTCTGCCCTGGCTTCTGGTCACCTCACCTCATGACGTGCCTGCCAACGTCATACGCACGGACCTCGACGGCGACGGCTTTGCCTTTCTGGCCGAGTTCGAACGGGCCGACGACTGCAATCGGGCGCGCATGGACCTTCGCGAGCGCCATGCGGAATACATCGGCTACACCAGCGACGCCCGTATGGCGCTGTCTCGCGGAGGCATGACCCTTTTCAAGGGCATGTCCATGGACGACGTCCGGCGCATGCAGGTAGACATCGAGACGATCGGTCTGGACCCGAAGGACTCCGGCGCACGGATCCTGATGATCGCAGTCGCCGACAACCGCGGGCTGCTGACCACACTCACCGGCCCCGAGCCCGATCTCCTGCGGGAGTTCATCGCTCTGCTGATCGAGAGGGACCCGGACGTGGTCGAGGGACACAACATCCATGGCTTCGACATGCCCTTCATCGCCGAACGATGCAGGCGACACGGCATACCGTTCGCGGTCGGCCGCGACGGCTCCGAGGCGTTCGCAGGCATCCGCCGCACCTTTGCGATCGGCGGCATCACCCGTCCGCTCATCCCGTGGCGCGTCTTTGGCCGGCACGTTGTGGATTCTTTTCTTGCCGTCCAGCGTTTCGACTGGGCGCGCGGTTCGCTTACGGGATACGGACTGAAGGAGGTTGCCCGTGCGTTCGGCATCGCCGAGGCCGATCGCATCGAGCTTCCGCGCGATCGCATGGAGGAGATCTTCAACCGTGATCCTGAACTGGTGGCCCAATATGCCCGCCAGGACGTTATCGAGACGGGCAAGCTGGCCGAGCTGGTTCTCGCGACCGAGTTCTATCAGACCCAGATGGTGCCCGATACGTACGCTTCGTGTGCCGTCAGCGGAGCCGGCGAGAAGATCAACGCGATCTTCATTCGAGCCTATCTGCATGCCGGACGGGCGATACCACGTCCGTTGCCGACGGCGCAGTACGAAGGCGGCTACACGGAGCTGCGGCGTTCGGGCGTCCTTCATCGGATCGTCAAGGCCGACGTCGAGAGCCTGTACCCAAGCATCATGTTGGCGGACGGGATCAAGCCCCGGAGCGATACGCTCGATATCTTTCTGCCGGCTCTGCGGGAGCTGACGGCCCGGCGTCTCGACGCCAAGGCGCGGGCAAAGGCCGCCGCAGGCAGCGAGGCCAACTACTGGGACGGCCTGCAGGGCTCGTTCAAAGTGCTCATCAACTCGTTCTACGGCTATCTGGGCGCAGGCGGGTTCAACTTCAACGATCCCGAAGCAGCCGCAGCCGTGACTTCTCGCGGACGCGAGATCGTCAAGAAGATCGCCGAGGACATTGAGGCTACTGGCGGACAGGTCATTGAGATAGACACCGACGGCGTCTACTTCGTGCCGCCCGAAGATGTCGAGGGTGAGGACGCCGAGCGTGCCTACATTGCCAGGATCGGGTCGGCTCTGCCCGAGGGTATCCGGCTTGCATTCGATGGCCGCTTCCGGTGCATGGTTTCGGTCAAGACCAAGAACTACGTCCTGTGCGACTACGCCGGCAAGCGCACGTTCAAAGGAGCCTCGCTCCGGTCGCGCGCCGATGAACCGTATGGCCGCGAGTTTATCGCCAGGGCCGTGGACCTGATGATGGAAGGACGGGCCACGGAAATACGCCAGCTATACACCGATCTGGCTCGCGCGTTGCGGGAGCATCGGGTGCCGATCGAACAGATCGCGAGGCGAGAGCGGATCACCGAGAAGACCTTTACCAGCGCGGGCAAGCAGCGCTCGGCGGAAATCGCCGAAGGGACGGCTGTGGGCGACTATGTGCAGGTCTATGAGCGGGCCAATGGACGCCTCGGCCTTGTCGCCCATTACACGCCTGGTGACGAGAACGCGGCCTACTACGTTGACAAGCTCTACAAGTTCGCCTGCCGCCTCCGCGAGGCCATCGGACCTGCGTTTCCGGAGATCGTTCCCAAGCCCGGACCCGGCGGCATCATCGAGACCGGAATGCTGGACCTGTTCGATGAGTGATGGAGACCGTCACGGCCTGGTGGAGGCTCGCCCAATCGGATCCATAAGGCGCTCCCCGTGGGACTCGCAGCCGGCCGCCGTCTCCGGGAGGGCGAGGCTCCCGCCGAGCCGACACCGTACAAGCCCCGGGCGTGTCCCGCACCCGAGCCCGCCTGCCGTGGCGTCACCCCGACTTTACGATGGACGAGACGATGGGATGGCTTCGCCGTTGTCGGCAACGATGGGCAGGGGAGCGGCCACACAGACCATACGTGACTTCCTGGACTTCGCATTCGACAACACGGACTTGTAACGACTTGAGATCATCGCTTCCGTTCCCAACGCCGCAAGCCGCCGCGTGGACGAAAAGGCCGGGGCGATCCCCGAAGGGATCGCCCACAGCCGCCTTCTCGTGCATGGCATGCCCCACGATGCCGCCGTCTATGCCTTTGTCAGGACCATTCACGGGACCCCGCAGGTCACGTCGTCAGTACTTGTCTGCGCCCTTCTCCGGCAACGGGGTGATGCGGATGTTGCGGTACTCGACCTTGTTGCCGTGATCCTGGAGCACGATGGGACCCGTTCGCGACGGCTCCCGCTCGCGCTGCGACTGGATGCCCGTCATCCCCTCGATGATCACGTTGTTCTGGATGACGACGCCGTTCTGCATGACCGTCACTCGGGGCTTCTCGACGATGGCCTTGTTGTCGTCCAGGCGTGGCGCGCGAAACACGATGTCGTAGGTCTGCCATTCCATCGGAGGCTTGCAGGCGTTCAGCAGAGGAGCCGCAGTGTTGTAGACTGCTCCGCAGTCGCCCTTGCCGGGCTGGGCAATGCCGTAGGAGTCAAGTACCTGCACCTCATAGCGCCCAAGCAGGCCGATGCCGCTGTTGCCCTTGCCCTGTCCGGTTGCGTTGGGCATGTCGGGCGTTCGGAACTCGATATGGAGCTGGAAGTCGCTGAACTCCTGCTTGGTCGCGATGTCGCCGCCTCCGACGACCATTGCGCCATCGGCGATGCGCCATGCCGCAGGCTGGTCGGTGCCCCGGCGGACCCAGTTGGCCGCCATGTCCTCGGCCGTGCCGGAGAACAAGGTGATCGTGGCCTTCGAACCCGAAGAACCAGTCTGGACAGCCTGTTGCCGGGGGGCAGCGACGGCAACCGCCAGAGCGGATACGCCCGCCGCGATGCCAAGCGCAATACGGAAACGACCCTTCATGTCCGAAATCTCCTCATGCTGCGCGGTCGCCATCGTGGACGACCCGCATTCAGAGTCAAGTATGGCACGCCGCCATGGCGGCATCCACGGGAAGGCCCCGCAGGGGCTTTACGGACGTTTCTTGCGCAGCAAGCTCTGCAGGAGTGCGCGCCAGAACCACGGGCGAAGGAGGAGCCCGGGCCCCAAGAGGCGTCGCCGCACCTCACGCGGCAGGCGGAGCATCTCATAGCGGAAATGCCCGGCTCGTCCGTCCGAGGCTGCAAGTCCGACGGCCATCAGGCGCAGAGCCTCGTCCGAAGGGTGCATACGCTCGGCGGCCTCGAACAGCTTGCGCGCATCCTCGCTGCGCCCCGCTCCGCTGAGAGCCATGACCATATCGGCGAGGTCCGATGCTGTGCCGGGGAGGCGCCGCAATGCGTAGGCCGCAAGATGCGCAACTTGATCGTCCCGCCCTCGTTGGTGCCACATCACGATGGCGGCTGCCAGTGCTCCTGCGTAAGGAGTCGCACCTTCGGTCAACGCGATCAGGTCCTGTTCTGCCTCGGCTGTCTTGCCCTCGTGCTCCAGAATCTGCATGCGAACGGTACGCAGAGCATCGCTGAGTCCGTCCGCGGCAATGGCCCGATCCAGCTCGGCACGCGCTCGGTCCCATTGGCCGAAAGCCAGGAACGTCTGGGCGAGGCCAAGCCGCGCGGATCGAGCAGCCACGCTCGGGCCGGACCGCTCCGCGTCTCGGAAGGCTGCCTCCGCGCGGCGCAGGTCACCGCGCCGAAGCGCCTCGTTGGCAACGTACAAGTGCTGCTGGCCGCGCAGCGCCGGGATCGCGTCTGCCGCCTGGCGGCGCAGGCGAGATGCTGCGCGGATGTCGCCGCGACGGATCGCGAGAGAGGCAAGTGTGTTGAGAGCATTCGCCTGACGGGGGTTGATGTCGAGGGCATGCCGGGCGCATTGCTCACTCTCGTCATGCTTGTTGACATGCAGCAGGGCGGCGGCAAGATCGGCCCATGCCTGGGCATCGCGCCCGGAACTCGCCGCAACGGCGTTGCGCGCCTCGGCTTCGGCTGCCTTGATGTCGCGCCGCGAGTATGCCCTGTGGAAGCGCCCACGGTAATGCTGAGTGGTTCCCGCGAACCACTCGGGGGGCGAATCGAGGATGGCGGACTCCGCCGCTTCGTCGTTGGCAAGGCGATGCACCATCACCAGAATGCGCATCGCCTCCCGGTCACGCGGGTACAGCTCGAGGCTGCGCGACACCGCTCGCTTTGCGGCTTCGGTATCGTTGTCCATCAGGGCGCGCGTGGCCGTGGCGCGGAGGGTCAGCCAGTGGTCCGGGTCCATGGCCTGAGCACGCTGCAGCATCTGCGCACTTCGATCGGATTGGTTTTGGAACACGGCCAGGTCGGAAGCGACCGCGAATGCGCCGACCCCGGGATTGCCGGCGAGCAGCTCGTGAATGCGCCGCTGCGCACGTTCGACCTCGCCGCACCCCAGTTCGGCGAGGGCCAGCGTGGCAGGAAGGTCAGCATCGTCGGGGTATTGCCGCTGAAGCTCCTCGATCTTTGCAAGTGCGACGCGCGGCCCGAGATCCACGATCGCCGCGCGCGCAGCCTCGATGGCAGGGCTCAGCGTTCGGGGAGCGTCCGTAGGTTGAGTGCCAACCGTATTGAGACCCCGCTCAGGCTCCGCAGCCATTATCCGGACCTCATGCGCTCCGATCGAGCAGCCGATCGTCGCGCCTGTTCGGCGACGATGCGTTCCTGCTGAATGATGACCGGCACGCCGTGCTCGTTGACCGCAATGCCGAAGCGCTCGACAAGGTCCTGGGCCGAAGCGAAGTCATCGTGCATTCGATCCAGCCACACCTCCAGCTCCGCCTCGAGTTTGCCCGCGATTGCCCGCACGCCATCCGGCTGATGCACGGCAGAGCCGCAAGCGCCGTCCCCGACCCAGTTCGTCATCTGGTACGGGTCGCACACGTCATCGTAAAGAACCCAGGGACGATCCTTGAACCGGGCATAGGTGTAGCGAGTGGTGACGACG
Organism: Chthonomonas calidirosea; assembly: GCA_020722705.1. Lineage (GTDB taxonomy): Bacteria > Armatimonadota > Chthonomonadetes > Chthonomonadales > CAJBBX01 > JAAYVH01. The sequence continues at coordinate 1,240 of DYKI01000155.1, read as the reverse complement.
CCGCGCCACACCGGGAATGACTGCGGAACGGCATGAAGGTACAGGTAGATCGGCGTAGAGGTCGGACGGGGTCCGGCCCGGTTCAGAAGCATGTCGGTCCATGCCTCGCCCTCCATGCGTTCGGGCACCGCGGCGCCCGCGATGCTGCACAGGGTCGGCGCGAGGTCCACGAGGCCGAACGGTGCGGTCTCGACGGCTCCGGGCCTGATAACCCCCGGCCACCGAGCGATGAACGGTACGATCACCGACTCGGCCCATGGCTTGCTCTTCCAGCCCCGGTCATGGCTGAACATCATGTCGCCATGGTCACTGGTGAACACGACGAGCGTATCGTCGGCGAGGCCGGACTCGTCAAGAGCCGCCATCAGCCGTCCGAAGTTCCAGTCAAGCGCGGTAATGTGCGCATAGTATCCGGCCAGGATGCGCCGATCGGTGTTGGGTGCATTCGGCCTGACCGGAAGCGTGGCCTCATCGTACATGGCGCGGAACCGATCCGGAACATGGTCATAGGGGCAGTGCGGCGGCCCATACGATAGGAAGAGACAGAACGGCCCGCCATGCTGCGACGCTTCCCGAACGTACTCGATGGCGAGATCGGTCTGAGCGGTCGGCTCGTAGCCTTCGATCCAGATCGGTTCGGGTTCGTCGCGGTAGTAGTACGCCTCGTAGTACAGGTGGTTGCAGTTGTACGCGGCCCAGTGGCCGAAACCCTGACGCCTCGGCCCGGGCGGCGTGAAACCCGACCGGTCGGTGCCGTCAAGGTGCCACTTGCCGATGTAGGCCGTGCGATATCCGGCTTCATTCAGCGCGCGCGCAATGGACGGACCATCTTCGGGAAGGCGGATGTCGTTGCCGATCACGCCGTGGCTCAGCGGGTGCTGACCCGTGATCATCGAGGCGCGCATCGGGCAGCAGAGCGGGCAGTTCGACACCGCCCGGGTCATGCGCATGCCTTGCCCGGCAAAGCGATCGAGGTTGGGTGTGATCACCGGTTCCTGCCCCACGTGCCCCAGCGATGACCCGCGAAGCTGATCGGCAAAGACGAAGACGATGTTTGGCTGATTCCGTGCGCCCATACCGTAACGATTCGCCGCCCAGGCCACAGGTCCCTGCCCGGCGAACCTCGGGAGGGCAACGCTCCGTGGGAGGGCGAGGCTCCCGCCGAGCCGAATGCCTCCTCTCCCGCCGAGCCGAATGCCTCCTCTCCCGCGCATGATAAACCCCGGTCGTCCACCACGTG
>DYKI01000325.1 GCA_020722705.1 Chthonomonas calidirosea | reverse complement strand
CAATTCTTGCGGCCCAGGGCGAGAGGCCGAATGGCGTTTTCCACCGCGTTGTTATGTGTGCCTTGCAAAGGCACGATTGATCCGTCGGTGAAAGTCCGACCCGGCGAAACTCGCGCTCCAGCCGGAAGCACAGGGGGCGGTTCAGGAGGTAACGAATGGACTGAAGCACTTCTTGAAAAGGCCTCGTATGGAGGCCAGCAGGTCATGCGGGCCGCAACGTGAGTGAACGCTGAGCAGGCCTCGAAATGCCGTCGTGGATGCCGACTCGCCCTAACAACGAGGAAGGCCGATGGCGGTGCCGAAGCGAGCGTGAAACGCAGGCGCCGCGTCCACCGGGGTAGTGGTGGCAGCACGCATGACAACCGATCGATCGTGCAACAAGGGAAGTCCGTGGTGGCGCCCGGCGGGTCACCGGGCAACGACGACCTCGTGAGGGGTGGAGTCGGCCGCTGCGGATGGCGGGTGGGGGCGTAGTAGTGATGAAGCTGGGTAACGCTGGTGGAGCGAAGGCCCCCTGTTCCGATGCGAAGGTGCAAAGCCGGAAGAGCCCGGGGATTGGCGCGAGCCTATCAACCCCGCTTGATTCGGTTCGAACCCTGCAGAGCACGTTACGGGCGAATGCTGCTGGTTGTGGGGGCGATCTTCGACGAAGACCTGTTCCCTTGGCAGTACGGCTTCCGCGCGGGCATGGATGCCAAGATGGCGCTGCGGCGCATCCACTTCGGCATTGCCGACCGTGGAGCGCGTGAGGTTGTAGACGCTGATCTGTCCGACTATTTCAATACGATTCCCCAGGGTGACCTTCTGCGCTGTGTGGCACGACGGGTCGCTGACGGGACGGTGCTGGCGACGATCCGCCAGTGGCTCGACGCACCGGTTGTCGAGCGTGCGGACGGCGGCGGCGAAATCCGCACGACGGTCGCGCGCGACACGAACCGTGGCGCCCCGCAAGGGGGTGTCATCAGTCCGCTGCTGGCGAACCTGTACTTCCGCCGCTTCATGCTGGCCTGGTACGGTGGTGGTCACGCACGGCGGCTGCATGCCGAGGTAGTCAACTACGCCGACGAGTGTGCGCCATGAAGGCGCACAGGAGGACGCAAGTCCTCCGTGCAGCCATGCTGCACAAGAGATGGGGGAAGGCCCCCCGAAGTCGGCGTACAGGCGCAGGCTTCAAACCACCGGCTGCGGCTGCGTTCAAGAGGCGT
>DYKI01000324.1 GCA_020722705.1 Chthonomonas calidirosea | reverse complement strand
CCCCAGAACACCGCGCAACAGCCCGGGTTGGGATTTCCCATCGTGCGGATGGTGGTCTTGCTGTCGCTGGCCACCGGCCTGTTGTGTGACATGGCGTTGGGGCCGTACGCCGGCAAGGAAACGGGGGAGAACGCCCTGTTGCGGACCTTGTGGAGCGCCCTGCGGCCCGGCGACATCCTGCTGGCCGATCGCATCCATTGCTCCTATTGTCAGTTGGCCTTGGCCTTGCAGCGGAATGTCGACGCCGTGGTCCGACTGCACCAGCGCCGCAAGGCCGACTTCCGCCGTGGCCAATGCATGGCCCGCGGCGACCGCATCGTCGAGTGGCGGCGGCCTCAACGCCCGGAGTGGATGGACGAAGCCACCTACGCCACGATCCCGGCGACGTTGCGTCTGCGGCAGATCCTCGTCGAAGTCCACGAGCCCGGCTTCCGCGTGGAAAAGCTGGTCGTGGTCACGACCCTGCTGGACGCCGAGCGCTATCCCGCGGAGGACATCGCCACACTCTACCATTACCGCTGGAATGTGGAACTCGATCTCCGCGCGTTGAAACAATCGCTGGCCATGGACCACCTGCGGTGCAAAAGCCCAGAGATGGTTCGCAAGGAGATTTGGACCGCGTGGCTGGGCTACAATCTGATCCGCAAGAGCATCGCCCAGGCGGCACTGGTGCACGGCAAACTGCCGCGGCAGATCGGCTTTGCCGGTGCCCGCCAGGCGATCGCCGCCTCGTGGGACCGCCTCACCGATGCCTCGGCGTCCATGATCCGTACCCTGGCCACCATTCAGTTCGAGGCCATCGCCAGCCACAACGTGGGCGACCGCCCGAACCGAGTTGAACCGCGGGCAATCAAACGTCGTCCCAAACCGCATCGACTTCTCACGAAGCCGCGTCAGGAGGCGCGGAAAGAACTCCTGGCGGCGGGCGGCAAACGCCGCTGAACGAAACGCCACAATCACTCCGTCCGCCACAAGAATCGGAGCCGTACGCCAATCCATGCACAACCCCCCAGCCCTGTCTTCTCCGGCCGGCCTGCCGAAGAGCCGCTCATTCCGCGCGCTCGGACGGTCCAATGCCTTTACGCACGCCGAACCTTCCTATGCGGGCGTCGTCTCGATCCGATCATCGAATCCCTGGATCACACTCCACTCGCCACAAAGCCCTTTCCCATTGAATGCCAACGCGTTACATTCAACAGTGCCATTC
>DYKI01000323.1 GCA_020722705.1 Chthonomonas calidirosea | reverse complement strand
GGTATCGGCTCCGATGGCCGCCGCACCGCAGACGCGTGACCATGCGGCGAAGACAACTGCCCGGCGAGCCGGAGCCGGCCCCCGTCGGCGAGGTGCTGCCATGTCTCTGGCGGCCTGTGGCAATGTAGCCGCGAACCTTGCGCTCTTCCAGCGCCGAAAGGTTGGCTTCCGAGCAGTACCCACTGTCGGCTGAGAGTTCTGACGGATCGCGTCCGGTGTTGAGGTGAATGGCGTCGAGCATGGGAACGAGTTGCCGGCTGTCGTTGCCGGCGTTGGTCACACGGACCGCAACAATGACCTGGCTGGAGGCATCAACGGCTGCCTGGGCGTTGTATGACTGCTCAAAACCGGAGGGTGTCTTCATGATGCGGCTATCAGGATCGGTGAAGTTGCGTTGCTTCTTGTCGGGAGGAACAGCCGACGAAGGAGCGTCCCGATCCGTTTCCGAGATACCCACGGTATCGGCGGTGCCTCCATCGGGGCGGCCCTCGGCTTCCGCTTCCTCAGCTTCCATCGCGGCCTTCGCCTCTCGTATCCGCTGCAGGCGCTGCTGCTTGTCCTTCATCCAGTCCGGCGTTTCGTCTCCGCGACGGTCGCGTCCATGAATACGATCGTCGGCGGCATCGGCCGCTTCAGCGCTCTCGAACCAGCGGGCAACCTCGGCCGCCAGAGCCGACTCGCGCTGCTTCAGACGCCCGTAGCTCATCGCCTTGTGTCTCGAAGCGTTCGCGCGGATCTTCGTCCCGTCGAGAGCCACATGCCCCAGCTTCACCAGGCCCGCCGCACCGCACAACCCCAGAACCTGTACGAACAAACGCGACAGCGCAGAAGCATGCCGCTGACGGAATGCGTTCACCGTCCGGAAGTCTGGACGCTGCAGCGCTGTCACCGCCATGAAGTCGGTACGTTCCTCGCACGCACGGGCAATACGGCGCGACGAGTAGATCCCCTGAGTGTAGGCGTACAACAACAACGCCGTCATCATCACTGGATGATAGGGAGGAAAACCCCGCTCCTCCGTGTAGGACGACAGAATCTCCGACAGGTCCAGAGAGTCCCGAACCAGGTCCCGCACGAAATGCGCCGTATGACCCGCCGGCACATACTCTCGCACCGAAGGAGGAAACAGCATATCAACGTCCACGTCCCATGCACGAAATGTCTTTGCCATGCGGCTATTCAACCCCAAGACAGGACAATAACGCTACCCAAA
>DYKI01000322.1 GCA_020722705.1 Chthonomonas calidirosea | reverse complement strand
TGGCGCTGCAAGACCTCGGGGAGCATTGCCACCTTCCCGAAGTGCCCGCCGTGGCCGAGCGCAATCCGGCGGGATTCGAGCAGTACCTGCAGCGGTTGAGCGAGCTGGAGAAACTGATCAACGGCATCGCGGCGTAGGTGGGCATCAGCAAAGTCACCGCCACGCCTCCGTCTGCCGCTCGAATTCACCGGTCGCCCTCAATCCGTGCGCCGCCCCGGCGATTCACTTTCGCAAGAGATGCGCCACGTAACTGCTGCTGCCTATCCGCAAGCGCTTCGCGATCCAATCGCGCGTCATCGGCGTCTGGGTCCGCAACGCGCGGGCCAGCTTCACCTTTTCCGGATGCGCCTTGGGCTGGCTCGCCAAATCCGCCTCACTCCAACCCAGTTTGGCCAAGCCCTCCTGGACCAGGCGCTCGGCCCGTTCCGTATCCGTTTCACGACGTTCGCTCGCCCGCTCATGGCTCTGGCCTCGGCGGCCCAGCTTCTCGCTCAACCGCTGCAAGAAGTCGTCGGCCCCCAACCGCCAGCCCCGGCGCAAGGCCGCCAGCATTTCCGGCGCCTCCCCCTCGCTGCGCCGCTGCTCCATCCGGCGCTGGAATTCGATGCGGCCCTCCGCCGAGTCCTCCTGGATGCCATGCTCGCCGAGCAACCGGTCCACCCGTAGCCAGGCCGGACGCTGGCCCGGCGCCAGATACAGCGGATAGCTGCTCCAGGCAAAGGCCGAGAGCGGCTGATCGGGCTGGACCAGACCCGCCCGCACCGCATTGAGATGCACATAGTCGCAGGCGGTGGCCAGATACCCCGGTGAGCGCTCGTCAATCAGCAACGACTTGTAGCGTCCGCTGAACAGGTGCCCGAAATACTGGTGACGCCGGTTGAAGCGGCCAGTGTAGGTCCCCAGCAACCACTTCATCCCGGCGACCAGATTGGCCTGTGGCGTTTCGGCGACGAGATGAAAGTGATTTCCCATCAGGCACCAGGCATGGACTTGCCAGCCGGTTTTCTCGCACGCCTCGGCCAGCGTTCGCACGAACGTCTTGCGATCCTCATCGTCGAGGAAGACCGGCTCCCGCCGGTCGCCCCGGCTCATCAAGTGGTAGATGGCTCCGGCAAACTCGATTCGCAGTGGTCTCGGCATAGGGGTCGGTTCCGATAAACAACAATCAGAGTGAACCACGCGCACGAACAATTGTCAATTGTTGGAACTGACCCCTTAA
>DYKI01000154.1:6514-7895 GCA_020722705.1 Chthonomonas calidirosea | reverse complement strand
CCATGACCTGCCTCCTCTCCATTTCCATCGGTCCGGTGCAGCCGTTCATCGAGGCGGCGCGGCGGACAGCGGACCTGACAGCAGGATCCGAACTGCTCGTCGAGATCGCGAAGGCGGTCGCGGGCTCGGTCAAGGAGAGCGGCGGCGAGCTCATCTTCCCGGCCGATCCAAGCAAGGACGGCCCCAACAAGATACTGGCCACGGTGAAGGGCGACCCGGCGACCATCGCAGAACGAGCCCGAACGGCGGCGCAGGACGTCCTGAAGACGGCATGGGTCCGTGCGCTCCAGGTTGTGGGAACAACCCATGTGAATACGGACCTCGCTCAGGCTCAGATCGAAAACTTCCTTGAGTTCTATGCCGCGTGGGTGCCGCTTGGCTCGGACTATCGGGGGTCCCGCGAACAGGTGGAGTTCCTTCTGGCCGGACGGAAGGCCCTGCGCGACTTCGAGCCGCCGGCTGGCGGGAGCGGGGTCTACAAGAGCCCGCTGGACCCTTCGCGGGACAGCGTGCTTGTCGGCGCGAAACCGAAGCGGAAGTCGTCTGACCCAGACCCGCCATACGTCCGAAGACCGCCGCTGTATCTCAAGCCTGCTGAACACCTTGACGCTGTCTCGCTGCTCAAGCGGGTGTTGGGCTGCAACAAGCGAAGTGTGCCATCAACAACAGAGCTGTCCTCGGTAGCGCTGGTTGAAAACATCAAGAAGGATCCGGCACGGTCAACGCACTTGAAGGCCCTTGAGGACATAGCGAAGAAGGCGGGCTCGGGCATCGGTCTGAGCGACCTTCTTTACCCGGGGCGAAGGGAGGATGCGGTCAAGAGCGGCGAGCTCTCGAAGGAGGATGCCGATACAGCCGCTAAGGATGCCGCCAAGGCGCTGGGCTGCCCGGCTCCTCCCGACTGGGCGTCCTACTACGCCATCCTCTGCGCCGACGGCGACCGCATGGGCAAGCTGCTCGCAGACATGGCCAATGAGGAGGCTCACGTAGAGTTCAGTAAGAAGCTCTCGGGCTTTGCCGCTGAGGCGAAGGGGATCGTCGGACAGCACAGCGGTCATTGCGTCTACTCCGGCGGCGACGATGTGGTGGCTCTCCTCCCGACGCACACGGCACTCCAGTGCGCAGCGGACCTGTCGAACGCCTTCCGGAAAGCGGTGCGAGGAACGCTCTCGGTCGGCGTCGCCATCGTCCACCACATGGACCCGCTGCGCATCAGCCTGGAGCGCGCCCGCGAGGCCGAGCGGGAGGCAAAGAAAGCGCGCGACTCCCTGGCCGTGGCGCTGCACACAAGGGGCGGCGAGCCGAGGATCGTGTCCGAGAACTGGAACACGAACTGCAGCCTGCAGACCTGGACAGACTGGACTGAGGCGTTCCGCGCGAA
>DYKI01000154.1:4159-6414 GCA_020722705.1 Chthonomonas calidirosea | reverse complement strand
GGGCTTTCCCACGGCTTCCCCTACGAGCTGCGGCATCTGGCAAGGGAGGCGAAGGATGTGCTCGGCTCGGATACGCTGAAGGCCGAGGCCGACCGCATCCTCGAGCGCAAGCAGGGCGGTACTGGTAGCAAGCCGTACCTGGCGAGCTTGCGTGCGGCGATCGCAGCTTGCGAGGACACGCAGAAGCTGGAAGATCTCGTCGCCAAGCTCATCATCTGCCGCTTCCTCGCCCAGTACCCGGAGGAGAACTGATGTCTGTGCAAACGATACGCATCCGGGGCGTGGACCCGCTGCTGTTCCGCGACGGGCGCCCCTTCTCCGATGAGCTCGGCGCCCAGCGCGCCGACAGCCTTCCGGTTCCTTATCCCGGAGTCGTGGCCGGAGCGGTCCGAACCGCCATCGGCAACGCAGCCGGGTGGAAGTGGGAAGAAGCCGGCGTTCCGGCGAATGCCCTGGCTATCTCCGTACACGGACCGGTGGTCTCGATGGCCGACGGCCAGCCGGTGGTCGCGGCTCCTGCCGACGCCGTGTTCTACCGCAAGGACAATGAGAAGAAGAACCCGCTCAAGTGCATGTGCCTGCGGCCGGTCACGATTCCCGAAGGCGCCGGCTGCAACATGCCCGATGACATGCTGCCTATGCGAGTGACCCATGAGGAGAAGCCGGAGCGGGGGTACCGCTTCTGGATGTGGGATGACCTGAAGAAATGGTTGGCGGCCGCAGAAGGCGAAGGCTTCGATCCCGTGCCGGAGCAGTTCCCCAACATCGGCAATCCGGCGGTCGAAGAACGGACCCACGTGAAGATCGGCAAGAACGGGATCGCCGAAGACGGCATGCTCTTCACCACGGCTTCGGTCGTTCCGATGGAGCAGCGCAAGACCGACGATGGGCTGATCAAACGCGACTGGTCCTATCTGGTGCGGGTCGCCCACGATCAAGCCGTCTCAGGCCCGCTGTTTCTGGGCGGCGAGCGTCGCGTGGCCGTGGCAGCCACGGCTGATGCGGAGAGCTGGCCCACGTGCCCGGACGACCTCAAGAACGTGCTGGCCAAGTCGGATAGCATCCGCATGGTGCTGGTGACACCCGCCATCTTCTCGGGCGGATGGAAGCCCGGCTGGGCGGGCGGTTCTCCTCCGGGACTGAACGGGCCGAAGCTGACCCTCAAGGCGGCCTGTGTGCCGCGCCGTGAGGCCGTCAGCGGCTGGGACTATGCCGCACGGGGGCCGAAGGCGGTGCGCTGGCTCGTGCCGGCAGGTTCCGTCTTCTTCTTCAAAGCTGAAGGTGATACATCGGCGCTTGCTTCCGATGGATGGCTCGCGCCCGTGAGCGACAACGATCAAGACCGCCGCGACGGCTACGGATTGGCCGTCTGGGGCATCTGGGATACCACAGGAGGTAACGGATGAAAGCAACTGTCGTCTATCTGCACGCCATCACGCCGGTCCACTCCGGAACCGGCCAGACCGTCGCCGTCATAGACCTGCCCATCGCCCGCGAGAAGGCCACGGGCTGGCCCATCATCCCCGGCAGCAGCATGAAGGGGGTGATCCGCGCTAATACGCCCGGCGACGAGAAGTCCAAGGAGGCAGAGTTCGGCTCCCAAGAGAAGGCCGGCGAGATCGTCCTGACCGACCAGCGCATCCTCTGTCTGCCCGTGCGCAGCTTCTTCGGCACGTTCGCCTGGGTGACGTGCCCGCTGGTCCTCGACCGCTTCGTGAAGGACATGACGGCCATCGGAGCGTCCCTGCCGTTCACAGCGACCGTGCCGACCGTCGCCAATCAGGACGCATGCAAGGTCTGTCCGGGCACCAAGCTCGTTAACGGCAACAAGGTCTACCTCGAGGATCTCGACCTCAATCCCAGCCAGGATGCGGCCAGTACGAAGACCATCGGCGAAGGCATCGCGAAGGCGCTATTCGCGGACCAGCAGTCCCGGACGCACTTCGTCGAGCGCTTCGCCATCGTCTCCGACGAGCTGTTCAACTTCCTCTCGGAGAACGGCACCGAGGTTGCTGCGCGGATCGCGTTGGACCCTGAGACCGGCACGACATCGGGCGGGAAGGGCAACCTCTGGTACGAAGAGGCGGTTCCCGCCGAGACCATCTTCGCCGGCGCGGCCCTGCATGCCAACGGCGGCGATCCGAAGACGGTTCTGAACGGCACCAAGTACATCCAGATCGGCGGCAACGCCAGCGTGGGCCGCGGCCTCTGCCGCGTGATCGTCGGGTGAGGAGGCTGCCATGACACGATCACAG
>DYKI01000154.1:0-4059 GCA_020722705.1 Chthonomonas calidirosea | reverse complement strand
GCGCACTCGCAAACAGACCGGCTTTTGACAATCCTGGCCTCGCCCTTGCCCGGTACCTGCCGCAGAACGGCGATGAGCACAAGGCGGCGAAGGACCTCCTCCAACGCGTCCAGGCCAGCCCTGCATCTCCCGTTTACAAGGCTGCATTCCAGCGCTACAAGCAAGCTCTTCCGGACCCCTTCCAGATTGAACTGACCCTCGGCGGTCCCCTTGCCCTCGGACTGGGCATGTCGAGTCCGCTGGAGGTCGGTCTGACCACGTTGCACACCTACGGCATGCCCGTGATCCCCGGTTCGGCCATCAAGGGGGCATGCCGGGATACCGCCGAGGCGCTCATGAAGGAAGGGCGCGTGACGCAGGAGCAGTTCGATGCCGTGATCGGCGACCAGAAGAGCGCGGGCCTGTGCGTGTTCTACGATGCGTGGTACGTGCCGGACTCCGTCGGCGGGAAGCCCTTCCACCGCGACGTAGTGACCGTCCACCATCCCGACTACTACCAGCAGAGGAACAACGCTTGGCCCACCGACTTCGACGATCCGACGCCAGTGCCGTTCATCGTCGTCAAGCCCGGTGCCAAGTTCCTCTTCGCCGTCAAGCTGCCCGAATGTGAGACCGATGAGAAGCGGCAGAAGTGGGCCGACTTCGTCAAGAAACTGCTCATCCACGCTATGACGACGCATGGCGTCGGGGGCAAGGTCAACGCGGGTTACGGGTGGTTCAAGGCTCCTATGGGTACCGACGGTCCTCCAACGCATGACTCGCCGGAGGCAGAAGCGTCCCTCTGGTCCGCTTGCTCCGTCAGCAAACGCCCAGATCGGCGCAGCGGGTTCTCCATCGTGCTAAAGAGCGAGTCAGGACGCCTGGAACTCACGCAGAGCGACTGGTCGCGCATAACTGCCAAATGGCCAACCGAGAAACGGCGAGCCGCCGAGCAGGGCAAGGCCACCGTGCGTGCGTCGGTACGGCAGATCGGCAACAAGATGACGGCGGTCTCCATTGAACCGGAGGGCTGATCCCATGCCCGCATCCTTGCCACGCGTCATCGTCTCCACCGTCGGCACGAGCATGCTCACCAACGGGGCCCCGCAGGAGTTGCGGGGCCTCCTGATCCGCGCGGCCAACACGGTCGAGAGCCGATTGACCCCGGAGGATCGGGCCGCCATCGTCGCGAGAGCCGATGAGGTTCGCACGCTGATGGCCGGTGCATCACCCGAACAGGCGCAGAAGCAGAGCGCCGAACTGAACGGCGTCGTCCGCCTCGGGCTTTCCGGGGCGGACGCCCACTACCTGATCGCCACGGACACGCTCCAGGGCAGGCTCTGCTCGGAGATCGCAACCGCATGGATCCGCGGTCGCGGCTCCGACGCATCGGCCATACCCGTCTCCGGCCTGACCACAGCCGACACCGAGAGCTTCGGGGCCGGAATCAACAACCTGCTCCTGTGGTGCAACGACACTCTCCCCGCATGCCGAGCGCACAAGCGCCGAGTGGTGTTCAACCTCGTCGGCGGCTTCAAGGCCATGCAGGCTTACCTGCAGGCTCTGGGCATGTTCTATGCCGACGAGATCGTCTACATCTTCGAATCGGGCAACGACCTGATCCGCATACCGCGTCTGCCCGTTACGTGGGATCACGAGAGCCTGCGTGAGCATGCGGCCCTTGTCGCCAGACTGGCCCACGGCGCCGAGGACGTGACGCCCGATATGGTCGCGGGCGTTCCCGAAGCCTACCTGGAGATCGTCGGCATTGATGGCGGGCAGATGGTAGCCCTGAGCACCTGGGGCCGTGCCGCGTGGCTCCAGAACAAGCAGGATATCCTCGGAGGCGACCTGATCGAGATGCCGCACCTGACTTACGAAGCCCGCTTCGAGCGCGACTACCGGGGCCTCACCGACCGGGTCATGCGCGTGTCTGTCCAGGATGCCCTCGCGCGTGTTTCGGCCCTGATCGCGAACGGCGGCCCTGAGCTGCTCCGTCGCGACGGCAGTCTGCAGTACGCGCCGCTCAAGGGCTCGCCGGGCATAGACCACTTCCGGGCGACGCAGGAGGTTCGAGTTACCTGCACGGTGCATGGCGCGACCGTGGTCCTCCGCCGCTGCGGCCATCACAAGATCAACGACAACCCATGACCCTCCTCAACTTCGCCCATCCCATCACGCTCGAGCAGGCCGCCGGTATCGAGCCCCTGCTCGGGCGGCCCATCGAAAGAACGATCGCCTGCCCGGCGCAGTTCGACCCGGCCATGCCGTTCGCCGAACAGGCACGTGCGCTGATGGACACCGTCGGGCTGACCCCCGAGGAGTGGCAGACGCTCCCGCTCCTCGTCAACCTTCCCAGTCTGAGCGTCATTGCCGGCCTCGTCCTCGCCGAAATCCACGGTCGCGCAGGCTACTTCCCGGCGGTCCTTCGTCTCCGACCCGTCGCCGGAGCCGTCCCGCCACGCTTCGAAGCGGCCGAGATACTCAACCTGCAAGAGGCCAGGGATAAGGCACGAACAGAGCGATAGGTTCGGCTTTGCGACAGGCACATACCAAGGAGGAAAGCAGATGCGAGCCAGGAGACACATCGTAACGGGACTGCAGCTCATGCTGACGCCGGAGGCCCTTGTCCCGTTCTTGTTCGGCGCGATTGCTCTCGGCATACTGGGCAACGCGGCCTACGACCTGTTACTCGGCGCTGTGGGCGACGCGATGGGCTCGGTCGGCATGATCGGGGCAGGCGCCATTTCCGTCATGGTTGGCTCAGCCTGGGCGTTTTCGAAGGCTGTCAACCGTCGTGCCGCAGCGCCGCCCTTGCCCGGCAAACGCGCGCCTTCTCCGCACAAGGGCTTGATCGTCCTCGTCAGCAACGCGGCTAGCCTCGCGAAGGCGATCGAGCACCATCGGGCAGCTCTACAGTACTGCTGGCTCGTCTGCTCGGGAAGGTCCGCTCCGGTAGCGCAGGGGTCGTACGAGGAACTGGAGAAACAGGGCAAGCACGCCCATCTCGTGGCGGTGGACGACGTCTACGATCCTGTGGAGGTCCGCGACAAGGTCAACGAGATATACCGCCGCTTGCCCGAAGGATGCGCCGAGTCGGACGTGATACTGGACTTCACCGGCATGACGGCCGTGGCGTCCGTGGGAAGCGTCCTCGCATGTCTGAACGCGGCGCGCCCGATCCAGTATACGCCGCCGGAGTTCGACAAGGATATGAAGCCGGTCGGCGTGAAGGAGCCCATCGAGATCACGCTCGACTATGGGACCCTGGGCGTGGAGGAACCAGTGCACAGGGCTGTCGCATCGGGCTCTGACACCTGATGCCTCTCCTCGCCTATCTGACCCCCGAGCCGCGTCCGGATTGCTGGTGGCACAAGCCGGACGCGCTCCGGGCCTTCGCCTACGAGGTCCTGCGCATGGGCGATGCCGACCATGCGGCGCGGGTCCATGTTGCCGTGGGCGAGAAGCCCTTCGGCGCCCACGAAGTCCGCAGCCGCGACGGTCCTGTCGTTCGCCTGTCGGCTCTCGACGAACCGACGGCTGCCGCCATCGAGCGCGCCGTCGGCCTCGCCCTGGCGGGCGCGCGCATCCCCCTTGGCGCGTCCGATGTGGAGCTGATCGCGGCAAGCATTGAGGAGCATGCGCCCTATCCCGTCATGGCGGCCGGCGCATGCCGGTCCATCGTGGGGCTCAGGTTCGCTTCGCCGACAACCTTCAGTCAGGGCGGCGACCGGCACCTGCCCCTGCCGCTGCCGGACTTGATGCTGCGGAGCTGGGCGCGCCGGTGGGATGCCTTTTGCCCGCCGGGGTGGACCATCGGCGACGAAGCGGTCGACCGCCTTTGCGGGCGGGTGGCGCTGGCCTGTGCGGACGTGCGCACCGGGGTGGTTCGGCTCGCCCACGGCAAGGTCGTCGGCTTCATCGGCACGGTGAGCCTCGAGGCGCTCCGATGGCGCGAGTGGTCGGCGGATGATCGGGCCCGGTTCGCTGCGCTCGCGGCTTTCAGCGAACTGGCGGGGACAGGGGCGCGCACGCCGCAGGGAATGGGGCTGACACTGGCCTGCGATCCGCGCGCCAACC
>DYKI01000321.1 GCA_020722705.1 Chthonomonas calidirosea | reverse complement strand
CTCGCTTTTCCCCCTGCCCCTCGCCTCTCGCCCTTCGCAGCGCAACCACCCGCCCCGATCACGGCAGCATCGCGACCGCACACCACCATCGCGGCCCATCTCCCTACGACGGCCCCGCAGGCGGCATTGGTATCTCCTTCACCTCGCCGTCGGATCGACGGTACAGCCATATGCCGTCCTCATATGTGCGAGGCGGAGACGAGCGCCCGGAAGTGGCCACGAACGCTATCACGGCTGCGTCGGGAGACCAGGCTGGGCACACTTCTTCCCTCGCACTGAGACGCCGAGACCTCAGGTCGGTGAGCCGCCGTTGCCCCGAACCGTCGAGCGGGCATAGCCACAGGTCAGCGTATCCTTCATCGCGGTACACGAACGCCACGCCTTGCCCGTGAGGCGAACATACGCCGCCGCTGAGCCGGAAGAAGTCCTCGAAGGACACGAGGCCCCGCGGCTGGGCCTCGGCCGTGCCTGACGCAACCGGCGCCTCGCATATCACCAAGCCCTCGGTGGGGACCGTGGCTTTCTGGCCCCTGGGTGGATCCTCTATCCTTGTCGTTCTGTAGACGAGAAACTTGCCGTCTGGGGTCCAGCAGGGATCCCATGGCAGCACTGATTCATAGTCGCGCTGCCCTGGTACATATCGACGTGCGACGCGGACCCATGCGATCTCCTTACCGGTGGCATCGGCGATGGCGATCCCGGTTCGGTTGAACCCGATGGTGACCCATGCAAGGCGACGCCCGTCGTGCGACCAACACGGTTCGCGGTGCGAGCGGCCGTTGGCGGCGTCTGTGATCTGCCTCAGATTACCGCCATCCGCATCGCACAGATGGATCTGTCGCAACCGGGCAGTCCCCTGCGCCGTGTCTGTCGAGGCGCGGTCCGAGTCGAATGCGATGGTGCGGCCGTCCGGCGACCAACGGGCGTTGGAGTCCTTGTAGTGGATTGGGCCGTCGGGAAACGTTATCTGCCTCAGGCCAGTGCCGTCGGATCGGACGCGCCAGAGGTACCGGGCATCCACCGGGCGTCCCCGGAGGTCCGTAACCTTCTCATAGCCACGGTTCGTGGCGAACAGCAACTCAGTTCCGGACGGCGACCAGGCGACGCTGTGGATGTCGGTGGAGCACACGAGCGTTTGCTCCGTGCCGTCGGCCTGAACGACTGTGTCCGGCCCTAGAGGTTTGGTGTTGCCAGGGGCGAGCACCACCGTATCGGCAGGCCAGGGCCG
>DYKI01000153.1 GCA_020722705.1 Chthonomonas calidirosea | reverse complement strand
CCATGCGCGGGAGAGGAGAAGCAAGGCGCGACGCGTCGGGCCGCTCGCCCGTTCAGCCGCCAACGCGGGGCGCCGGCTGCAAGGGCAGATCCGCGACGAAGTACTGCTCGCCCTGAGGCTCGCAGCGGATGAGCCACCGGCCGTCCGGACCGACCACGCCAGAGGGCGACGAGCACGGCAGCGTGAAGGGATGGGCATTGTCCGCCGTAACGATCCAGACACGCGCCGCCCGGGCACGGAGCTGCAGATTCGACTCGTGGTAGGCCCATGCCACGCGCGACCATTCGCCGCCGTCGCGACCACCGTTCACCGCGTGGAAGATCACCCTCGCTCCCATGTTGGCAAGTTTCTGCGTCAGGTGCGGATCGTCCATGGGGGTGCATCCGGGGTTGGCCCAGAGATCGTTGCAGATCAGCGCTCCAACCTTGATGCCGTCAAGCGTGAATGTCCGCAGGGGCCGTGTGCCGAAGTCGTTGATCTCGCCGGAGGGGTTCGCATCGAGGGTGCCGCAGAGCAGCGTCTTCGCGTGGAACCCGAGGAATGTGCCCGACCTATCGTAGAAGCGAACCTCGTTGCAGATCGCGATGCCGTCGCTCGAGGGGCGATGTTCCGCCGGAGCCGAGCTCGTATCATCGGTCTCGACATAGCAGGTGCCCAGAGCAAGGGCGACACCCGCTTGGGCAGCAGCGGATGTGATTCTCCTCAGGCCCCTGGCGGCCTCTTTCTCCGAGAAGTTCGACGTATAGCCGCTCAGTGACCCCTCGGGAGTGAGAAGAACATCGGCGTGTGCCGCTGCTGCATGCTCGACTGCGCGCAGCAGTCCAGCCACGTTGGCTTCGATATCGTGTGTGACCGCCAGTTGCGCCCCGCAGACCCTCATGGTCGTTCTCCCGTCACCAGCCGTGTCCGCTCCCTCACAGAACCTCCGTTCCGAGCGTCCGCTCGATCAGGCCGGTCAGGTACTTGACCTCTTCTGCCATTTCCGCCGGACACACCAGGGTGGCATCGTGCGTGTGCACGATCACGAGGCCTTCGCATCCCACAGCAGCGATCAGGTGGTTCGGGTCCGTGGATGCGGCCAGCGTCTTGCGGCACTTGTGGAAGATAGCTGCTGCCGCATGGAGCCGATTGTCGCTCTCATCGGCGGGGCACGTCAGGGCGAAGCTCGCCCAGTTCCCAACATCCAGCCAGTCCAGCAGGGCCGGCACGGCCACAATCCGGTAAGCGGGATCACGCGATGCCCGTTCCATGATTGCATAGTCCACACTGATCTTCCGCAGACCGGGGTATGTCGCTGCCAGGACCGCCATGCGTGCCTCCGTATCCCACGCATCGGCAATCCGCTGCAGACCCGCAGATGTCTCGGGCTCATAGCGGCCAATCGTATCGAGCAGCGTCTGCACGTGCCAGACGAACATCCCGCTGTTCCATAGGTACCGCTCCGGGCCTGCATCAAAGTACTCGATCGCCAGCGGAGCTTCAGGCTTCTCCTTGAACTCCCTGACTTCGACCATGCCGTCGCTCAGCGATTGGCCGAGGGCAAGGTAGCCGAACCCTGTGGCCGGACCGGTTGGAGTGATGCCGAATGTCGCCATCGTCCGGCGACTGCGCTCCACGGCGGTGAACCCGCGATCGAGGTACCCCCGGAATGCGTCCACCGGGCCGATGACGTGGTCGGCCGTAACCGCCGCGAGCACAGCGTCGGGGTCGCGTTTGGCAAGGACCGTGGCGCTCAGGCCGACCGCGTTCAGCGTGTCGCGGCCCATGGGCTCGCCGATGTAGAGATCCGGGTCCATCCGGGGGAGCGCCTTGAGGATGGCGTCGCGATGCGCTTCGGCGGCACAGATGCAGATACGGTCGGCCTCAACCAGCCCTTCCAGTCGCTCCCATGCCAGTTGAAGGAGACTGCGCCCGTCGCAGAAAGGAACAAGCTGCTTGGGCATGCGGCGTCGGCTCATGGGCCAGAGCCGCGTCCCTGAACCACCTGCCATGATCACTGCATAACGCATCGGGTCTCACCTCCGGGCGCGGTTTCGTTTCTGTCTTGGCGCCGCCCTATTCTGGACGTGATCCTCGCATTCCTGCCGAGGCTTGAATGCCCGGCCTGCAGGAGTCCTGCGCTATCGGGCCGAACACGATATCCAGAGTCGCAGGCATGCACCAAGCGGCTCAGGGAGGCAGTCAGCATGGCGGACGTTGCTCTGAGCGGGCACAAGCTGTTGCGCGACATCGCCGAGGCCGAACCGCAGAAGGGGTCGGTGGCGTTCTGGTGGCTCGGCCAAAACGGCTTCGCCATCAAAGGCGGCGGCGCGACGGTCTTCATTGATCTGTACCTGAAGGACGATCCACGCAGGGCGACCCCGGCTCCATTCCGCCCGGAAGATGTGACCATGGCCGATCTGGTGATCGGTACGCATGATCACAGCGACCATGTGGATCGGACTGCTCTGCCCGGCATCATGGCGGCGTCACCGAAATCGCCGCTGCTTGTCTCCAAAGTGACCCGCAGCCGCCTGGTGTCCGAGGGCTACCCCGGCGAGCGGGTGCTGGGTCTCGATGACGGCGAGACTGTATCCTTTCCGTGGGGAGAGGCCTTCGCCATCCGCGCTGCCCATGAGTTCTTCGACCGCGATCCGAATCTCGGCTATCCCCATCTGGGCATCGGCTTGAGGATCAACGGCGTCACGCTCTTCCATGCAGGCGATGGGGTGCCCTGGGAAGGCCTGATCTCGGCAATCGCGGCTCACTCGCCGGATGTTCTGTTCGTTCCGATCAACGGGCGGGACGGACCGCGCCTTCGCCGAAAGTGTTACGGCAACTTCACGTTTCAGGAAGCCGCCGATCTGGCCGGATCTCTCCGGACCAGGCTGACAGTACCCATGCACTACGACATGTTCCCCGGCAACCAGGAGCGCGTTGAGAACTTCACCGACTACTTCGATGCGAAGTATCCCGGTCTGCCGGTCTGGGTTGGGCGAGTGGGCGAGCGCGTCGTCGCGGGTCCGTGGTGATGGGCGCGGACCAGCGCGGTTCGTCCGAGCGCATCAGCCGTCGTGACCTGCTGAAGCGCGGATCGGGCGCGGCAGCCGGGCTGATGCTGCCCTGGCACTGCCAGGCGACCCGGGAGGGCGAGGCTCCTGCCGAGCCGAGATCGGTCATCGTGCTCCGAATGGACGGCGGTCCGAGCCAGTTCGACACATGGGCGCCGTCGCCTGATGGCCCGTTTCGATCCCGATCAACATCGGCGGCAGGGGTCCGGTACTGCGAGCGGATGCCGCGCCTGGCCGATTGGGCTCATCGCTTCGCCGTGATCGCCGACGTTGCGACGCCGGAGATCAACCACAAGCGTGCCCGGTATCTCATGCGCGTCGGTGAGCCCGCGCCCCCGACGGTCGTTCCGGAAACGCCGCCCCCGTCGTGCCCTCCTGTTTGGGGATCGGCGGACCCGCGATACGGGCCTTCGGCGTTCGGCAGGCAATGCCAGGCTGCGTTCCGGCAGGTCCGGAATGGCGCGAAGTACGCCGAGGCGATCCTGACAGGCTGGGATACACATACGGACAATGCTCCACGCGTCGCTCGGCTGCTGGCCGACATGGACCCGGCGATGGCGGCTCTGATGGCCGACCTCGAGGCGACGGGGTTGCTGCGCACCACGCTTGTGGTCTGGATGGGCGAGTTCGGCCGCACGCACGCCATCAACCGGGCCGCCGGACGCGATCACGATCCGAATCGAAGCTGCATCGTGCTCGCCGGGGCCGGCGTGCGCGGCGGGTCCGTCCTGTGCGGCAAGCTCACGCCCATTGCGGACGTATTCGCCACGATGGTCGCGCTCGGACGCGCTTTCGGGCCGCGCCCGATGCGATTCGCGCTCCAGGGGTCGCCGATCTCGGAAGTGATGATCTCACCCGCCGACGCGCACTGGTGCAGACTGACGGCCAAGGAGGGAGAGAGACATGGCCTGGTGTGAGCTTCACTACCGCAGTGCGGCGCTCGAAAAGCATGTGGGCGCCAACGTGATCGTGCCGGAGGACCCGTCGCTCAAGCCGCCGTTCCCGGTGATGTACCTGCTGCACGGTCTCTCGGATGACTACACGATCTGGATGCGTCGCACGTCCATTGAGCGCTATCTGGACGGTGTGCCCATGATCGTCGTGATGCCCGACGGAGGCCGCGGCTTCTATACGGACGCTGTGGAGGGCTGCGCCTATGAGCGGGCCATGGTTGAGGACCTGATGCCGCTCGTTGACCGAACGTTCCCAACGCGCGCCGAGCGGTGCGGACGATGTGTCGGAGGGCTGTCTATGGGTGGCTACGGCGCTCTGAGGCTGGCCCTGCGAAGGCCTGATCTCTTCTGTTCGGCCGTCAGTCACTCCGGAGCGGTCTATTTCGGCCACAGGCCGCTGCCCGCAACTGATGGCCGGGTGCCGGAGTTTGAGCGGATACTCGGGCCGAATCCCCAGGGCGGACCCAACGACCTGCATGGCTTGATCGAGCGGGTGGATCGCAGCCTGTTGCCGGCCCTGCGCCTCGATTGCGGTACCGAGGACTTCCTCCTTCAGGACAACCGCGACTTCCACGCCCATCTGGTCAAGCTGGGCATCCCGCATGAGTATGAGGAGTATCCGGGCGGGCACGAGTGGGCATACTGGGACCTGCACGTCCAGGAAGCGATCCGCTTTCACCTGCGAGTGATGGCGGATGCAACCTGAAAGCGTTTCAAACCGTACTTGGATCGAAAACCGGACGCGGAGGATGTGACGCGTGTACTCGATAGTGGGGGCAGACAATCGCGAATACGGCCCTGTTGAGATGGATACGCTCGTGCAGTGGGCGCGGGAAGGGCGCGTGGTCGCTCGCACGACGGTGCTCGATCATGCGACAGGCAGGCGCTTCCTTGCGTGCGATTTGGAGGAACTGAACGCGATCTTCACCCCGACCGCGACCGTCGCGCCGCCCACCCATGGCACGCTCGGCAAGCCAACGTCGGGTCTGCCGCATGTCGCGCCACCCGCACCGGTGCTGGTGCTCGACAGCCTCAAGCCACGGCGAAGCCGGATCGCGGCAGGGTTGCTGGGCATCTTTCTCGGCTCGCTCGGCGTCCATCGGTTCTACCTGGGCTACACCGGCGTCGGCACAGTCATGCTGGTGATAACTCTATTCACATGCGGCTTCGGGGCCCTCCTGACAGGCATATGGGGGCTTATCGAGGGCATCCTGTGCCTGCTCGGCGCGATGACCGATGCCGACGGGCGCAAACTGGGCGTTTAGCGCGCCCCCGATTGGCAACGAGGAGCGGAGCATGCGGATCCGAGCAGTTCATGGTCGAGCGGTTGCCGTTCTGATGGCCCGTGCAGGATGGTCCGCCGTCCTGATGGGAGTGGTGGTATTGGGAGCGCCGATGCGCGCATGCTCCGAGGGGCGTGTGCTGCATGACTGGGCCATCACATCGCGCACGCCCGCCGTCGGGACGTACCTCTACGTCAACGCCAAGAGCGGCGCCGAAGCATCCCTCGTCTGCGACCCTGAGGCCGAGTACCCGGATGGGCGCGGGGTCGCTACGGTTCGCATCGCGAAGGGCAGCCGGGGGGCGCCGACCGACATCCAGCTCAGCTACACGAGTCGCACTCCGATCGCCACGGGAGGGAAGTACAGCGTCGAGTTCCGGGCGCGCGCAACGGCTCCGGTGACCGTGCCGATCGGCATCATCACCGACGCGCCGCCTTACGGCCCGCTCGGCTCCGGCAAGGTCGGCCCCATAGAACTGACGACCGAGTGGAAGCGCTGCGCCGTAACGTTCACGGCGCAGCGCGATTTCGCCGGCGATCAGCCGATCAGGACGCCATACCTGGCTCTGGGAGGCTGCCCGGACGGAACCACGGTCAGCGTCGCAGGTGTTGTGCTCCTTGAGCTGACGCCGGCGCCGCCGCCGCTGCCGATCCTGCGCGGGGACGAGCTTCTGCGCAACCCCGGTTTCGAAGCCGGGCTTGAAGGCTGGACGGCGCAGGCTTCACGCATCGCCGTTGCCCCCGGGCAAGGCATCGCCAACGGACGTGCATGTCTGGTCACTGAGCGGTCGGCACGTTGGGGCACGCCGATCCAGGACGTCCGATCAGCGCTCGCGAAGGTCGGCTGGGGCTACTACGAGATCGGCGCGAGCGTGCGGCCTCTTCGGGGCGGAGGAAGCGCGTTCGTCGTCGTCCAGCTCAAGGATGCAAGAGGCGATCATTGGGTAACTTCGGACACCCTGCGCCTGCGCGCAGGCGAGTACACGCGGATCCGATCGCATCGCGTGCTATCGTGGACGGGCCGCCTGATGGCCGCAAGCATCCAGATTCAGACTGCAGGCCAGGAGACCGGCGATCTTCTGGTGGACGACGTAAGCCTGCGCCCGCTGACCGATCTCGCCGGCAAGCGGCGCGGCTCGCAGGCCCGCATGACCGCCGACTTCGGGGCCCGGCGCTCGTTCAATGCGTGTCTGGTTGCCGAGTCCGTGCGGCGCATCCAAGCCTATGCGATTGAGGCCTTCGATCGCGGAAAGTGGAAAACCGTTTTCACCGGCGGCGCGGTGATGGGCAGTCCCGATGTCCTCCACTTCGCACCGGCCACCGGAACACGGGCACGACTCCGTGTGATACGCTCGGATGGCAAGCCCGCCGTCACGCGCTTTTCGCTCTACGCGACCGATTCCCGCGAGCGTACGGTACGCGTCCCGCCGCCGCCCGTTGACCGACGTAAGAGGAGCGCGCGCACGCTTGTCGGGGCCATTCGCTGGGACGGATGGTGTGGCGACCGGAGCTCGGTCGGCCTTGGCCTCGAACGGGCAATGAGCCCGTCGCAGTTCCACTGGCGGCTCCCATTCTACTCGCGGATCTTGGGGCCCAGCTCGGTGGAGGCACGCTGTGTGACACAGGACGTGATGGATCGCGAGATCGCATACGCAAGGGAGGCCGGCATAGATTACTGGGCATTCGTCTGGTATCCGCCAACCGACGGACTCTCGACGGCGCGGTCGCTCTACCTGTCCAGCGCGCATCGGGACGACGTGAAATGGTGCGTCATCCTGGGCGCCGGCGCGTTCTCGGAGGCCGATCGAAAATGGCTGGCAGCTCAGTTCCTCACGCCGAACTACCAGAAGGTGCTGGGCGGCAGGCCGCTCGTCTATGTCTTCGACGCCGACTCGCATCATGCGGAGTTGGTGCGTTGGCTTCGCGATGAGGCGGCCCGCGCCAGGTGCGCCACGCCGTTCATCGTGTTCATGGGCTGGGGGCCGGAAGTCGCGAAGGCCGCGGCAACGTGCGGGGCCGACGCTGTAGGCGCCTACGTGAACCCGCACGCCGACGGGTCCCCGTTCGAGGCCAACATGGCCAACGAGCGCGGCAAGTGGGAGGCGCTGCGGGCGACCGGCTTGCAGGTGGTGCCCACCGTAACGACCGGATGGGATCCTCGCCCGTTCCTCATGAACCCCGTGCCCTGGTATCACGGCGCTTCGGAGACCAACTGGGTCGGGCCGGCATCGCCGGAGCAAATCGCCGAGCAACTGACGCATGCGCTCCGGTTCGTGCGCGATCACCCGGACGCGACGCTGGCGAACACGGCGCTCATCTACGCGTGGAACGAGAACGCCGAGGGCGGCTGGATCGTGCCGACGCTGCACGAAATGCGCGACGCGGGCTGCCCCCTGCGGCTCGACGCCGTGCGTTCGGTCCTGCGACCGGAAGCGCCGCGCGGCAAAGGCTGGGACCTGGCAAGGTGACCGTAGTCGCCCTTGCCTCCACCCTGACCCTCTCCCGCGCGCCACGGTTTCCTAATGCGTTTCGTAACCATGCGCGGGAGAGGGGACTGAAGCCAGCCCGCGCCACGCCACTCACCACTCGCCACTCACCACTCACCACTCGCCACTCGC
>DYKI01000152.1 GCA_020722705.1 Chthonomonas calidirosea | reverse complement strand
CCGCCCATGGAAGATCAGATCGAACGACTCGCCACAATGTGCAAGGCCCTCGGCGACCCGATGCGGCTGCGGATGCTGACGTTTCTGCGGTCATGCAGTTGTGCCGTCTCGCTTGACGACCAGGGCGCCGTGCGGCGGCTTGACGGACCCACGGTGGGAGAGGTCTGCTGCCACGTGACGGGCCTTTCGAAGGTTACGTCAACGCTGTCCTTCCACCTCAAGGAGCTTCGCCAGGCCGGACTCATCCGAACCGCTCGGAGGGGCAGGTTCATTGTGTGCTGTGTCAACGCCGATGCCATCGAGGAGCTGCGCCGGTACTTTGCCGACGACCTGCCTGAGGGCTGCCCAGATTGCCACACGAGTGAGGGGAAAACCCTGTGAATGGAAATGAAACGACGACGTCCTGGCCGTCCCTCCCGATGACGGCGAACACCGTCCGCGACCTTGTCCGCGAGCGCTACCGCGCTGCGGCACGTATGGTGCTTGAAGGAAAGGGGGGCACGTGCTGCTGCGGCGACGGGTCCGCCGCTTCGTGCTGCGATGCCGTCCCCGGCGTTGACCCGATAACGAGCGATCTCTATGCGCCCACCGATGTGGGGGATCTGCCGGACCAAGCCGTGCCGGCGTCGTTGGGCTGCGGCAATCCTGCGGCGCTCGCGAGCCTGCGCGAAGGCGAAGTGGTGCTTGACCTGGGCAGTGGCGGCGGCATTGACGTGCTGCTATCGGCTCGGCGTGTCGGCCCGACCGGCTTTGCCTACGGGCTCGACATGACCGATGAGATGATCGAGATTGCCGAGGCAAATCGAGCCGCATCGGGCCTCGACAATGTGCGGTTCCTCAAAGGCCACATCGAGGACATTCCGCTGCCGGACGATTCGGTTGACGTGATCATCTCGAACTGCGTGATCAACCTGTCGGGCGACAAGAACCGCGTGCTGCGCGAGGCATTCCGCGTCCTCAAGCCAGGCGGTCGGCTTGCCGTGTCGGACATCGTCTGGAGGCGGCCCCTGCCGGATTCGCTCCGGCGCAACGCTGATCTCTGGGCCGGATGCGTTGCCGGCGCCCTGCTGGAGAGCGAGTACATCGAGAAGCTGACGGCAGCGGGGTTTCGCAACCCAACGGTCACGCCGACGCGCGTCTATGATCTCTACGAGGTGCTGGGCATGCTTCGCAATGCGAGCGCAAGCGATGACGGCGGGGACGCAGTCCATCCCGCATCGAGAGGCTCATCGTCCTCGATGACCCATATCCCGGACGGCGAGGACGCCGTCCCTCCCGCTCATGCCGATGCCGCACGCCTGTCGGATTCCCTGATGAGCGCGTTCGTCCGCGCAGAGAAACCCGCGTGACCACACCGATGCGAGAGGCAAGAGGCGAGAGGCGAATCCCGACGACGATCCTCTATGTATGCGTCCACAACGCCGGACGCTCGCAGATGGCCGAAGCGATGACGAACCACATCGCGGCTCTGCGCAATCTGAATGTCCGCGCCGAGTCCGCCGGAACAGTTGCGGGAGCGCGCCTCAATCCTGCCGCAATCCAGGTGATGGCTGAGATCGGCATCTCCATGGAAGGACATACGCCGAAGCAGCTCACGCAGGAGATGGCCGACAGAGCCGATCGCATCGTCACCATGGGTTGCGGCGTGGATGCCGATGCGTGTCCGGCACGGATCATGGTAACCGAGGACTGGGGTCTCGACGATCCTGCCGGCGCGCCTATCGAAACCGTCCGGCGCATACGTGACGAAATCCGCGCCCGCGTGGAGGGGTTGCTCAATGAGCCTGGCTGATGCAGGTTGCCCTTCCGGATCGAAGACCGGCCTGTCGTTTCTCGATCGCTACCTGACCTTGTGGATATTCGGGGCCATGGCATTCGGCGTAGGGTTGGGCTACGCCTCGCCGGCCGTGGTTCGCGGCGTCACAGGCCTCAGTGTCGGCACGACATCCATCCCCATCGCCATCGGGCTCATCCTGATGATGTAGCCGCCGCTGGCAAAGGTCAGATACGAAGAGCTCGGCGAGGTGTTCCGCAACACTCGCGTGCTTGTTCTCTCGCTTGTGCAGAACTGGGTCGTCGGCCCGATCATTATGTTTGCTCTGGCGGCGCTGCTCCTGCGCGACAAACCCGAATACGCCATAGGGCTTATCATGATCGGCCTGGCCCGGTGCATCGCCATGGTCATCGTATGGAACGACCTGGCCGATGGCGACCGCGAGTATGCTGCGGGGCTGGTCGCGTTCAACGCGATATTTCAGGTGCTGTTTTACTCGGTCTACGCCTTCCTCTTCATCAAGGTCCTGCCGCCCCTGTTCGGCATCAGCTTCGGCGACGTTGATCTTTCGAGGATCACCATGCGCTCGATCGCCGAGAGCGTGTTCATCTACCTTGGGATACCCTTCATCGCGGGGATGACCACACGTTTTGCTCTGGTGCGCATGCGCGGTCGCGAATGGTACGAGTCGCGGTTCATTCCGCGTATCAGCCCCCTCACGCTTGTGGCCTTCTTGTTCACGATCGTCGTCATGTTTTCGCTCAAAGGCGAGTACATTGTCCGAATCCCACTCGATGTTGTCCGAATACCCATTCCGTTGCTGATCTACTTCGTCGGCATGTTCCTTGCGTCGTTCCACATGAGCCGGCGTCTTGGGGCGGATTACCCGAAGTCGGCCACACTGTCGTTCACCGCGGCCAGCAACAACTTCGAGCTGGCCATTGCGGTGGCGGTAGCCGTGTTCGGGATCAACTCCGGCGCTGCCTTCGCCGCAGTGATCGGTCCCCTTGTCGAAGTTCCCGTGCTGATCGGTCTGGTGAACGTCGCGCTCCGCCTTCGGCGGCTATTTCCGGCCGCGACAGCCGCCGATGCTGCCTGACCGGGTTCGGGGCTGCACCGGTTTACTTCCGCGCCGCGGTGCGCTATAATCAGTTCCCGCATCGAGCGACCCCGAAGGCCGGGGTCGTTCGCGTATGTGTTCGGCAACTTGATGCCGGAAGAATGGCCCAGGCACTGCAATGGATTACAAGCGCACGCTGAACATCACACTTAACGACCGCGACCCGGGCGCCATGCCCCAACGCGGCAACCTGCCGGCGCGCGAGCCCGAGATTCAACGGCGATGGGACGAGATCGGCCTGTACCGCCTCTCGATCGAGAAACCGGCGCCTTCGGGTCCATTCATCCTGCATGATGGCCCGCCGTATTCGAACGGCGACATCCACCTTGGCCACGCGCTCAACAAGATCGCCAAAGACATCATCATCAAGTACAAGACCCTCGAGGGCTTTCGCGCACCGTACGTGCCGGGATGGGATAACCACGGCATGCCGATCGAGAACAACGTCGCGCGTGAGTTCCGAGAGCGGGGCGAGGTCGCGGACCGCGTCACTCTGCGCAGGCGGTGCCGCGCGTATGCCGCAGGCTGGGTGGAACGGCAAAAAGGGCAGTTCCGCAGGCTAGGTGTGCGCGGCGACTGGGACAACCCGTACCTCACCATGAGTACCGACTTTGAGGCGAAGATCGTTGAGGTCTTCGGCCAACTGGCGGAGAAGGGCTTCGTCTACCGCGGCCTGAAGCCGGTGCTCTGGTGCGCCACATGCGAGACGGCTCTGGCGGACGCCGAGGTCGAGTATGGCGATCACACTTCGAACAGCATCTACGTCCGATTCCCGGTGCGTCTTGATCCGGATCGCGTGTTCGGATCGTCGGAGACCAATCCGCCACGCGCCTATGTGCTCATCTGGACGACCACGCCATGGACCATCCCGGCGAACCTGGCTCTGGCTGTGCACGAGGACGCCGAATACGTTGTGATAGCCGTAGACGGTGATCGCTACCTTGTCGCCGAGCCTCTGGCCGCAAAGGTCATGCACGACATTTACGGACGGCGAGGACGCCGTCCCTCCCACAGTGGGGACACCGAGGACGGCGTGGATTGTTCGGATGCCGTCCCTCCCGTGGGAGGGTCACCGTCCCCGGTGACCCATTGTTCGGACGGCGATGACGCCGTCCCTCCCGCCGGCTGCGAGATTGTCTCCCGCGTTCCGGGCAGCCGGCTTCGCAGCCTGGTATGCCGTCATCCGCTCTTCGATCGGGACTCGCCGGTTGTCTACGCTCCTTATGTGACCATGGAGGACGGAACCGGTGTCGTCCATACGGCGCCGGGCCACGGAAAGGAGGACTTCGAGACGGGCAAGGTCTACGGGCTCGAGGTTCTCTGCCCTGTGGATGCATCGGGCGCGTTCACGCAACAGGCAGGCGAGCGATTCGTCGGGGCCCGCATCCACGGTGGCGAAGCCGATCGCAAGGTGATGGACGCACTCGCCGAGTCCGGCCATCTCCTGGGGAAGAGAAGTTACTCGCACAGCTATCCCCACTGCTGGCGCTGCCATCGCCCTCTCATCTTCCGAGCCACCGTCCAATGGTTCATGGACATTGATCATGACGGGCATCGGCAGAAGGCGCTCGACGCCATCGAGGCCACCACCTGGATACCCGAGGTCAGCATCAACCGAATCCGGTCCATGGTCATCGGACGCCCGGACTGGTGTTTGAGCCGACAGCGAGCCTGGGGCGTCGGCATTCCCGCATTCTACTGCCGGACATGCGGCGCCGAGACGCTCGACAAGCGCGCCATTGACGCCGTGCATGATCTCGTGCTCCGCGAGAACGCGGACGCCTGGTACTCCAGGACCGCCGAAGAGATACTGCCAGCCGGCTTTGCCTGCGCCAAGTGCGGAGGCACAGAGTTCGACAAAGAGACCGACATCCTCGATGTCTGGTTCGATTCCGGCTCGACTCACTTCGCAGTGCTCGAGAATC
Organism: Chthonomonas calidirosea; assembly: GCA_020722705.1. Taxonomy (GTDB): domain Bacteria; phylum Armatimonadota; class Chthonomonadetes; order Chthonomonadales; family CAJBBX01; genus JAAYVH01. The sequence continues at coordinate 3,085 of DYKI01000152.1, read as the reverse complement.
GGCGCTGGCCTCAGTTGAGCTGGCCTGCCGACGTGTACCTCGAGGGCTCCGATCAACATCGAGGGTGGTTCAACTCCTCCTTGATGGTTGCCGTCGGGGTCCGAGGGCAGGCCCCCTACAGGACCGTCATCACCAACGGCTGGACCCTGGACGACTCCGGCAAGGCCATGCACAAGTCCCTGGGCAACGTCGTTTCGCCCCTCGACATTGTCGCCCGGTACGGAGCCGACATCCTGCGGCTCTGGGTTGCCTCCACCGACTGGTTCGAGGACGTCCGCTGCTCCGAAGATCAGATCAAACAGGTGGCCGAGGCCTACCGGCGCATACGCAACACATTCCGATTCCTTGTGAACAATCTTGCCGACTCGACGCGGGACTTCCGCCGGTTCGATCCGAAGACCGATGCCGTTGCCGGCGACGACCTTCCGGGCCTGGATCGGTGGGTGCTTGCCCGCCTGGACCAGGTCGCCAATGCCTGCCGCGCCGGTTACGGCAGCTACGAGTTCCACCGGGTCTTCCACGCAATCCATAACTTCTGCGCCGTGGACCTCAGTGCGTTCTATCTCGACGTGATCAAAGATCGTTTGTATTGTGAACAGGCAGGGTCGTTCGAGCGCCGTGCGGCCCAGACGGCGCTCCATGCACTGGCGCATGACCTTGCCGTGATCGTGTCACCCATCCTGAGCCATACCGCCGACGAGGTCTGGTCACTCCTTGGCGAGGACACCGCGCCGAGCGCCCAGCTTGCCGACTGGCCCACGCCGCGGATTTCCGACGCCGCCGATGTGATCAGCGCATGGGAGCCGGTTCTGGCTCTGCGGGATCCTGTGAACCAGGCCATTGAGACCGCACGTCAAACCAAGAAAATCGGCAACCCTTTGGAGGCTGCCGTCCGTATCGAAACTGACATCGCGAGCAGCATGGCGCTTGCGCCATTTGTTGCCGACTTGCCGACAATGCTGAAAGTCTCGGCTGTCACGGTCGCGGGCGTAGCGGACGCCGTTGCTCCGAATGTGACAGTGACCCAGGCCGAGGGCGTGAAGTGCGCCCGCTGCTGGCTGGTCCGAACGGATGTCGGAGATAGTGCGGCGTATCCGGACCTGTGCAGCCGATGCGCGGCCGTGGTCCAGGCCGCCGCGTCTGCATCCTGACGATATCGCGGCCCGGCCCAGACGCCGCTTGCTTTGCAGGCAAACCGAGCCCATGACCGGATACCCAACACGACACTGCCGCACCGGATTGACCCCTGTGACGGGCCCTGGGCCCGCGCGCTGCCGACAAGGGGGCGCGATGAATGAGGGCGCGATCAATCGCGCCCGTACGGCGAGCGAGGAGACGGCAATGAATACTAAGGATTTGGCCAAGTTAACCACCCGCCTCATGGCAGAAAAGCGCCGGCTCGAAGCCGAACGGGCCCGCCTCACCGATCGCAGCGGCAACGGGTCGGGCGAGCTGGAGATGGCTGACTACGATGTCAACCATCCTGCAGATTCAGGCTCCGAGCTGTTCGACCGGGAGAAGGACCTTGCGCTGATCGAGAACGTCAACAGCCTTCTTGATCAGGTCAACGGCGCGTTAGCCAAGATCGCCTCCGAAACATACGGAATCTGCGATGTCTGCGGCGCCAGGATACCGGAAGCCAGACTGCGAGCCCTTCCCTATGCGACCATGTGTGTGAGTTGCCAGAGCCGTTACGAGGACTGATGCGCGCACCCGTGTTTTACCTTGCGGTTGCGGTACTGGTGGCCTGCGATCAGGTCTCCAAAGCGATCGTGATGCGCTATGTGCCCGAGTCCGGCAGGCCCATCCTTGAGCCTTTCTTTTCGCTGACCCCTACCGTTAACTCGGGAGGGGCCTTCAGCCTGCTGCAGGCGCGCAACTGGGTATTCGTCACCGTGGCGGTCATCGCGATCGGTGCGCTTGTCTACGCCTTCCATACTGTGCCGCAGCCCGACCGTCTTCTCTCGGCTTCGCTGGCGCTTGCCCTGGCAGGCGCCATCGGCAACCTCATGGACAGAGCGCAGTTCGGCCATGTGCGGGACTTTTTCCACATCCATACCGTGTCGGGACAAACCCTGTGGCCCATATTCAACGTAGCCGACTCGGCCATCACGGTAGCGATCCTCCTGCTGTTCATCCGTGCCTTCGGGCCGCATCGGAAACCTGAGCCAGGGGCCCAGAGCCAAGAGCCGGCGTAGCGCCAGATGCACCCCATTCTCTTCCACGTCGGTCCGTTTCCTGTCCGCGCCTACGGGGTCATGATCCTGATCGGCTTCTTTCTGGCCTTGCGTTACGCGATGTCCGAAGCCCGATGGATGGCGAGGACGCCGTTGGGAGGGTCATCGTCCTCGATGCCCCCCGTTTCGGACGCACAGGGCGGCATTACACCCGATCACGTGTTCGATATGGCCATCTTCGGCCTCGTCGCAGGGCTCATCGGCACACGAGTCGTGTACGTCGCGCTGAACTGGAGCGCATTTGCGGCCAATCCAGTCGAGGCGCTCAAGATATGGACCGGGGGCCTCTCGTTCATCGGCGCTCCCATCTTCGGTTTCGGCTACGCCTGGCTCTACTGCCGCCGCCACGGTCTGCCGTTCCTGAAGGTGGCCGACATTGGGGCGCCCGGCTTCGCCCTCGCCTACACCTTCGGCAGGTTGGGCTGTTTCCTCAACGGATGCTGTTACGGACATGCCTGCGACTTGCCCTGGGCGGTGCGGTTCCACGCCGACGGAGCGAGCGACGCACTGACAGTCCCCAGCCATCCGACCCAGATATACGCAGCAATGATGAGCATCGGCATCTTCGTCGTCCTGCACCGGCTGAGGCGCAGGCAGCACCCTGACGGTGCCGTCTGGCTGACCTACCTCATGCTGTACGCCATCTACCGATTCCTCAACGACTTCTTCCGAAGCGGCGCGACCTCCAAGGTCATCGCATTCGGGCTGACAGACGGCCAACTGGTCGCAATAGTGGCGTTTCCGGTGCTGGCGTTCTTGTTGACGCGCCTCAGAAACGGCGAGGACGCCGTCCCTCCCTGGGAGGGTCACCGTCCTCGGTGACCGGGTTTTCGGACGGCGGGGACGCC
>DYKI01000151.1 GCA_020722705.1 Chthonomonas calidirosea | reverse complement strand
TTACCACTCCGCAAGACTTGATCCATACCAAGCCTGCCCGGTTTTCAAGGAACACTTCACGACGATCGCTCGCCGTGAACTCGCGCCTTTCATCAGGCGCGAGGAGCACAATACCCCTGCATCACCATGGAAGTCAAGCCATCCGCGAAGATTCTTGCCGGAATCTGCGGGCGGCCTGGCAGCCGCCGGGGCCGTCATGCGCGCCCGACCCTCTCCGTTGCGGCGAGCACCCGCACCGTCAGGAAACGACAGAGGTTGACGCGCAACGTGACGAAGGGCTATCATACCCCTTGCCGACCCGAAAAGGACGCTTACGTGCGACTGCATGACCTGAATGGCTTCATCATCTCCAGCATCGTGCTGTTCGGCATCGCCATTGCCGGTGTGATCAAGGGCAATCGCTGGCTCTCCGAGCCTGGCATGCCCGTCAACGGCCATGCGTGGATGCTTTACTTCGTTGCTGCCGTCGTAATGCTCGCGAACGGTCTGATCTCGATCCGCGTCGCGCGCCGCGCCGAAAAAGAACGTGCGGCTCAGAGGGCGTCCGGCTCAGAAGACAAGGGACGGCAGTCCAGCACCTGACGGGAGCGATCCGAACATGCCCACCAAACAACCTGCCAGCCTCGAAGTGCTGTGCCATGAGTGTGGCCGGCCGATGCCGACCATACCCGCGTGGCTTGTCGGAGCGAAGGTCAAGTTCCAGTGCAACGAGTGCAAGGAGAAGCACCCGCACCCGGTTGGGGAGCTCGATCACGAGCCGCGGCGCGGACGAGCGCCTGCCGCTGCGGCCGATGAGCCGAAGCATGCGGCTCCGGTTGACGACGCGGAGATTGACGCTGACGCTCCGGCTGATGCCGACGACAACGACGAGTTCGCCGACGACGATATCCCCGTCGAGGTCGAAGATACCGAGGCGGTATAGGCACGGCCTCATCGGCCGGCATTGCAAACAGGGCGATGGACCGGTGTCCCGGCAGTCGAACTTCGCGAAGCCGCGAGCGCTGAGCCGCCCCGATCAGCGCTTGCGCATGGCCCTGCGGCGTCTGCGTTCGGCGTCCCTTGCGGCTTCCTCGGCGTAGATCTCGGCCAGAGCCGCATACGGATCAAGCGGAGCGCCCTGGCGAGATTCGATCTCGGCCCGGAACTCCTCGATCCGCCTGTCAAGCTTCCGAGCGGATCGTCTCACGAACCAGACACACACACCTGTGACGGCGATGCCCAGCACATAGACGGTGTAGCGGACCCAGTCGGGAACGTCCATGGGCATGTCCTACAGGCCAAGCGTCGGCGCAGCCTCGATGAGCGCCTGGATGCAGTTGCCGATGTGTTCATCGAGCGACAGGCCAAGCTCCTCAGCGCCACGCACGATATCCTCTCGGGAAACCGAACGCGCGAACGCCTTGTCTTTCATCTTCTTCTTCACCGACGCGACCTCGACATCGGCGATTCGGCGGCTTGGCCGGACATAGGCGACGGCCGTCAGGAAACCGCAAAGCTCGTCAACCGCAAACAGCGTCCGTGCAAGACGCGTGTTCCGCGGGATGCCTGTGTAGGCCGCGTGGCTGCCGATGGCGACAACGAGGTCCTCCGACCATCCGCGCTCACGCAAGATGCGCATGCCCTGCTCAGGATGGTCGGGAGCCGCAGGCCACCGTTCGTAGTCGAAGTCATGGACGAGGCCCACAACGCCCCAGACGTCCTCGTCCTCTCCGAAGATGCGGGCATAACGGCGCATGGCCGCCTCCACGGCAAGGCCGTGTTTCAGCAGGCTGTCGCTCTTGGTGAACTCCGTCAGGAGCGCCCATCCTGCTTCGCGATCAGGGATCATCGGTTATTCTGTCCTCAGCCGCCGCCACCTACATCCCCATGATGTTGTAGCCGGCATCTACGAAGAGCACGGCGCCTGTGATCCCGCGTGCCCACGGCGAGAGCAGGAACATGGCGGCGTCGCCCACTTCATCACCCTCCACTCGGCGCTGAAGCGGGCAGCGTTCGGCTACCTGACTGAGCATGGAACTGAAGCCGGGGATGCCCTGGGCGGCCAGCGTTTTGATGGGTCCGGCCGAGACTGCGTTGACGCGGATGTTGTCGGGGCCAAGATCGTATGCGAGGTACCGGAGGCTCGATTCCAGCGCCGCCTTGCATACGCCCATGACATTGTACTTCGCCACCACGCGGTCGCCGCCCAGGTAGGTCATCGTGACGATTCCGCCGCCGCCCGCGGCCTTCATCAGCGGCTGCGCTCCGCGAGCAAGGGCAATAAGCGTGTAGACGCTGCTTGCCATGGCGACCCGAAAGTCTTCCTGTGTCGTCTCGAGGTAGCTGCCGCTCAGCGCTGCACGAGGGGCGAACGCGATGCTGTGAACCAGGCCGTCGAGTTTGCCGTCGAACGCCTCGCCGACCTGGCGGTAGAGCTGCTCCACTTGCTCGGGCACGGTGGCATCACAGAGGAATACCGGCGCATCCGCCACACCCGCACCTTCGGCGAGTTTCCGTACATCGTCAAGTTCCCGCTCGCTGTAAACCGAGAACGCGGGTATGGCGCCTTCACGGATCAGCGCAGCCGCGCAGTGCCATCCGATGCTCCATTTGTTGCGCGCCCCTGCGATCAGCACGCGACGACCCTCCATTACTCCCATGCCTGCCTCCCGAATCGTCATTTGCCGGCGACACGCGCCTGCCTATACCTGGACCTTCGGGCTTCGCCCTTCAGCCCTCGCCCTTCAGCGCTCAGCTCCCACACACCCCATAGGAGCAAGGCCAAGCTCTCTGCGGTACGGCGTTCGCAATGCGTCTATCGCGGCCTGTACCCGATCTACGACGGCGTCATCGTATGGGGCTTTGCCCCCGCGATCCCAGGGCTGAATGCCGAACCCGTGCCGCCCGAAGTACTGCTTGAGGGCAACGCTGCTGTCGAGACCGTCGGTCACCTTCAGCCCGTCCCAAACTGCCTCCTGCGCCCTCGCGGCACCCTCGCGGTCGCCCAGTCCGTGACGACGCTCGACTGCCGCAAGCAGCTCAGGATAGCCGTTGCACCCTTGCCCGATAACGCCGACGGCTCCCTTGGGCAAGCCCTGCGCATAATACCCTTCGTGGCCGCAGATCAGGGCGAACGGAGCCCCGCGCACTACGTCGGCCAACGGATCGAACACTGCGTCTTCCGCTGTGGAGAGCTTGAGGCCGGCGATTCTCGGCAGCTCCACCAGCCGCTCCAGCAGGCGGGGATTGAGCCTGTAGGGTTCCGGCATACCCCCTGGCTGATAGATCAGAAGCGGCAGGTCGGTGGCATCATGCACCTCCCGATAATACCGGTACACCAGGTCATGGTGACTCTCGCCGTCCCTCGGCAGGATGGCGGCGGGCAGCACGTGCACGGCTCCATCGCAACCCAGATCGCGCGCGAAGTTGGTGATCTCAATCGCCTGGCTGATGTAGGCGCCCTCATCGGCATGGCCGCCGGCATCGCGGTTGAGCCACTCGCCCCCCGAACCAAGCAGCATGCCCATACGGGACGGCAGGGCTCGTCGAACCGTCTCGGCGAACAGCCGTGTTTCGGCCATGGTGAACGTGAACATCTTCCCCATGCCGCTTCGCGCAAAGACCGTGCGAACGCACCCGCACTCGGCGAGCCAGCGCACCATCTCGGCTGTACCGGCCAGGTCGAGCGAGCCGTCCTGATGGATCGGCGTGTACATCGGCGCGATCACGCCCGTAAAGGCATCGGGCACGCGCCCTTGACTAACGCTGTTTGCCATGTGTATACTTCCCCCGCCGTGCCGCGGTAGCTCAGTTGGTAGAGCAGTGGACTGAAAATCCACGTGTCACTGGTTCAAGTCCGGTCCGCGGCACCGCCATACGCCGACGTGGCTCAGTGGTAGAGCAGCTCACTCGTAATGAGCAGGTCCGCGGTTCGAATCCGCGCGTCGGCTCCAGCAACTCCGCTTATGGGACACGCTCACCCGTGTCCCTTTCCATTGCCGCCGCGACCATACGCTCCATCTCCATCGCACGCGAACCCTTGACCAGCACCACATCGCCGGGCCGAAGCAGCTCCGGGACCGCCCTCACCGCCTCAGTCGTACTCCCGTACCGCTCGATTCGCTGCGGCCGGCCGGATACCCTTCCGAGTGCGGCGTCGGCGATCAGCGCGGCCTGTTCGCCGACAGTGACCAGCAAGCCAATGTCGCCTGCCTCGTCGCTCAAGCCGACCATCCGGTGGGCTTCCGCGCTATGATCCCCGAGTTCCTTCATGTCGCCCAGGATGGCCACAGTGCGCCGTCGTCCGCGCACAGCAAACTGCTTCAAAGAGCCTAGCGCGGCCAGCATCGAGTCCGGAGCCGCGTTGTAGGTATCGTCGAGGACGGTGACGCATCCAGGCGCCTCTCGAACGACCATCCGCATGTCCGGCGGCCGGTAGGAGCGCAAACGATCCGCAACCTCATCCAGCGGCACGCCCAGCGCCGATGCCGCCGCGCAGGCCGCAGCGGCATTGACCGCATGATGCACTCCCGGTGACCCGATCTCGAATGCATGGCCATTGACGGTGAATCGCGTAACGCCATCTTCGCCAAGCCGCGGCTGCGACGCATCGAAGTCCGATCCGGCTTCCAGACCAAAGGTCAGCACACGACATGGACAGCGCGCCCGCAGGAACTCGAAGAACGCATCGTGCTTCGGAAGCACAGCGACCCCCTCACCGGGCAGGGCGGCAAGCGCCTCAGCCTTGGCCTCGGCAATGCGCTCGCGCGACCCGAGCAGCTCGATGTGGGATAGGCCGATGTTCGTGACGACGGCAATGACGGGCCGCACAATATCGGCAAGATAGGCAATCTGCCCCAACCCCCGCATCGCCATCTCGACAACGGCAGCCGTGTGGTCCCGCTCAATGCTGAGCACCGTCAGCGGCACTCCGATCTCGTTGTTATGATTGCGCTCCGACTCGCGCACGCGGTAACGCGCCGCGAGCGCCCATGCCGTCATGGCCCTGACCGATGTCTTGCCGACGCTGCCCGTGACGGCGACTCGCGGTATGTCAAGACGCGTCGCATAATGGCGCGCCAGAGCTCCCAGAGCCGCCAGAGTATCGGGCACCATGAGCAGCGGCAGTGTCACGCCTGTGACGGGCCTCTCAACAACTGCAGCGACCGCGCCGGCTCGTTCGGCATGGCCTGCGTAGAGATGCCCGTCCGAACGCTCGCCTCGCAGAGCAAAGAAGAGCGAGCCGGCACAGCCCTTGCGCGTGTCCGTGCTGACGCCCGAGACGACGACGTCGGAGCCCTCGGGCAACGCCGCCCCCATCGCCCTGGCGGCTTCGTGAAGAGGCATCGGGATCATCGCAGCGTGGGTCCGCCGGCTAAAGCCCCTGGGCTCGATCCGCAACGTGCGCGCCGAAGTGCTACCATAGCCACGTGATGGGCGCATTGCGGTGCGTCAAGGACTGAAGGGGGAGGTCTGAAGTTGGCGGCAAGGCGCGTAGCGGTACTCATGGGAGGCGTATCGGGTGAGCGGGAGATCTCACTGTCTACAGGACGGCAGATCATGGCCGCGCTCGATCCCTCTAAGTATACACCCGTAGCCGTGGACCCGGCGTCGCTGGCAGGCAAGCCTGTCGTCGCCGTCGAGGGACTGACGCTCGAACCGCTCGACGTGGCCGCCTGGTCGGACCCTGGTTCTCCTCTTCGGCCCGACATCGCGTTCATCGCCCTGCACGGGAAGGGGGGCGAAGACGGCTCAATCCAGGGCCTCCTGGAGCTGCTCGGCATACCGTATACCGGGTCGGGCGTCCTGGCCGGCGCTCTCGCGATGGACAAAGCCATGACCAAGCGCATGCTTCGAGCCGAGGGGATCCCCGTTCCCGACGAGGTGCTCGTGTGGCGAAGCGCACAGCCTGCTGAGGCCGATTTGCGGTCCATGGTGGCCGATCGGCTGGGTCTGCCGGCGATCGTTAAGCCCAACCGCGAGGGCAGCACCATCGGATGCCGCGTCGTCCATGAAGCGGAAGGCCTTGCCGATGCAGTTGCCGATGCGCTCCAATATGATGACGCGGCCCTGATCGAGCAGTTCGTGCCGGGCGTGGAGATCACCGTCGGCCTGATAGGCAATCGCTCACCCCGGGTATTGCCGCTCATCGAGATCGTCGCGAAGAGCGGCTTCTACGACTACGAGGCCAAGTACGCCCCCGGCGGCAGCGAGCACGTCATCCCGGCGCGCATCTCTGATCTGGCCGCCCGACGCGCCCGCGACTACGCGCAGCGCACCCACGATCTGGTCGGATGTCGGGGCATGTCCCGCGTAGACATGATCGTGACGGGCGATCAGCCCTGTGTGCTGGAGATCAACACCATCCCCGGGATGACCCCGACCAGCCTTCTTCCCGATGCGGCCAGAGCAGCCGGCATCGGATTCTCGGAACTGCTTGACCGTATCATTGATCTTGCCATCCCGCAGCCCTGACATCAGGACGCTGCGCCATCCAGCGCAGCGCCTTTGCGCGATCGAGGGCGTCTGCCGCCTGGGCGGCCGGCTTGGCTGGCCGATAGCCGATCATCGCACCCGCAGGTGAGTGAGCAGCCTCGGCCGCGAAACGGGAAGGATCACGCTGACCGGCGGCGAATACACTGCCGGGCAAGCGCGAGCGACGCGCAGGATATGCGCGGCCATGCACGGAGGTGGGACATCACGATATGGACGGGTACAGCTTTGGCGGTGCGGCGGCGCTGGCGTCACTGATGGTCACGGTCCTGGCGACGGTGTCCATCGGCGCGCCGCGGATGCAAGCGCGCGTCGCACCCGACGGTCAGGTGGACATAACCGACAACGGCAAGCCGGTCCTTCGCTACAACTACCGCACCATCGAGCCGGGCGAGCGCCTCAAGCAGATCGCCGAGCCGAACCTGATCTACGCGCGGGCGCGCAGCAACTACATCCACCCGCTGTACGGGTTCGATGGCGAAGAGCTGACGAAGGACTTGCCCATAGACCATCCGCACCATCGCGGCATCTACTGGGCATGGCCCGAGACGAAATACGGCGACCAGATGGGCGACCTCCACGCCCTCCAGCGTGTGTTCGCGCGCCCGACCGGCAAGCTCAAGGTGCGCAGCGGTGCCGGATTTGCCGAGATCCAGGCCGAGAGCCTCTGGAAGTGGGACGACAGCGAGCCGATCGTCCGGGAGCTGGCCACCATTCGCGCCTACGCAGCGACGGAGAAGGGGCGGGTCATTGACCTGACCTTCCGCATGGAAGCCCTCAAGGAGGGCGTAAGCCTCGCCAGGCGCGGCACCAACGCCTACGGCGGCCTGAACATGCGCATGAATGCAAATACGGGACAGAAAATCGCCTTCCACACCGACGCGCCGGACGTCAGCCCCCGAGGCGCATGGGCCGAGATGCACGGGACCTTCGAAGGCGGGAAATCGGCGACAGGCATCGTCGTCTTGCAGCACCCCGGCAATCCCGATTTCCCCGGCGACTGGGTGCAGTATCCGGAGCTGAACTGGTTCCAGCCGACCTTCCCCGCGGCCAACACGCGCTGCGAGCTCAAGCCCGGCAAGCCCTTGACCCTGCGCTGGCGGCTCTGGCTGCACAAGGGCGATCCAGCGACCGAGGACCTGTGCCGAGCGATGTGGAGCGCCTATGCCAAGGGACGGACCTCGCCGGTGGCTGAGTAGAAGCTCGCGCGCACCGGCATGCGCCGTTGCCTGCAAAAGCGCCCGATCGAAACGAGACCACCTTCGCGAGCCTCGTATCGAAACCCAGGCGCCGTGGGAGAGCGAGGCTCCATGGGAGGGCGAGTCTCCGTGGGAGGGCGAGGCTCCCGCCGAGCTGCCGAACACCGGGAGGGCGAGGCTCCTGCCGAGCCGAATGTCCCCTCTCCCGCGCATGGTAAACCCTGGTCGTCCACGACGTGCCGCGCGCGGGAGAGGTTGGGTGAGGGATGA
>DYKI01000150.1:5403-8080 GCA_020722705.1 Chthonomonas calidirosea | reverse complement strand
ATGGGAGGGACGGCGTCCTCGCCGTCCGGAATGGGAGGGACGGCTTCCCCGCCGTCCGCAAAAGGGGTCATCGAGGACGATGACCCTCCCAACGACGTCCCCGCCCTTTGAGCGCCTGTGCAAGGTGCCGAGCGGCGCTCCGTCGTGATGTCCGTTCCGGTCTCGCGAAACCGACGCTATCGCCCGCTCGTCAGGTATCCTGCCGGCAATGATGCCGACCGTGTCGGTCTGCAACCGGAGGCGCAATGACGTGATCGAAATCCACGGCATCACCAAGTCATACGGCGACAAGCGCGCAGTTGACGATCTGAGCCTCGAAGTCCGTGACGGAGAGATATTCGGGTTCATCGGGCCCAACGGCGCAGGCAAGACGACGACAATCAAGACCATCGTCGGCATGCTGCGCCCCGACAGCGGAACGGTGCGGATCAACGGCATAGACGTTCAGACCGACCCCATTCAGGCCAAACTGGGCCTCGCCTACGTGCCCGACACGCCGGACATCTACGAGCGCCTCACGGGCATGCAGTTCATCAACTTCATCGCCGACGCCTACCGCGTTCCTCAGGAGGTGCGCGCTGCCCGCATCGCCCGGCTCGCCGAGATGCTGGAACTCACCGATGCCCTTGGCGACGTGATCGAATCGTACTCCCACGGCATGCGCCAGAAAACCGTCCTCATCGCTGCCCTGGTGCATGAGCCGAAGGCATGGGTCCTGGACGAGCCGCTGGTCGGCCTCGATCCGAAAGCCTCCTTCGCCCTCAAGGGCATGATGCGGCAGCATGCCGACTCGGGCAACACCGTATTCTTCTCAACCCACATCCTTGAGGTCGCCGAAAGGCTCTGCGACCGCGTGGGCCTGATCGTGCAGGGGAGGCTCGTGGCGTGCGGCACCCTCGACGAGCTCCGAACCACCGCCGACTCGACGCTTGAAAGCATCTTCATGGAACTCGTGGACCGATGAATGCCCGTGCCATGCGGTCGTTGCTTGCTGTCCAGTTCCTGGCGGGACTGAACCTTAACGCCCTGCGACTGCCGAAAAAGCGGGTGAGGGCCTGGCTGGCCACCGTGGGCATGACCGTACTGCTTGCGCCGAGCTACATCGGCGTCGCGGTCCTGCAAGTGAAGGCGTTCGGCTTTGTGCGCGACATCGGACTGCCGCTCGAGGACATGCTCCTGGTGGGCATGTATGCCGCATCGTTGTTCATGATCCTCTTTGCGGGCATCCCGACGGTCTACGCCTCTCTATATCAATCGAAGGAGCTCTCTGTTCTGCTGCCACTGCCTTTCAGCCCATGGCAGATCGTGGCGGCCAAGCTGGCATCCATCTATGCCGTCGAGCTGCTCGTGGGATGGGCCTTCTTCCTGCCGGCACTGGCGGCGTACTTCGCGTATGGCCACGCTTCCGTGTGGCATCTGCCTATCGCGGCCATCGGACTGCTGCTGATGCCGGTGGTTCCGCTGGCTCTCTCGGCCATGCTGTGTATGTTGGTCTCCAACATCCCAGGTGTCGGCCGGAACAAGTGGTTCTGGTACATCGGGATCACCGTTGCCCTGCTCGGTGCGACGCTAATGCTGACAACAGGGATGATCGCCGAGGATACCGCAGCCATGGCCGACCTGATCGAGGTGCGCATGCGGCAAATCGCGCAGATCGGCCGCATGCTCCCCGGAGCCCAGTTCGGCATGTACGCACTCGTGGATGATCGCTGGACAGCGATCCTCCATCAGGCTGCCAACATAGTGGTCTCAGCGGGCTATGCACTGGCGGTGCTGGGTGTCGGCAGTGCAATGTACATCGGGCCGATCATGCGCGGCGACGGGGTTCGGCAGCGTGGACGAACCCGCACCGGCACGGCCACTGAACGCGGCATTCTGGCGTCCTTCGTGCGCAAGGAGCTGATCTGTACGCTGAAGGACCCCGCGGTGGCCATGAACGGGCTGGGAGGATACATCGCGCTTCCGATGCTGGGCGTCACCTACACTCTGATCAAGGTTCAGTCGAAGGGCAAGGTGGACATCCTCGGCCAACTCGATGCCATGCTGCACAGTGAGCAGATGGCCGCTCACCTCCCATACTTCGTGGTTGCTATCGCGCTCGGGCTGACCCTGTTCGGCAGTCTGTCGTCGCTGTTCGCGGCGTCATATTCGAAGGACGGAAAGCGGCTTTGGGTCGAACAGTCGTTGCCGGTCGCCCCATTCACGGTGTACATAGGCAAGCTCGCAGCCGGCTATGGCCTTGTGACTCTGCTCAACTTGACGACGCTGGCCCTGGCCACGTTGGTCGTGCCGTTCCGACCGCATCACTGGCTCTATGTCGCGGGGCTCAGCCAGATCGCCATCGTCTGGAACGCCGCCTTCGCTCTGGCAATCGACTCGACGCGTCCCAAGCTTGTCTGGAAGGACTCCGTTCAGGCGGTCAAACAGAACATGAACGTGGTCCTCGCCATGGGGGTATCGTTTGCCGGCCTCGGCCTCAATGCGGGCATCCTCAAGTTCCTTTGGGACGCTCAAGCAGGCCCACCGGTTGTGTACACCACTGCGGCAGCGCTCAATGTCGTGCTCGCCGGGATTGCCCTGGCCATGGGCCGCGCCGCCTCGAACCGCCTGGCGCGCATTCAGGTGTGACGCCGTTGTGGGAGAGTCATCGTCCTCGATGACCGCTTTTGCGGACGGC
>DYKI01000150.1:0-5303 GCA_020722705.1 Chthonomonas calidirosea | reverse complement strand
GGACGGCTGGGACGCCGTCCCTCCCGTTTCGGACGGCTGGGACGCCGTCCCTCCCTTGCTGCGGCGGGCGGTCGTACAGCTTAAGCCGCACTCCTTGTACGTCCAGGCTCATCATTCACATCAGGTCGGCGTGACGTTCGGGGTTGAGATCTATGCATCAGTCGGGACTGCCATTGACCTTCACAAGTATGGGCTCCAATCGCAACAGCAGGAAGGCCGAACCGGCATGCCGAATGCATGACGAATAGACTGCCATCGGATTCCAGGGGAACAACAGCGATGATCCGCCGTATGATGCTCGCCTGCGCGGCAGCCGCCTGCTGCGTGGGTTGTGTGCGGGCACAGGTTCGGGGCATTGACGGAGCTGCATGGAGCGTCGGTCCCTCAGGCCGGCGATCGGCCGGTATTCGTCTGCTCGAAGGGGCCGACGGCTTCCATACGCCTGCGGTCAAGGGCAACTTGCCGTGCATAGCCAATCGTGCGGGCACGCAGCCCCCCTCGACGTACCTCTACTTCTCGGCGGATGCGGACCGGAAGCGGTCGCTTCGCGGCCCCATCTACGCCATCGTCGAGTACTTCGATGACACATTGGGCGGGATGGTCACTCTCGAATACGACAGCTCAACGGGCGACGCACTCGCCGACAAGTACCGACACGCAGAGAGCCGCGCCGGCGGCTGGACCTTGGGCAGCAAGGTCTGGCGTAAGGCCTATTACGAACTCCGACGGCCACGCTTCGCCAACCGGCAGAACTGCGGCGCCGACCTGCGGCTGAGCGGGACCCGATTGTACATCAAACGCGTGGCGCTCACGTTGGGCAAGCCCCAGGATTGGGCAAAGGTGAATACGATGCCGAACGTGAAGATCGAACCGAAGGTCAAGATAGGCCCCGGCGGCCAACTCATCGTCGGAGGCTTTGATCCGGCGCGCGCGAGCGACGTGCCGGCGCAAACCGCCGCTCTCGAAGCTGCGATGCCGGGACTCAAGTCGCTCGGCGTAACGAGCCACGAAGGCTACGTGCGCTGGAATCTGTGCGAGCCTGCCGAGGGGCAATACGACTGGAGCGTGTACGACGCCTACGTGCGGATCTACAAGAAACACGGCCTGAAGTGGGTCCCCTTCCTGATCGTTGGATCGCCCTACAGCCTGCCCGACTGGTATTACAAGAAACCGGGTTCACAGGGCTACGTATGCCTCGAGCATGGGCAGGAGTCCGACGTCCAGTCGCTCTGGAATCCCGTCCTCAAACGGCACGTCGCGCGCTTCATCAAGGCCTTCTGCGAGCACTATCGCGATCAGGGCGTCATTGAGACCATCCTGCTGGGCGTCACGGGCAACTACGGCGAGGCCATCTATGTTGCCACCGGTAACGACTGGACAGCCGACATACACGGCCCGTACCACACGCACGGAGGCTTCTGGGCAGGCGACCCGTACGCAATCGAGAGCTTCCGTCTCTGGCTCATCCGTAAGTACGGCGGTTTCGATCGCCTGCGCGATGCATGGAAGCCCGCTGAGACAAGCTCAGTGCGGGCGCCCGGCAGCATCTCCGAAGTCAAGCCCTTCCTCAAACGCGACGCGCCAAACGAACGGGCATGGCTGGACTTCTGCGACTGGTACATCGGCTCCATGACCGAATGGTCCCGTTGGTGGCTGACCGAGACGCGCAAGCACTATCCGAAGGGTGATATCCAACTGTGCACCGGAGGGCACGCGCCTCCCGAACACGGCGCCGACTTCGGCGACCAGTGCAAGATCGCCGCGGAGATCGGGGGCGGCGTGCGCATCACGAATGAGGGCAGCGACCTGAAGGGCAACTTCAGCATGACTCGATGGGTGGCGTCGGCGGCTCGCCAGTACGGAGCAAAGTTCAGCTTCGAACCGGCGGGCGCGGTGAACCAATGGGGCGTCATCAGCCGCATCTACAACGCGACCACCTCAGGTGCAGACGGTCTCCACTACTACTTCCCCAACCTGTTTGGCTCGGACGAGGCACGCGCCAACTTCGAGCAATGGGGAAATGAGTTCAAACAGCGCAACCCGATCGTCGAGATTGCGGTCTACTATCCGCAAACCCACATCAAGCTCAATGGGAACGACTTCCTCGAACGTCTGCAGCCCTTGCGTGACCGATTCGACTTTGCTTATATCAGCGACGGCATGATCCGGGACGGCGGTCTGGGCCGCGTCAAGGTCCTGCTCCTGCTGCACGGAAACGTCTCGGAAGCCACCGTGTGGTCCAGGATCGCCGATTGGGTCGCTTCGGGCGGACTGGTGATCTACGCCGACGGTATGGGGCGTCTGCGCACCGTTGAAGGCGACGGTTCATGGCACGATCGTATCGTGAAGCCGTCGGGCAAGGGACGCGCGCTCACATTCACCGGACTGAGCAACACCATCGAGTTCCGCGAGTACGTCTCGAAGGCGTTGGCATCTGCGCCCGAGCTGTCGCCGGCCACACGCAAGATGGTGGCATCGGACAGCGTCGAGGACAACGTGTTCGTCGCCCTGATCGAACCGGGGCATCTCGTCTGGCTCAACCACTCGCTGAAGCCCGTCACAAAGCTCGGGAAGACGATCCCGTCCTGGAGCATTGCGACAACGGGCCTCGAGTAACGCCATGGTCATCACCAGCATCGAGACGTTTCTGGTCAAACCCCGCTGGCTGTTCCTCAAGGTCCACACCGACGAAGGGATTGTGGGCCTGGGCGAACCGATTCTCGAGGGTCGAGCGCATACGTGCGCTGCAGCCGTGCGCGAGCTGGAGCCCTACCTGATCGGCAAGGACCCGCTCAGCATCGTCCATCACTGGCAGGCCATGTACCGCCACGCGTTCTACAGGGGCGGCCCGATCCTGACCAGCGCCCTCTCAGGCGTCGAACAGGCCCTCTGGGACATCAAGGGCAAAGCCGCCGGTCTGCCGATCTATGCGCTCCTGGGCGGACCCACGCGCAGCCGCATTCGCATGTACATCGGAGCGGGAGGCGGCACCCCCGAACAGGCGGCAGCGTCGGCCCGCGCATGCGTCGAGAAAGGCTTCACCGCCATCAAGACGGGCGTGGCAGGCGGACGACCGGCTCGCCTCGTCGAAACGCCGGGTTTCGTAGAACGGGCCGAGGCCACCTTTGCCGCCATGCGCGATGCCGTCGGCAAGGACGTTGACATTGCCATAGACTTCCACGGGGCCGTGAGTCCCCAGACAGCAGCGCTGCTGATCAAGGCTCTGGAGCCCTATCAACCCATGTTCATCGAGGAGCCGGTGCAGTGCCAGAACGTGGACGTCCTGGCGGACCTTGCGCGCAAGACCCATGTCCCGATTGCGACTGGTGAGAGGCTCTACACCAAATGGGGCTTCCGCGAGGTCCTTGAAAGGCGTGCAGCCTCGATCCTTCAGCCCGATCTCTCGCATGCCGGCGGCATCATGGAGTGCCGCATCATCGCGGGCATGGCGGAGACCTGCTATGCGGGAATGGCGCCCCACTGCCCGCTCGGACCGATCGCACTCGCGGCATGCATCCAGCTCGATGCAGCCATCCCCAACTTCCTGGCCCAGGAGCACGTCACCCTCGGCCATGGATACCTCAAGCGCCCGTTTGTCCTGCGAGATGGGTACGTCAAACTTCCGACGGCGCCCGGTCTCGGCATCGAGCTCGACGATGATGCCCTGGCCGACAAGATCACGACCGACGCATGGCATTGTCCGGAGCTATATGCAGATGACGACGGAAGCGTCTGTGACTGGTGATGAATCAGCGCCCATCAGCCGCCGACGCTTCGTAGCGGCGTTCGGCGGCGCAGCCGTGGCATCTGTCGTGCTCTGGGCCAAGCAGCCACGGCGGCGGAAGCCGAACATCATTCTCATGGTGGCCGACGATCTCGGCTACGGGGATGTCGGCTGCTTCGGCCAGAAGCTAATCCGAACTCCCAATGTGGATCGGCTCGCGACAGAGGGCACGCGATTCACGCAGTGCTATGCCGGCAGCACGGTCTGCGCGCCGTCACGAAGCTGCCTGATCACCGGGCAGCACACCGGCCACACACGCGTGAGGGGCAATGCTTACGTTCCGCTGATGCCCGATGACCCCTCCATCGGCAAGGTCATGCAGTCGGCCGGCTGCCGAACCGCGATCATCGGTAAGTG
This sequence comes from Chthonomonas calidirosea, assembly GCA_020722705.1. GTDB lineage: Bacteria > Armatimonadota > Chthonomonadetes > Chthonomonadales > CAJBBX01 > JAAYVH01. The sequence continues at coordinate 1,162 of DYKI01000150.1, read as the reverse complement.
GGGTCTGGGTGAGCCCGAAACCAGCGGCGTGCCGACCCGTCAGGGGTTCGACGAGTTCTACGGCTACCTGAATCAGGTCCACGCTCACGACAGCTTCCCGACCGAGCTATGGCGCAACGACCGCAAGGAGGCGCTCGACGCCAACCGCGACGGCAAGCAGGGAGCCTACTCCAACGACCTGTTCCTGCGCGAGTCGCTGGCGTTCGTCGAGCGCAACCGACAGAGGCCGTTCTTCCTGCTATGGTGGCATACGATTCCCCACGCCTTTCCTGCGAAACGCACCATCGAGGTGCCGGAGATCGAGCCCGAGTACCGCAACAAGCCGTGGCCCGACATTGAGAAGCGCTTCGCGTCTGCGGTCACCCGCATGGATCGGGATATGGGCAAAATGATGGCGCACCTGAAGCGTCTCGGACTCGACCGGGATACGATCGTTGTGTTCACCAGCGACAATGGTCCGCATGCCGTGCCTCCCCACAACGCCGACTTCTTCGACAGCAACGGCATTCTGCGCGGCACCAAACGGGACCTGTATGAAGGCGGCATCCGCGTTCCCACCATCATCCGATGGCCGGGCCGGATTCGCGCCGGAGCGACCAGCGCCCAGCCCTGGGCGTTCTGGGATATGCTGCCGACTTGTGCCGAGGTGGCGGGCGTCAAGTCGCCCAAGGGCATTGACGGTGTCAGCGTCCTGCCCGGATGGCTCGGGAAGCCCATGCCCCAGCATCCGCCATTCTACTGGGAGTTCACCGAGCGCGGGTTCGAGCAAGCCGTCCGCATGGGGTACTGGAAGGCCGTGCGCCACGCTCCCGGCAAACCGCTAGAGCTCTACGACCTGCGCGCCGACATTAGCGAGGCGCGCGACGTCGCCCCGCGGTATCCGACCGTGATCCAGCGCATCGAGACGTATCTGCGCACGGCGAGGACGCGGTCGGACCGGTTCCCCAATCCGTAGTCGGCGATCCGGGCAGTGCCGAACGGACGCAATGCGCTGCCGATGCCGCGCCCCCTGCCGCCAATGTGACATGGCGATGGACAGGAAGGCCTCGGCGAGATCGCGAGACACCCGTTCGACTGCCGGTCAACGTCTCCAAACAGCTCGGTGCACCGGTTCATTGGGAGCCCTGGCACGCTGCTCAGACACACTGCGAAAAATCGTTGT
>DYKI01000320.1 GCA_020722705.1 Chthonomonas calidirosea | reverse complement strand
TCGTCGCTGCCCATGATGAACTCGCCCGCCGGAACGTATACCATCTCCGCCCCGTCTTTGGGGTTGATGCGGACCTCGCCGGATCGGGGAGTTCCACGCGGCGCAGGCGTCTCGACTCTCCGCTTCTTTGCCTGAGCCACCACCCCAGGAGCACGTTGGGGCGAACGGAGAACATCGAGCACCTGCTTCGCAGTCCACCGATGCCTGCGGTCTTTCACCAGACAGCTTCGAACGATCGAGGCGAACGGCTCGGAGAGGTCCGAGGAGATGGACGGCTCTCTCGTCAGCGCCGCAGCGATGATCTCGGTGTCGCTGTTGCCCGAGTATGGCAGCGCGCCGGTCAGGCACTCCTGAATGACCGCCCCCAGCGCCCACACGTCCACGAACGGACCCGTCTCGCCCTGCATGGCCTCGGGAGGCATGTACAGCACGGTGCCCTTCCGGCCCGACGCCTGTATGCTCGTGCCCGAGAAGCCGCGCACGAGCCCGAAATCGCCGAGCTTCCACACGTTCCCGACCCGGAGGATGTTTGCGGGCTTAACGTCCCGATGGACAGCGCCACGGTCGCAGAGGTACGCCAGCGCCGAGGCGATGTGCTCCGCGACCTCCCGCACCTCGTCCGGCGTCATCCGGTGCGGGGACCGCAGCCGCGCCTCCAGCGTCTCGCTCGCAAGCTCCGTGGCGATGTACAGACACCCCGAAGCCAGCCCGTCCGAAACCTGCCCGGCGCTCCGAAACCCCAGCAGGTGGGCATGGCTCAACTGCGCCATTGCTTGAACTTCACGGATCACGGCCTTGCGCGCGTCCTCGTCCGGTGGCCGCAGCAGTTTTACCGCCACCTGCCCGATGACCTCGCCGAACGCCGTCTCGTCGGCGGCATAGACCCAGCCGTAGGAGCCGGTACCGCACAGCGACGCCAGGCGGTACTGTCCATTCACGATGTAGCCGATCAGCGTCTTCGGATCGAACAAATCACCAACCTCCTTTGCCTCTCGCCTGCCGTCTTCGGCTCGCTTCGCTCGCCGAGCGTCGCTTCGCGACGGTGCCCCTGTGCCCATGCCGTCGCGTAGCGACGATGGATGATAGCCGAGGTCCTCGGACCTCGGGAATGCGCGACGCGAACCCAACCCCCACCCCCGTCCGTCGCTACGCGACGGGGGCGGATCAACAATCCCGTCGCGTAGCGACGATGGATGATAGCCGAGGTCCTCGGACCTCGGGATGTGCGCCGCGGACCCAACCCCCACCCCCG
>DYKI01000149.1 GCA_020722705.1 Chthonomonas calidirosea | reverse complement strand
CTGGCCCTCTCCTGCGCACCACGGGTACAGACGCTGCCCTCTGACCAAGAACACACGACCTGACCACCACGGCGAGTATCCAGCAGGATTGTGTCATCACGGGTGAGCTGTTAGCTCGTGCCTCTGCGCGAAGGAACAGCGTCGGCAGACGGCGAATCAGCTCGGGAGCCGACCATCAGGTCGGGCATCAGGAGTCACGGATGAGATTGCGCATTGCAGCGCTGGCGTCGGTCACGGTCGTGGTGTTCGGGGCGGCGATCGTTCGGGGCGCGCAGACCGGCGGCATGACATACCGATCCCCAGTCGAGGCCAAGTTCAACGCTACAGGCAGCATGATCGCCGTCTCGGATCACACAGCGGGATCTGTTGCGTTCGTGGACCCGATGGCCGGAAGGGTTGTGCGGCGTGCGGCCGTGTCGTCGCCGTGGGGCATCGAGTGGAACGGCAAGCGCGTGCTGGTGTCGGAGCACATGACGGGCAGCGTCGCCGAGATTGACGCCGCCACGGGGAAGGTTGCGCGCCGATTCCGTGTTGGAGCCTATCCTCGTGCCATTGCCGCCGTGCCTGCTGCGCGCACGCTTCTCGTGGCCAACACGGGTGACCGAACGGTGTCGGCGATCGGCCTTGCAGATGGAAAGCCGCTTGGGAACATGGTCTGTTCGGGCGAACCTTCCGCCATCGCCGTCAGCCCGGACGCGAAGCTCGTCCTGGTGGGTTACCTGATCCCAAACGGAGATGCAACGAGCGAGAAGAACGCGGCGAAGGTGGCGCTATTCGACATGGCGTCCCGCCGCAGGATCACGGAGATATCGTTGCCGCCGGGGTCCGCGGGTCTCCGAACGGCGGCAATCAGCTCGGACGGACACTGGGCCTTCATTCCCCACGCTCTGGGGCGTTACAACCTGCCCACCACGCAGTTGGACCGAGGCTGGGTCAATACGAACGCCCTCAGCATCCTCGACCTTCGAGCAAGGAAGGTCTACGCTACGGTTCTGCTGGACAACACCCAGCAAGGGGCGGCCGATCCGTGGGGCATCATCGCATCGAAGGATGGCACGCGGCTCTGGGTGACCCTATCGGGGGCGCAGGAAGTGGCGAGCCTCGATCTGAAGGGGATGATGAAGCTGATCGGTGGCGGCCTTCCCGACGACAGCCCGCTGAACAAGCAGTCCGCCGAGTGGGCGGCGACGATGAAAAACGTCTGGCAGGAGATCAAGGCCGATCCCGCCAAGCGTTCGGAGCTGGTCAACGATCTGGCCGCGCTGTACATCGCCGACCTTATCGAGCGCGTTCGCGTTCCGGGAAACGGTCCTCGCGGCTTGAGCATCAGCCCTGACGGGCAGACGATTGCGATTGCCCAGTACTTCACCGGCGATGTCGCTCTCACCGACCGGGCGGGCAAGGTGAAGAAGGTCGTGTCGCTCGGACCTGCGAAGAAGCCTGATCAGGTTCGTCTCGGCGAGAAGATATTCCATGACGGCACGCTGTGTTTCCAGCACTGGCTGAGCTGCGCGACGTGCCACCCGGATACGAGGGTTGACGGCCTTAACTGGGACCTGCTGAACGACGGCATGGGTAACCCGAAGAACACCCGATCGCTGCTCCTTGCCCATCGTCGCGGCGTGATGATGTCGCACGGTGTCCGGGCGGATTACACGGCGGCGACACGGGCTGGATTCCGATACATCCTGTTCCGCGAGCCTGTCCCGCGCGAGGTTGAGGCCGTCCTGGCTTACCTGCGGTCGCTGAAGCCGCTACCGAGTCCAAGGCGGCTGCGTACCTCCGACGGCAAGTTCGTGGGGCTCAGCGCAAAGGCGCTGGCCGGCAAGGCGATATTCGAGTCGCCCAGGACAAAGTGCGCGAAGTGCCATTCGGGGCCGCTCTTTACCGACAAGAAGATGCACGATACCGACACGCGCGGACCCTATGACAGCGGCGGCAGGTTCATCACGCCGACCCTGGTCGAGATATGGCGCACAGCGCCCTACTTGCACGACGGCCGTGCGGTAACCATGCAGGAAGTGCTGACCAAGTTCAACAGGCGCAACAAGCACGGTGTGACCGGGCATCTGACACCCAAACAGATTGGGGAACTTGCCGAGTACCTGCTCTCGCTCTGAGGCTGAACCGGCCACCGTGTGCGGGCCGGCTCGAAGGCAAGGGGGATAAAAATGAGAACCGGTTTGCGTAGGCCAGTCACAGTTGGAATCCTGGCGTGTGCCCTGTGTGCGGGCCTGTATGCGCTGCCATGGTCCGCACCGACTCCGAGCCCGACCGGCGAGCCCCATATTCAGCCTTCAGCCTTCAGCCTTCAGCCTTCACATCGCGCCGAGGTCGAGGCCGATTGGGAGGTTCAGGACCGTGTGCGTATGTCGGGAGGCCCGGCAAAGACCCCCGCCGACGATGCCGCCGGAGCCTGCGATGGCGTCAAGGACGGCAAATGGGGGTTCCATACCGGACTGGACGCAGAGCCGTGGTGGCAAGTGGACCTGGGGGTGTCGCAGCCTCTTGATCGCGTCGCCGTCTACAACCGTTGCGACGCAGCTTCACGGAACGACCGGCTGAGCATCTCGATCTCGACCGACGGAGCAAAATGGGAACGAGTCTACGAGCATCGCGGACCCACGTTCTACGGAGCGACCGACGGCAAGCCCCTGACGGTCGCCATCGGCGGTCGTTCGGCACGGTATGTCCGGTGCTCAATCCCCGGCCCGGCGTACTTGCATTTGGACGAGGTTGAGGTTTTCGGTTCGGCGGACCCGAAGCGGAACATCGCGCTCGGGCGGCCATGCCTGCAGAGCAGCCTCAGCCAGTGGTCGCGCAAGGCCACGCCTCCGGGCACACCCGATCCCTCGGCCGAGCTGATCATCGAACGGGGCCGACGGCTGATCGCCGAACTGGTTCCTCTGGGAGTTGATACGTCTCAAGCCCGTTCGGCTCTCGATAGGCTGGCCGAGACGATGCGGTCCGCCCGGAGGCCAAGTTCTGAGCGTATGGGGACTTCAGCGCCAGGCGCCCTTGCGAGCGCGGCCCGCGAGGCGAGGTGGGCCATTCGGAAGCTGATGCTCAAGCACCCTCTGCTGTCGTTCGACCGTCTGCTTTTCGTCAAGCGCAAGCCCGGCTCGTTCAACCACATGTCGGACCAGCACTACGGCTGGTGGTCACGCGCAGGAGGCGGCCTGTACATTCTCACCGGATTCCGCGAAGATCGTCCTGTCGCCAGGGAGATCGGGACCGGGCTTCCGCTGGGCAGCTACTTGGACCCGGACCTCTCGCACGACGGCAAGCGGGTTCTGTTCGGGTACTGCCGGTTCTATGCCGACAGCGAGCCGCGCAAGGACAAGACGGCGAAGCACACCATCCCCGAGGACGCCTTCTACCATCTTTACGAGATCAATCTGGACGGGAGCGGCCTGCGACGCTTGACGCGCGGCCCATACGACGACTTCAGCGGCCGATATCTGCCGGACGGGAGCATCGTGTTCCTGTCAACTCGGAGAGGAGCGACCGTGCAGTATGCGGGTACGTTTCCGGCTTTCCGGGACTCCGCTGATGCCGGCAGACCCGTGCCCGGAGGCGGCGTCGCGTCGGAAGGCGGCGGGCGGCCTGATGCGTTCGTTCGATGCGGAGGCGACCGCTGGAGGCCGGTCTCGATCTATACCCTCCACGTCCTGTCCAGCGACCGAACGAGCGTCAGGGCGATTTCGCCTTTCGAGAACTTTGAGTGGACGCCCAACGTCTGTAGTGACGGTCGCATCCTTTACGCTCGCTGGGACTACATTGACCGCGACAACATGCCCTATATGAAGCTCTGGTCCACCAATCCCGACGGAACGAACGCTCAGGCGGTGTACGGCAACTATACCGGCGTCCCTCACTGCGCGTTCGAGGCCCGCTCCATACCGGGGAGCCGGAAGATCCTCTTTACGGGTTCGGCGCACCATGCCGTCACTGGCGGCAGTCTGGTGCTGTTCGACCCGGACCGGGGTATGGACGGCCCCGAGGCGATCACCCGGCTGACCCCCGAGGTGTCCTTCCCTGAGGTCGAAGGCTGGCCGTCGTCGTACTACATGAGCCCGTATCCGCTCTCGGAGACGCTGTACCTGACGTCATGGAGCCCGGAGAACGTGGCCAACAATCCCCCGGCGGGGCTCGGGCTGTATCTTCGCGACGCTCATGGCAACCTGGAGCTGCTCTATCGCGATCCGACCATATCGAGCATGTATGCCCTGCCCATCCGACCTCGGAGGCGCGAGCCGATCATTCCTGTTGCGAGTCCGGCCCGCGGACAAGGGCCCTCGGGATCGAGCCTCGATGCCACGGCGCTGGTAAGCGACATCTACGACGGGCTGCGCACGCATGGCGTCGGGTCTCATGCGAAGATCACGGCGTTGCGGATTGTCGCAGTTCCCGCCAAAACCCAGCCTGAGATGAACACCCCGAATCTCGGGTTGACTGGCGATGATCCCGGCAAGTGCGTCCTCGGGACGGTTCCGGTCGAGAAGGACGGTTCGGCCTACTTCCATGTGCCTGCCGGAGTGCCCATCTTTTTCCAGGCCCTGGATGCCGACGGGTTGGCGGTGCAGACCATGCGGACGGTCACGTATGCCCAGCCGGGCAAGACGCTGGCGTGTGTGGGGTGTCACGAGCCGCGTAACCGCGTGGGCAGCAACCGCATGCCCCTCGCGCTGCGTCGCGGCCCTTCCCGCATCACTCCGGGTCCGGAGGGCTCGTGGCCATACCGATTCGATAAGCTCGTCCAGCCTGTACTCGATGCTCGCTGCGTCTCGTGCCATTCACCGGGTGGTTCGGGGGCGGGGCTCGACCTGCGCGGCCACGCTGCGTACGGGTCTCTGGTCGGCTTTGGGCGTCCGAGCCTGCGCGACCACGTGCTAACCCGGTACCGACAGGGGCGATCTATCGCAGGCGAGGGTGCCGCGGCGACAAGCCCATTGCTCGCTCTGCTGCGCAAGGGCCACAAGGGGGTGCGATTGCGCCCGGACGAGATGGAGAGATTGACCACATGGATGGACACCTACGCACAGCGACTGGGGTCGTTCAGCGATGCTCAGGAGGCCGAGCTGGTGGAGCTGCGGCGGCGCTGGGCGCCGATGCTGACCCGATGATCTGCCGGGTGATCCGGCATGCGGACTGGGAGGAGATACAGGTCACGGCGCCGTCGGATCCCCGACGGGCGGAGTCGGCGCATGAGACGCTGATGCGCGCGGTATCGGCGCTCCATCGCTCGGGCGCCGACGTCCTTCATGCCAACGTGTTCGGTGCGGTTGCGCCGGGCGGCTCGCCGTTGAGCGGACCTCGCGGCATCCCGGTGTCGTTCGTGGAAGGCCTGCCATGCGTCTCCGTGAGCGGCGATGGTCATTCCGACGGGGGATCGGCGTATACGGAGCCCGACACGGACACGGCCATGTCTCAGCTCGTGACGGGCGTCCAGGCCGTCGGCGCGCGGGGAGCCGCGGTGACCGCATACGACACGGATGACGGCGTGTCGGTCATGGTGGTCGAGGCCCGCGAGGCGCGCTGGGCCTACATCACCGGCGTCCACCCGACCAGGCTCTGGGCCACCCAGCACGACCAGGCGCGCGATGCGTTCGATCGGGCCAATGCGGCGCTGGACATTGTGGGCATGAGCTTCGGGCAGGTGATCCGAACGTGGGTGTTCGTCGAGGATATCCTCGCCTGGTACGGAGACCTCAATAGGGCCCGGACGGCGTTCTTCCGCGAGCACGGTGTGTTCGATGGGATCGTCCCTGCGAGCACGGGGGTCGGCGCTCTGAACCCGCTTGGTGCCGCTGTTGCGATCAACCTGATGGCGGTTGCACCCAGGTCCCGGCGGATCAAGATCGAGTCGGTGCCGTCTCCGATGCAGTGTTCGGCAGAGGACTACGGCAGCTCATTCAGTCGGGCGCTCGAAGTGACCGAACCGGGACTGCGGCGGCTGATCGTATCGGGAACCGCGAGTATCGCCCCCGGCGGCGAAACCGAGCATGTCGGCGACGTTTCCGGCCAGATCGCTCTGACCATGGATGTTGTCGAGGCGATCCTCGAGAGCCGGGGCATGGGCTGGAACGATGTGACGCGTGCGGTGGCCTACTTCAGAGACCGAGACGATGCGCCTGCGTTCGATGCATACCGGGCTCGGACAGGATTGCCGGAGCTGCCGCTGCTGATCACCGAGTGCACGATCTGCCGGGACGACCTGCTCTACGAGATCGAAGTGGACGCGGCGTCTCCCAGACTCGAATAGCGGGCGCTGTCCGGCCGCTTACGGCAACACGTACCGGAACCGGAACCTCCCGATCGGCGCAGCGTCGCCGCTGACATAGACATCCAGCGGATCGCCTGGCCTCTGGGCATTGTCGAGCCACTTGAAGTCGAGAGCGACGCCCGACTGCGCCCCGTCGAGCCCCAGCGCCTTCCGGGGGATCGCCAGGTGGAGCTCATGGGAGCCGGTGCGATAGGCAATCGGCGCGGTCTTCTTCCACTTCCAGCCGCCCTCGCAACGCTCGAGCCATGTCTGCTCGGGACCGTCCACCTCGCGGTTGACGATGAACTGGAAGCCTTCCCATTCGGGTGCGGTCTTCGAGCCTTCTCCTCTGGGCTCGACCCGGATCAGGAGCCACATCCAGTTCGAGCCTGCCCAGCTTGTGAGCGGCTCCCGTGTTCGGGCGTAGAGGAAGACATGCGAGGCATCGGTCGTGACCTTGCATGAGACGATATCGTTGCGGCCCGTTCGATTCACATAGTGGGTCCCGGCGACACCGTCATGATCGCGAGGCTTCGTGTCGGCGACGGGCGCAAGGTATTCCGGCGCGACGGTCTTCCATTGATCGAAACCGGCCTCGATGCGGATCGTTTTCGGCGCCGAAGCCTTGGGGATGGGCGGCGCGCCCTTGTACTTGCGGATGTTGGCCACCATCTGCCAGTAGTAGTTGTCGCCGTGGCTGCAGCGTCCCGGCTCGATGTCGCGGCTGTACTGCTGATCGAACTGGTCCACGAAGACGAGCGGGCCTTTGGGATCGCCCCAGCGTCCGGCGATCCATTCGTTCCAGCCGGTGATCATGACGAAGGGCGGGGCGAGCTCGGCCACGCGCTTCCACTGCTCCTGGAAGTTGAGGCCCAGATTCACCGAGCCGGGCGAAAGGTCCATCTTGCCGTCGGCGAAGCTTCGGCCCCGTGCATCTCCGTTGCTCATGTTGGTCACGCGGCCATCGGCCACGCGGAGGTTCTGGGCGACCGACACGTTGACCATCTCGGGCTTCGACGGATCGGTGGTGTATCCGTACGGCTGTGGATAGGTCGCCTCCCAGTGCCATGCGTAGGGCGTATTGATCATCTCGAAAGGCCAGTGAGCCTTGCGCAACGTAAAGAACACCTTTAGCTCGTCGTCGGCATCCTTGGGATCGCAGATCATCAGCGGCTTGCCATCCCAGACGAACCAGAGGTCGCGGTAGAGCCCCTTCTTGTACAGGTCCTCGTAGATGCGTCGGGCCGTGGCCCCTGCGTGCGTGTTCACCATGAAGCTGATCTGCGGAGTGCGGCCTCCCTCGGAGCGCACCTGCTCGAAGACCTCGCAGAGCTTGAGGAAGGTCGGCGTGTATGTCACGGCGTTGGTGGTGTCGAAGATGAGCGTATCCACGCCCGCTGCGCTGAGGAGATCGGCATGGCGGCGCAGGACCCAGGGATCGTCGCTGCGGTAATAGCCGTAGAGCGGCTCGCCCCAGTAATGGAACATGCCCACCGGTCCCCACAGGGGCGATTCCGGTTTCCTGACGGCATCGGGGTCTGCCTCGAGTATCTTGCTGATGTCGTAGGGCCCATCGCCGTTGGGGTTGCGCCCTCCGGCGTTGTCGTGCCAGAGGAAGTAGAAGATGCCGACCCAGCGGTCCTGTTTGGGGGCGCCGACCTCATCCGAGAGTGGCAGAGAGCGTCCGAGCGCATCGGTGGCCGGCCATGGCGCTCCCGGCTCAGGTCCGGCCATGCATGAGACGGCTCCGACCGCGGCGACGGCCAACAGGGCCAGGGGCAGGCCAGTATTGACGAACATAGCATTCCTCCCGTAGCGGGTGTGGCATTGGGCTGCATGGTGTATCTGTTCGATTGTATACCCTCCTCCTCCTTGCTCTGCCCGCCACAGGGCACGGGGGTACCGGCTCGCCGCCGAGACGTGGCAGGTCGAGGTTCCGTGGAAGGTCGAGGCTTCGTGGGAGGGC
>DYKI01000319.1 GCA_020722705.1 Chthonomonas calidirosea | reverse complement strand
CCCGGAAGGCGATGCTGGACATCTTCGAGGCGGTGGGGTCCCGGAGCGACCTGGCCCAGCAGTGGCGAGAGCGCCTCGCGGCGGCCTTGTACCGCTGAGGTCAACGGGCCTTCGGGGCGATGTCTGCCCGGGCGGCGGGTTCTCTTTGCCAGCGTTTCTGCATCTGAACAGTGACGTCCCGCCCGGGAAGGACTACAATTGCATCATGGGCTCGCGACGTGAAGGTCCAGGAAGGCAGGCCGCGGTTGCGGCATGGCGCACGTTCGCCTTGCGCGACTGGCACGCGATCGAGTCGGAGACGAGGAGGGCGCGGGCGGTCGCGTATCGCAAGGGGGGGCCGGAGACGCACCACGCCTTGTACCTGGAGCTGTCCGAAGGGGTCCTGGAACGGCGCATGGGGGGAGGGGAGCCCTGCCGCGACCCCTCGGACATGCGTGAAGACGCCGCGACCCACCAGGCCGTCCAGGAAGCCCTCCGCCGCCTTGCGGGACGATGAAGTCGCGATTCTCAAGCGCCCTGCGCGCCGTGACGAGGCTGCTCGAAGACGCCGGTCTCGAAAGCATGCTGATCGGCGGTCAGGCCGCCATCTACCACGGCTCCGAGCGGACTACGCGCGACATTGACTTGACGGTCTGGGTCGAAGATACGGCGATCCGCAGCCTCATCGCTCGGGCACGGGCTGAAGGCTTCGAGACCCTCCAGCAGGACCCTCTCGGATCAGCCCTTGCCCGTCGTCTGCTCATCCTGATGCACAAGGAATCAGGAATCCAGATCGACCTCATGATCGCCGGTACTCCTTTCGAAAACGAAGCTCTCGGGAGGGCGATCAGCGCCCGCGTGGCCGGCGTGCGGATGCGCGTGATACGCCCGGACGACCTGCTGGTCTACAAGCTTCTCGCTTCGCGAGCGCGTGACATCGAGGATGCCGCATGCATCATCGAGAAAGGCATGGAAAGACTGGACCTCCGCCGCCTCCGCGCGATCCTGACGGAGCTCGACACGGCGCTGGGCCGTGACGACCTGGCTGCCACTCTCGACAGACTCCTCGCGGAACAGCGTTCTCATACAGACTGAGAGCCGATTGCCACTCACATCGGCCGGCCAACGTAGAACACCTTGCGTCGAAAGTGACGGCTAGAAGCCAGCTTCATCGCAGAGGATGAGTTTCTTTACTGGCAGGGCTCAACCCCAGAAGCATCCGGCAATGGTCAGGGTATTCCCAAGAACTACCTCCGTTCCCATCCTGAGCAGCGCTGCAACTTCGTCAAGGCC
>DYKI01000148.1:6372-8237 GCA_020722705.1 Chthonomonas calidirosea | reverse complement strand
CATCCCGGACGGCGAGGACGCCGTCCCTCCCGCATCGTCCTCGATGACCCATGTTTCGGACGGCGAGGACGCCGTCCCTCCCGCATCGTCTTCGATGACCCATGTTCCGGACGGCGGGGACGCCGTCCCTCCCGAGCTAACCTCCTGCCGATGATGCGCCGAGGATACCGCGCAGCGTTCGAATGTTCTGCCGCATGATGGTCTCGTAGTAGTCCAGCGGAGCGTCCTCCGGCCCGCTGGCGACGGGATCGAGAACGCCGACCCGTATGCCGGCCTCCTTCGCAATGGTACGGCCCAGTTTCGGCGGGTACTGCGGCTCAGTCATCACTGCGGCGGCTCGCGTTGACCTGGCCTTCGTCACGAGTGCCATGACTTCCTGCGCGGATGGATCGTGTCCTGCGTGTGCCTGGATGATGCCGACGATCTCGATGCCGACATCCTGTGCCAGCAGCTCGAACACGCTGTGTTGGGTGAGAATCCGCTTGTTTGGCACGTGGGCGACCGCTTCACGGAACTCGTCGGCCAGATCAGTCAAGCGGTCGGAGTACACACTGGCGTTCCGCCTGTAACGATCGGCGTTGCTCGAATCTGCCTCAGCCAGGCCTTCTGCGATGCGCAAGACCATCCGGGCGGCAAGCCTCGGACTGGCGAACTGGTGCGCCTCGGCCTCAGTACCCATGGGTCTGCGGACGGCGGGGACGCCGTCCCTCCCGAGCTTGCCGGGGTTTTCGATGGGTGCGGAACTGACGATCACTCTTGCGTTCGGTCGAAGGTTGCGAAACTGCTCGACAGCGAAGTCGTCCAGGCCCAATCCGTTGACAACGAGAATGTCCGCTTGGCCGAGTCGCTGCACATCTGTCGGCGTGACCACATAGTCGTGCGGGCATCCCAGTGTCGCCGGCAGCAGCAACGACACCGACACATTGGGTACGCCTGACGTGACGTTGCGCGTGAAAAGCCAGATGGGAAACGTTGAGCTGACGATGGTCAACGTCGGACGGCGAGGACGCTGCCCCTCCTGGGATCCCTGATGCTGCTCCGGCTTGCGACACCCGCCTGCCAGCAGCATCACGGCCAGCACCGTGAGCCCCATCGCTGATAGCGTTGTCCACTTTGGTTTCATGGCACACCTCGCTAATGCGAATGCATTGTCATTTGCATTATACCACGTTCTTGCGGTATTCTGGTTGTGTATAGCCAATGGCCAAGAGAACCTGCCAGAGAGAGGCGATCCGCCAAGTATTCGCGCACGCCGGGAGCCCGCTATCGGCCGAAGACGTCCTGAGCCTCGGGCGTCAGCATGTCGAGCACCTCAGCCTTGCCACCGTCTACCGCAACCTTCGGATGCTGGTGTCAGAAGGAGAGGTGCGCAAGCTCAACCACCCCGAGCTTGGTCCGCTCTACGAGCGCGCCAACCTTAGCCATCACCACCACTTCCATTGCCGCCGATGCGACCGGCTGTATGAGCTTGCCGAATGCGCGCTCGACGTCACCGGTTCCACGCCCGACGGCTTCCGTACCGACGAACACGAGGTGTTCCTCTACGGCATCTGTGCGAACTGCTCGACAGAGTCCCCGGATACGGAGCCGGCTCGGCAGGAGCCTCGCCCTCCCACGGAGCCTGCGGAACGATCACCAGATGTCAGTATGGAGTAGGTCAGAAGCCGGCTCGGCAGGAGCCTCGCCCTCCCACGGAACGATCACCGGATATCAGTATGGAGTAGGCTGGAAGCCGCCTCGGCAGGAGCCTCGCCCTCCCACGGAGCCTGCGGAACGCTCACCGGATGTCAGTATGGAGTAGGCCAGAAGTCGGCTCGGCAGGAGCCTCGCCCTCCCACGGAGCCTGCGGAACGATCACCAGATGT
>DYKI01000148.1:0-6272 GCA_020722705.1 Chthonomonas calidirosea | reverse complement strand
CCTCGCCCTCCCACGGAGCCTGCGGAACGATCACCAGATGTCAGTATGGAGTAGGCTGGAAGCCGGCTCGGCAGGAGCCTCGCCCTCCCACAGAGGGCGGTGGGGAATCGCAGGGGTTCCCTGTGCGTTCCGGTGCAGAGTGATGTAGACTCTGCGATGGAGGACCGCCATGATTGACCGCTACACGACGCCCGAGATGCGCGATCTCTGGAGCATGCACGCGCGGACGAGGCGCTGGCTCGATGTTGAGATCGCCGTCTGCGAAGGACTGGAGCACTTCGGCGTGATCCCGTCGGGAGTGACGGCGAAGATACGCGCAGGAGCCAGATTCGATCTGTCTCGCATGGCTGAGATCGAGAAAGAAACCCGCCACGACGTGATGGCGTTCGTCAAGAACGTGCAGGAAGGACTGGGCGAAGAGGGCCGATTCGTCCACTACGGCATCACCAGCTACGACGTGGTGGATACGGCGCTCTGCATGGCGCTGCGCGACGCCGCCGACACGATCATCAGGCGCGCCGAGGCGCTTGCCGAACGCATCCGAAAGCTCGCTCGGGAGCATCGCGACACGCTCCAGATCGGTCGGACGCACGGCATCCATGCGGAACCGATCACGTTCGGCTTCAAGCTCGCAGGATGGCTCGATGAAATGAACCACAATATCGAGCGTCTTCATGCTGCGCGCGAGGCCATCTCGGTCGGCAAAGTGTCGGGAGCCGTAGGCACCCATGCGAACGTCAGTCCTGAGGTCGAGGAGTACGTCTGCAAGCGCCTGGGGCTCAAAGCGGCGCCGGTATCCACCCAGATCATCGCGCGAGACCGCCATGCCCAGCTTGTCACGACGCTGGCAATCCTGGCCGGGTCGCTCGAACGCTTCGCCACGGAAGTGCGCAACCTCGCCCGGACGGAGATACTGGAGGTTCAGGAGTACTTTGCCGCAGGTCAGAAGGGCTCATCGGCCATGCCGCACAAGAGGAACCCGTGGAACTGCGAGACGGTCACGGGTCTGGCCAGGGTCGTTCGCGGCATGGTGATACCCATGCTCGAAAGCATGACAACGTGGCACGAACGCGATCTCGCCAACTCGTCGGTCGAGCGGATCGTGTTTGCCGACGCCACCACTCTCGTGGACTGGATGCTCTGTAAGTTCACCGATATCCTCGGAGGGCTGGTCGTTCATACCGATCGGATGGAGCGCAACCTGGGTCTCATGGGCGGGCTGGTCTGTTCGGAGCAAGTGATGCTCGCTCTCGTGAACACAGGCATGTCCCGCGAGGACGCCTATGCCGTGGCCCAGCGCAACGCTGCACGCACGTGGGATGAAGGAATGGACTTCCGCGCAGCCATCGAGGCGGATCCCGATGTGCGGTCGCGGCTCAGCGCGGAGCAGATCGCGGAGTGCTTCGACATCCGCAGGCACTTGCGCCATCTGGATCACACATTCGCAAAGCTCGGGATTTGACCGAAGTGCCTCGCGAGAGCGGTACGACCTCGGGACGCCGATGGGCCGCCGGTGTCTCGCTTTTCGTCGTGCTGGTGGGCTCGTTGCCATATCTGTTCGATCGCTCCCTGCAGGGCGTGTCGCCGTTGCACGGCTGGTACTCGGGCTTCGCGTTCAATGTAACCGACAACTGCGTCTACCTGTCGTGGATGCGCCAATATGCCGACGGCGCCTGGTTCCATCGCAATCTGTTCACCTCGGCCCCGCAGTCCGGCCACATGGTCAACCTGTTCTACCTCTTGCTGGGCAAGGTCGCCGGCTGGACGGGTCTGTCCCTGATTGCCGTCTACCATGCGGCACGTATCGCAGCCGGCCTTGCATTCCTGACGATGGTCTGGCGCGTCGCGACGACACTCATCCGCGATCTGCCGGCGCGGAAAGCTGCCTTCGCCACCGTCGCCGTCGGAAGCGGCTTCGGCTGGGTTCCTGGGCTCTGGGAACGCGGTTTTGCCGGGCCTGTAGATACGTGGCAGCCTGAGGCCGTCAGTTTCCTGTGCGTCTATCTGTTCCCGCTGTTCACCGTGTCGCTGGCTCTGATGCTCGGGATGCTTGGCGGGCTCTACGAGGCTGAGCGAACCGGCCGGTGGTCTCATGCCCTGAAAGCAGGCGCGTGCGGGTTCGCTTTGGGAAACATCCACACCTACGATGTGATCACTGTCGCTTTCGTGTGGCTGGCATGGATGTCGGCACGCGCCATCCGCGACCGTCGGATGCCTCTTGGGACGCTCCGGGCCGGGCTCATCGCGGCGATACCGACGGCCATCTCGACGGTCCATATGCTCTGGGTGTTCCGCACCGAAACGGTCTTCGCGCAGAGGGTTGCGGTTCCGACGTTGAGCCCGGCGATATGGTGGGTCCTCCTCGGGTTCGGCGCGTTGGTTCCGCTGGCGTTGGTCGGGTTTCTGGCCCGTCGTCAGCGGGATGTGAACGGCTCTGCAGCGAACCCGCAGCCAGCCTCTCCCGCGCACGACGCAAGGAACGCTGCCGGAGTTGGAGCTGAACGCGAGATGGACGTCACCGGTGCCACTCCGTGGCTCGGTCACGGGATGGCGTTCGCGTTCGTATGGGCGGCTGCCAACGTCCTGATCGCTTACGTTCCGGTCAGCTTCCAGCGCAAGATGCTGATGGGGGCCCACGTTCCGATCGGTCTGGCGGCCGGCGTGGGACTCTGGTCACTCGTGAACGTCCTGCGACAGCCCTGGCCCAGGCTTGCGCTTGCTGTTGGTCTGGTGTTCATCAGCCTCACGAACGTGCGCTTCATGCTGCGCGACCGGGGAGCACTTCGGCACGGCGGCGAGACCGTCCGCGCTTTCATGCTCCCGGGCGAACACGCCGCGCTCACATGGATCCGGCATAACGTGCCTCGCGAAGCGGTCATCCAGCCGCTTCCGTGGATCGCCGTCTCTCCCGACGGGCCGAGCGGCTTCGTTGACACGACGGTGGCATGCTTTGCCCCCGGACTGACCGGCAACCGCGTCCACGCCGGCCACTGGGGCGAGACGCCCGACTTCGGCGCCACGATGGGCCTATGGGCTCGGTTCCTCATGCCCAACACACCTGACGATTGGCGGCGAGACCTTCTTCGACAGACCGGGGCCCGGTACCTCGTGTTCAGTCAGAAGCGCGCGGAGACGGCCGATGCCGACACCGCGGCCGCGCTCGCGGCTTCGCCTGTTCGCGGCCCGGCGCCATACCTTCGGCTGATCGCCGAGGCATCCGGGCCCGACGCCGACGTGTTCGAGGTCGTAGGGCTCGAATAGCCCCTCATGGCGGGAAGTCACCACAGGGCGCCTGGTGCGTCAGTAGTATGGGACCGATCAGAGAGATCGGACCGGGGGTATGATTCGGGCGACGGCGGCGGCAGGATGTTCCCCACGGAGCGCCGAACCCAACCCCACGTGCGATATCAATAGCTGATGGAAGGCAACCCAATGACATGCATGCTGTGGCTTGCAGTGCTGGGCCTGTGCGTGGCGTGCGCGTGCGCCGCCGACGATGAGATCATCACGCGACGACAGAACATCATAGACACTATCCACGGGGTCGAGGTAGCGGATCCCTATCGCTGGCTTGAGGATCAGCAGGCGCCCGAGACGCGAGAGTGGATCGAAGCGCAAAACAAGAAAACCCGCGCCGCGCTCGAGGGTCTTCCCATTCGGAAGGCGATTCTGAAGCGTATGGAGCAGCTCTACCGCGTCGAACGATGCGGGATACCGATCGTCCGCAACGGCCGCTGCTTCTTCTCGCGTCAGCGGCCCGAAGACGAGCAGGCAATCCTCTACTGGCGTCGGGGACTTCGCGGCAAAGACCGCGTACTTGTGGATCCGCATCCGCTGAGTCCGGACAGGACGACATCGGTCTCGTTCATGGATATCAGCCGCGACGGCACGCTGGCTGCATATGCGATTCGTCACGGCGGCGAAGACGAGGTTGAGGTCCGGATCATCAATGTTGACACTGGCAAGGAGCTTGCGGACCGCATTCCCAGATGCCACGTCGAGGACTTCTCCTTCACCGGAAAGGCCGACGCTTTCTACTACACCGTGCTCGAACCGCTCAAAGGGCGCCGGGTGCGCTATCACCGTCTCGGTACGCCTGTCGCTGACGACCCGGTGGTTTTCGGGGCAGAGTACGGGCCCGAGACCATGCTGGGGCAGTTCGTCTCGGAGAACGGACGATGGCTCGTACTCAGCGTCTACCGCGGTTGGTCGCAGAACGACATCTATGTATGCGACCTAGAGTCCGGCAGTCCGATCAAGCCCATCGTCCGCGGCGTCGAGGCTACTTTCAGCCCCGACTTCGCGGGAGACCGGATGCTCTTGTTGACCGATTACCGGGCCCCGAAGCGGCGCATTCTTGAGGCGGACCCCCAGGCGCCTGCCACGAGCCCCGACACATGGCGCGTCGTGATCCCGGAAGGTACGGCCGCCATCGAAGGCTTCTCGCTGACCGCAGGCAAGCTCTTCGTCAACCGCCTCGAGGATGTGTCAACGCGGATAGACTGCTATGAACTCGACGGGAAACACGACCGCCAGGTCGCGCTGCCGGGCATCGGCTCGGCCTCAACGCCAAGCGGGCCATGGGAAGGTGCCGATGCGTTCTGCCTTTTCGAAGGTCATGCCACACCGATCATGATCCTGCGACTCGACGTGAAGGCTAAGAAGACGACGACGTGGTTCCGCACGCGCATGCCCATTCGCCCGTCCGACTACGTCGTTCGTCAGGTCTGGTACCCCTCGAAAGACGGGACGCACGTACCCATGTTCCTGGTGCACCGCAAGGGTCTGAAGATGGACGGCAGCCGGCCCACGCACCTTACGGGCTATGGCGGGTTTTCCAGCAGCATGACCCCGTATTTCAGCCCGGAGACCATCATGTGGGCCGAGCGTGGCGGTGTGATAGCCATTCCGGCGTTGCGCGGCGGCGGCGAGCTCGGCGAGGAGTGGCACCGAGCCGGAATGCTTGAGCGCAAGCAGAACGTCTTCGACGATTTCCACGCGGCGGCCGAGTGGCTCATAGCCAACCATTACACCAGGCCGGAGCGCCTTGTCATATCCGGCGGCAGCAATGGAGGTCTCCTGGTTGGGGCAGCGCTGACGCAACGGCCTGACCTGTTCGGCGCCGTCGTGTGCGAGGTGCCCCTACTCGACATGGTCCGCTATCACCTGTTCCTCCAGGGACCCCAGTGGGTGCCGGAGTATGGATCGGCAGAGGACCCGGTCCAGTTCAAGTACCTGTATGCCTACTCGCCGTACCATCATGCAGATCCTTCCAAGCAGTATCCTGCCGTCCTCTTCACAACAGGCGATGCCGACACGCGCGTCGCACCGCTTCACGCTCGGAAGATGACTGCCCTGCTGCAGTCCTTGCCGGGGCAGCGCAAGCCCGTTCTCCTGCTCTACGAGACCACCGTCGGTCACTCGGGCGGCGAGCCTCTGACACAGTACCTGGCACGCCGAAGCCTGGTGCTCGCCTTCATGTACCATCAGGTCGGCATAGACCCGGAGACGCGGCAAACAAGAAAGGAAACCCCATGAGACCGTTCGCATTGGCCGCTGCCGCTGCCGCGCTGGCCGCGACGGCGTCGTTCGCAATGC
This sequence comes from Chthonomonas calidirosea, assembly GCA_020722705.1. Taxonomy (GTDB): domain Bacteria; phylum Armatimonadota; class Chthonomonadetes; order Chthonomonadales; family CAJBBX01; genus JAAYVH01. Next base: position 674 of record DYKI01000148.1, on the reverse strand, counting down.
AGTCGCCCAAGCTCAAACTCGGCAAGGAAGTGCGCCTCTTCAACGGCAAGGACTTTGCCGGATGGACCCATTACCTTTCCGATCCCAACGTCGCCATGTCGGATGTCTGGTCAGTTGATAAGGCGGAGAAGGCGATCATCTGCAAGGGCAGCCCTGCGGGCTACATCCGAACCGTCAAGGACTACTCCGACTTCGTGCTGAAGCTGGATTGGCGCTTCAGTCCGGTGACCAAGCGCGCGGGGAACAGCGGCGTGCTGCTGCGTATCGTCGGCGAGGACAAGATATGGCCGCGATGCATCGAGGCCCAGCTCCAGAGTGGCGCGGCAGGCGACTTCTGGCTGATTGACGAGGCGCGCCTCAACACGCCGCCCGATCGTGTGGACCGCGGCACCCCGCGCCACCGCCTGCGGACGCGGACCAACGAGAAGCCCATCGGCGAGTGGAACACCTACGAGATCACCTGTCATGGCGGCAACGTTACTTTGAAGGTGAACGGCGAGACACTCAACGAAGGCACGGATGCCGACATAGCTTCAGGCAAGATCGGGCTTCAGGCCGAAGGCTCGGAGATCCACTTCCGAAACGTCGTTCTGCGTCCCATCCTCCGCTGAGCGCGGACGCCCCCTGCATCGGGAGGGTCATCGTCCCCGATGACCCATATTCCGGACAGCGGG
>DYKI01000147.1 GCA_020722705.1 Chthonomonas calidirosea | reverse complement strand
GCCCGCCGGAGGGGTGCGGGGGTAACGGCACTGCCGCCGAGCCGCCGAGCAAACAGGCCGGCGCGCCGATGCGGTAGCATATGGTGCGTGGGCGGCCTTGGATCGAGCAGCCCGCGATATCGGAAACGGATTGAAGCCCATGGCACTCAAGAGCGTTGGAGCCATTATCGGTCTGGCGATTGTCGCACTGGTGATCGCGGCATTCGTGCCGAGGCCGCCTCAAGAGCACCACCAAGCCGCTGACGGGCACGACCACTCGGCCGAACTGAAGAAGCCTGAGCCCCAGGAGAAACCCGAGATCGTGGACATTCGCGTGGGCAAGGGTCGCCTCGTAGAGCAGGGCGACATGGTGTCGGTGCATTACGACGTCTATCTTCCCAACGGCAAGAAGGTTGACTCCAGCCGCAACAGGCGTCGGCCCCTGAAGTTCCTCTTTGGCGGCGGCGTGGTCATGCCGGGCTGGGATGTCGGACTGCAGGGCATCCGCGAGGGCGGCAAGCGCCGTCTCATCGTCCCGCCGAAGCTTGGCTACGGTGACAAGGGCTCCGAGGACGGCAAGATACCGCCCAACACCACGTTGCGGTTCGATATCGAGGTAGTCAAGGCCGACAAGCTGTCCGACGAGCCGCTCCTCGACCCGCTGCTCAAAGGCACCGAGCTGGACAAGCCGGCAGGCAAGTAGTCGGCACAACTGCGCCGCACGGGAGAGCGACGCTCAGGCTCCGCCGATTTCACCGCATCCGGCATCATGCAGCGCCGCTGCTTGGGCGTCCGGTCCAGCATGCAATCCCGCCGCCCGGACGGGTGACAAACACAATGCCGGGAACACGAACGGCCGGCAGACACTCCTCACAAGCCCGCTTCGTAGTCCCCAACACCGTCCGGTCCTCGTCGTGGGCGATAGCTCGGAGACGGGCGGCATTCTCGTCCGGCATCCGAACAGATCGCTCACGTGGCACGCCCCCAGCTCCTGTTGACCATGTTGCCATGCACGACAGCGTAGATGCTCTCACACTGAGGGTGCGCGCATGAGCTATTCCCTCGCCAGATCCACACCGATCGCGCGCGCGATGGCAACGGCATATGCGCGTGACTCCTCCTCCTGCGATCCGCGTCCCAGCTCAGCCGCAAGCTGATCGTCCCAGTAGACCCAGTCGGGCATGAAGTGCTCGTTGACCCAGTCGCCCAGACCGAAGAACCGGCAAAGCGTGATCACCTCTCCGTTATGCAGGCCAACGCCGACCGTGTAGAGATCGAGCTCCTGATAGACGGCAATGGGCCAGTTCTGGAACGGGCTGACGTCCATCCACTCGTAGACCACCCGCGCGACGGCATCGAAAGGATTGCGCCTGACCGATGAGATGAACCAGAGAAGCCGCGCCTCGATGCGGATCATCTGCAGCCGCGGATCAACGCTCACCTTACGCAATCGCAAGCCGAGCGAGAACAGCGCGGCTTTGAACGAAGTCGAAGCGACCAATCGTCCGGCGCGAACGGACAGCCGTGGCCGCATGGACATCAGCCTGCCGAAGACAACGCGAACCACGATGTTGAGGAGGATTCCCACAGCCGATAAGGTACCTGACACGAAGCGTCGCATCGGGCTTGCGTGGGCGTGGCGCGTTTGTGATTGCCGGCCGAGGACATCGCTGGGGATGTTGCCGCAATGGCTGCCGCTTTCGCATGCTTCGGCGCGAGTTGATGGCGGATACCTTTTGAGGAGTTCCGCCATGCGGCGCCCGTCTCGGTACGACCGTGAGCAAGCCAAGATCGGTTCGTGAGCTTCGTCTCCCGCTGGACCTATCGCCTGCCCTCTGGGAGGGCAGCTTCAACGGGCGTGAGTGCTCGCTGCATCAGCTTGCGCCCTATGTGGGCAAGCTCAAAACCGGCATGGTCAAAGCCATCATCGCTGCCTACACGGTCCCCGGCGATCTCGTGGCGGATCCGTTCTGCGGATCCGGCGTAGTGCCTCTCGAGGCGCTGCTCATGGGTCGCAGGGCCGCCGCCAACGACCTGAGCGCCTACGCGTTCGCCGTTACCAGGGGGAAGCTTGCCGCCCCTGCAACGCTGGATGCGGCGCTGGGCCAGGCACGGGCAGCTCTTGACTTCGCTGCGGCCCATGGCCCGATCGGACAGGAAGTGCCCGAATGGGTCCGAGCGTTCTTCCATCCCAGAACGCTGGACGAGACGCTCGCGGTGTTGCGAGCGTGTGACAAACTCGATTTGCCGTTCATCCGCGCGTGCATGCTCGGGATCCTGCACCATGTGCGGCCCGGCTTCCTGTCGTATCCGGCATCGCACCTGACCCCGTACCTCCGTCTGCAGAAGTATCCCCCGGCCGAATACCCCGAAATGTACGCGTACCGGTCGGTGGCTCCACGCCTGCTCGCGAAAGTGGAGAGAGCATACCGCAGGCCGCCGGAACGAGCATGGGCGGCGTGCGACTGGCATCTTGCGTGCGCCAACTCCATGGCTCTGCCGTGGGAGGACGAATGGGTAGACGCCATCGTCTCCAGTCCTCCTTACTTCGGCGCACTCGACTACGCGCGTGACAACCGGCTTCGTCTCTGGTTTCTCGGCGTGCCCGACTGGCGCCAACTTGACCGCGCTCTGACCGCAAACGACAGGGTCTATCTCCCGCAGATGCGCGCCTGCCTTGCCGAGATGCACCGAATACTCAAGCCCGGAGCACCCTGCATCCTCGTGCTCGGCGATGTCACCCGCAACGGGCACACTCGCAACACGGCCGAGATCGTCGCCGAACTGGCCGAGGAATCCGAGAGCGGCGGCTTCGATCTTGAGCAGATCATCGAGGACACCATCCCGGATGACCGCAGATCGCGCCGCGCGACACGAACCACCATCGTTGAGAAGATCGTCGTACTACGACGTCGGCCCACCAGCAAATCAACGCTCCGGTATGCCTCAACGGATCATGCATTGACGCGACGGCCCTGCCAGGATTGGGAGTCAGTGTCGTCGGCCGTCTGATGTGCCAGGTCCGCCAACGCCCCGCAACACGATAGGACTGCATGCTTGCACCAACCGCGCTCGCGCAGGATGCGCTTGCAGGAGACCCACGCGATGGCCATCAAGACACCAGCACTGGATCACTTCGGACGTTTGATGATGGAACGAGTGCGCGACGAGGCTCTCGATGACTGGGAACGGATGCTCAGGGGCCGCATGCGGGGAAGGACGGCACGGGACGTTGCCGCTGCGTTGAGTTCGCTCGATCACCGTCAGCGACAAGCACTCGCCTTCGTAGTGCCCGCGATCGTGGAAACAGTCATTGACCACGTCCTGTGGATGTTCGAGCAAGAGGAGTCTGTCTAGATCAGGGTAAGCACAGACGGCTGCGAGACGAACGACCTCGCTTCGGAAAGCGACGGGTTGTGCGGAGAGGCCTTTGGCCAGGACGGCTGGATCGCGCGCTTCAGCAAGTATCCGGCGGAATGGGCAGGGATCGAACAACGGTCACTCGGCAAGGACCGATGACACGGGTAGTTCTCCGCGGTGCCAAGCACGCGGCCCAGATTGGGTTTGTGCCTGTGGCCCTGCTCTGCATCCTGACCGTGCCCGCAACCTCTGGTGTCACTTCGGATGGCAGAAGTGGCATCGGGCGGTGGACAAGGAGGTCCCCAAGTGGCTTCACAAGAACGCGACAGCAGGACTGGAGGAGTAGCTGCAGATGCTGAAGTCCATCTACGATAGGCCGACGATGAAGTACTGCTTTCCCGGTATCAAGCCATGAGGCGCGTGGACCTCGGCCCGTCCCAGACGGGCTTCTTTATACTGCAACCTCCGGACGGCGACCATCTGTGGGGCGTGTTCGCTCACGCTCTGCCATACGAGGAGACCCGGTCCCACCCCGGCGGACGCGGCCAGTGCCCTGCGTGTCGTCGGGAGCTTGGCGGATGCCGTTGGCTTCCGCCTCACAGGATCGAGCTGTCCAAAGCCAGGTACGGCGACTTCGTCTGGGGGCCGGCGTCGGATTGCTGATGTCAGCCAAAGCACTTGAGGCCTACCACTCGGCAGGGCTGACGGGCATCGTCGAGATCGGCCCGCCGATCGAGGTCGTTCGGGTTGGAAGCCCGAAGCCCTGAAGAACCAGCCCCCCGAGTACCATGAGGTGATCTGCCGGTTGGACGGAGCCGATCTGGACGATGCACGATCTCAGGCGTCCAGTCCGTACGCGAGCACGCCCTTCCCGGTCTGCAACAGGAGCTTGGGGACCGTCAAGGGCGTGTTCTTCAAGAGAGGCTCCTGGCGTCGGGCGGACGTCTTCGGCGCGCTGGGTCTGCCCTGCGAGACAGTCATCACCGAGCCGTTCCGTGCGATGGTACTGCGCGGACGTCTGGTGGGTTGCGAGATCGTCCCGGCAGACCGATACTGGTACTACCGTGAGTCCTGGAAGTCGGGTTTCCACCTGTGCGACCCTCAGGACCCGGGCGACTCCGAGGTCTGGTTCCCGCCGCGGAGGAACCTGCCTGTGGCAGCGTGATCTAGCCGACGGGCGTCGGTCCGCTCGGGGCCGACGCCCTTCTGTTCCTTGGCATCAGCACAGGCACACCCACGGCACCGCCTGGGGTATCCCCATTCAGGGCCTTTCTCCCGGCGCCGGCATCCTGCCTGACAGATGAAACGGCGAGCGGTTCTACTACGACGGCAAGCAGGGAGGGCAGTACCAGGCCGCGAACCTACTGAAGACCGGCTTGCTGACGGCGGCATCGTTCAACCCGCTGTGCATGCTGAGCGAAGCCATCTCCGGCCAGAACGCGGCCGGCGACAAGGTCAGCAAGGTTCAGCGCGGACTGGATCAGCTAGAGCAAGTACGAATCTGGACCTCAGCCATCAGAGCGGCCCTGGGTGAGGGCCGTTCGAGGCGACACGAAGGACTCGGCTCGCCAAGGGCGAATCGTCTGCCGTAACACGCAGTTGGCGGGAGTGGCCTGCATGCCGCTTGGGAAAGACTGGACATCGTGGAACCTGGTCATCGGCGCCGTTCTGGCGGTGGTGGCGGCCGTTGTCGGGTGGCACCGATGGAGCGCCGCGCGACGCACGGCCCCGGCCGGCAATACCGGTGTGCCGCTCTCCAAGACGAATGCCGGTGAACGTCCTCAGCATGTTGCCTTGGATGGCGGGACTGTGCGTTTCGAGGTCCGCTCACGCTACATCGTGCTCATTGACCCGCTTGCGCTCGATGGCCTGGCCTCCGAGCTTATCGCCTTGTCCGATGCATCCGAGCAAGCTCGCCTGGCGCGCATCCGGTACCTCGGAGCCGAGCCGCTTCGCATCGGGGTGCATGATCTGGGGGTGGCTCGCCCCGGCCGTTACGAACTGAGCGCAGCCTCGCTTGAGCAAGCCGAGGACATTCCATCCGACTCCTCAGTCGTGACCGTTGACAGCGGCGTGATCGTGCTCGTTGATCTTGACGCGCACCCCGATGTAGCGCGCGCCCTCACGTGGGACCGGTACGATTGGTGGCTCCAGCAGCCGCGTGACGACCACCGAGTTCTGCACAAGATCACGCGCGATGCGGGCGGGCCGCGGTTCGCCATTCTTGGCAGCAACGCCGATACAACCGAGTTTGGCGGCGACGGGTGTTACCGTCTGCGAGGCTGCGCTCTGGTTGAGTGAAGACTCGCGCGTAAGCGCCAAGCGTCCTGCTGCGGCGTCGCCTGTGCGGTGGCACTGGAGCCGGCCCACCCCCGACGAGCATGTCTGCGGCCGCGCACACTATTGGTCTATGCCTGACGCGGTTGCACACCCGCCGGAACCGACGCGGATGGGGCGTAGTCAAACCAAACAGGCAGTTCGGCCGGCAATCGCGGCTCCCAAGGAGGCCATCTGGGCACACACCCCGGCAGCAAAGAGACTCGTCCGCGACGCTATGTGTGTTGCCGGACGCCAGAGCCGCCCATCATCAACGCTCACCTGGATCAGCCCGTATGGCAACGTGTGCCATGGACCGATGACTTCGTGGACATCGAAGGGAGCGCGCGTCCTGCGCCACGCTTCCGCACGCGCGTGAAGCTCCTCTGGGACGACGATTGCCTCTACATCGGGGCCGAACTCGAAGAACCTCACGTCTGGGCGACGCTGACCGAACACGACTCGGTCATCTTCAACGACCCTGACTTCGAGGTGTTCATTGACCCCGACGGCGACAACCACAGCTACTTCGAGATCGAGATCAACGCCCTGAACACCGAGTGGGACCTGAGACTCGTCAAGCCCTATCGCGACGGCGGTCCCGCCCTGAACGAGTGGGAAATCCCGGGGCTCAGGACGGCGGTCTACGTTGATGGTACGATCAATGACCCGAGCGACACGGATCGGGGATGGTCCGTCGTGTTCGCGTTTCCGTGGTCGGCGTTTGCGGAGCATGCCGGATGCCGCTGCCCTCCCGTTGCAGGCGACACATGGCGCATCAACTTCTCGCGCGTCGAATGGGAAGTGGCGATCGTGGATGGCCGCTATGTGAAGACGCCGGGCAAGCCTGAAGACAACTGGGTCTGGTCGCCGCAGGGCGTCGTTGACATGCACAGGCCGGAGACGTGGGGCTACGTGCAGTTCAGCGATGCGCCGCCGGACCGCGCCGCGTTTGAGCCTGATCCCGATGAACCTGCGCGCATATGGCTCATGGCAGTCTACCATGCCCAGCGCGCCCACCGTGACCGTCATGGCCAATGGGCTGCCACGATCGAGGCACTCGACCTGCCCTCCGAACCCGAGGCCGCCGCGCGCGGGACCCGACTCGCCATCACCTCCGACGGCTGGGTCGCGTCGGTAGACGCCCCTCAGGGCACCTTTTGCACGTGCGGCAGGACTCGCGCCTCTGGCGGGATCCGCAGGTCCACACGGGATCGGCCAGCCGATAGCACGGCACCCGTAAATGGAGCCGCCTTGCGCAACTACTCCGTCACCCTGATCCGCCCCGTGGCCGGCAGGAGCATGGAGCGGTCGGTGCGGCGGGCATCGAGCACGTACCATCCGGTCGGGTCGCTCGGGCGGAATCGGTAGCGCAGGATGCCCTGCGCGTCGGTGCGGCGCACGTCGTTGCCGATGCTCAGGGTCACGCCGCCAACCGGCCTATGGATGACCCCGACGGGGATCACCGTGATCGAGCCGATCAGGTGGGTCCCTCCCCAGGCGTCGAGCCGGATGTCGGCGCCTCCGTTCATGGCTCCGCGCAACTGTGCGTCCGGCAGCAGCAGCTCGGCGCTCCTCCAGAAGCCCGTGCCGCGTTTGTGGACCCATGCGCTCGCCTTGCAGTCGGCGTTGAACTCGCCGAACCTATACGGCATGGCCAGCGCGTCGGAGGAGCTGTACTGCAGCCGAAAGGCTCCGGGTGCGTCATCGAAGTAGAACAGGCTGACCTTCAGAGTTCCATCGAGACGACCGGCCTGATCCTTGCCGATGCGGAAGTAGAGGTAGGGCGACTCGGGCAGTCCCACCTTCCAGCAGGTAACGCCTTTGTGCTGCGCCATGGCGAAGTTGCCGTCGGAGACGCGAACGGGTTCGATGCCCATGTTGCCGCCATCGGCTTTGCCGTGCAGCCATGTGCCTTCGCCTCCGAGGCACTCCTCCACGGTCCGGAACACCAGTTCCTAACCGCGACGCACGGTGGGCGGCGCGACGATCTTCATCGCTCGGATGCGCTCGGCACTCAGCACCAGCACGCCGAGGCTCGAAATGGTGTCGTCCACCTCACAGTGGGCTTGCCCGCGGCTGAACGGGCTCGTCTGCCCCATTTCGGGCAGATCCGCCATTTGCCAGCCGTGGTCGTCTGGGATGACCTGGACCATCCGCGAGTGACCGCTCCACTCGCCCGGATACCAGACGGCATTAGTCCGCTTGTCGAGACCGTAACGCTTGCCGTCTACCCGGACCGTGCCGAACGAGGGCCGACGGCCAACATACACGATCGGCACTACAACTGTCGGGCCTGACACGAACGGGCACGCGCGGCGATCCACTTCGAGCACGCTGTCATGCCGGCTGCCTGCACAATACGACACGGCAGTTCGCGGCCGCAGCGTTCGATACCTGTCGAATGTCCTGACATGTCAGCGGACGCCGGTGTTCACGCGCCCTCAGATGGGCGGCGGCAATGAGGTGGCGAGCGCCGCATTGGGTAGGCAGTCGCGGCAGACGTCAACGGACCCTCACCCAACCTCTCCCGCGCGCCAAGTCGTGATGATGGCATAGGTTCTCCACGCGCGGGAGAGGAGCTGACGGCGTCGCTCAGGATGGCCTCGCACTGAGATAGGTTCTCCACGCGCGGGAGAGGAGACAGCGGCGGGAGAGGAGCAATCGGTGC
>DYKI01000022.1:5678-41697 GCA_020722705.1 Chthonomonas calidirosea | reverse complement strand
CGACCCGCTGGACTTCCCACCCGGTGTTTGGCGAGCTGGCTGCCAGCGTGCCCGGTCTCAGTTGTCCGAAGCTATGGTCGGTCATCAAGTGACCCTGGTCGAGCGGATCCGAGGCGACTCGGCCTGGCACAACGGCACAGACGATGATGAACACGAGGGGCATCGTTGCGTGCAGAAGACGGTACGGTAAAGCGTTGATGCTTATCATGGCCGTTCGCCAACATGGGTTCTGCGCCGTCGGGGAGCAATCCCCCAGAGTCGGGGAGGACATCCGAAGTCGCCGGCGAAGGATATGCCAAACCCTCGTAACCGATCGGAGATAGCCATGCCGAGCCCCACGGTCAATGAAGCACTGAACCGCCTGCGCGCCGCTGCCGACCAATGCATGAACGCGTTCCCAGGTCAAACATGGACAAGGATATCGGGTCCGGGACCCGACACGCTCACACAGGATGGTGGAGGCGGGTTCCATGGCCTGACGCTTGAGCCCGGCAAGAACCTCGTGCTCAAGTGCGCGCTGGAGGTTCCGGAGTCGTGCGCCGGCGTTCGGCTGGCGGGCGATGAGATGGTGGCGACCGTGTTCAGCCTCTACCCCATGGAACTGACGGTGGACGGTCAGCCAGTGTTCGAGGATGGCGGCGTGCCGGTTGCGGCGGGTCCGTGCCTGTTCACTGTGGTGCCGAAGCTGAGCTCGGGCCGGAACGGCGAGCTCAAACTCACACTGAAAGTGCCCAACAATCAGACCACAACATGGTTCCAGATGAAGTTCACGACTCCCGGACTGCGTGCGCGGTTCGAGGCGCTCGATATCGCCTGGGCGCAGCTTGCCATCGCCGATACGGTCGCGTTCATCCCCGAGGAGCGCGACCGCGTCGCTGCAGCAGCGCAACTGATCCCGGAGACCTTGCCGGAATCCGACGCCGAGCTGCTCCCGCTCCTGAACCGGATCGCCGAGGCTCTGGAGCCGCTCGATGCGCGCGCGAAAGCGACCAAGGTGCATTGCGTGGGGCACAGCCATATTGACATGAACTGGCTCTGGACATGGCCGGACACTGTCGAGGTCATCAAACGCGATTTTCGAAGCGTGCTGAACCTCATGGACGAGTTTCCTGAACTCACGTTTTCGCACAGCCAGGCCGCCACTTACGAGGTCATTCGCAAGGAGGAGCCGGAGCTGTTCAAGCGCGTGCTCCAGAGGATCAAAGAAGGCCGCTGGGAGCCGATCAGCATGACATGGGTTGAGGGCGATGTGAACATGGCCTCGGGTGAGGCCCACGCCCGGCAGCTTCTCGAAGGGGTACGCTACACCCGGGATATTCTGGGAGCGACGCCGACAACGTTCCATTCGCCGGACACGTTCGGGCACGCAGGCAATCTGCCCCAGCTTGCCGTCAGCGCCGGAGCGAAACGATACTACCATCATCGTGCGAACCCCGGCGGCGCGGATCAGTGGCCGGCGTATTGGTGGGAGGGGCAGGATGGCACACGGCTGTTGGCCGTCTCGACGCCGAGCTACAACGGCGAGATTCATGCCCGCGATCTGGCGGCGGCTGCGATCAAGGCGATCAAGAACGGCCATCCGTGCGCTTTGCACTTCCACGGGATCGGTGACCATGGCGGCGGCCCGTCGCGCCAGAACCTTCAGGCTCTGAGGCGTTTCCAGAAAACGCCGCTGCTGCCGAGCGCCGAGTGCAGCACCACAGCGGCATACACTCGCGATCTCCTTGAAGGGGGTGTGTCCCTGCCCATCCATACCGGCGAGTCGACCACGATCTTCGAGGGGTGCTACACCACCCATGCCGACACGAAGCACCATAACCGGCGAGGGGAGAACCTCCTGTGCACGGCCGACGCGCTTCTCACCATGGCAGGAATAGAGGAGCCCGAAGAAATCCGCGATGCCTGGCGGACAGTCCTGTTCAATCAGTTCCACGACATCTTTGACGGTTCGGCCATCCACGAGGTCTACGAGAAGAACAGGTCGGACTTCCTGGAGGTGCAGCAGGCAGCCCAGCACGCGATGTCTGAGGCGCTTTATTGTCTCTCCGGCGTGTTCGGCGAGGCGGTCATTGTCGTCAACCCGACGGGCATTGATCGCAGGGAATGGGTGACGGTGCCCGAGTATAAGGGGTCCGGCAATGTGGTGCTGCTCGATAGCCAGGGCCGTTTGACCTATGCATACTACACGGATGAGGGCCTGGGCTTCGTTGCGGATGTGACCGCCTTTGAGGTTCTTCGCTACGAGGTTCAGGGGCCGTGGTACGGAGGCCAAGAGCCCTCGATGTTGACACACGCGTATGCTCCGACGGACGGGCGGCAGGCTATCAGGCCGGAAGAGAAGGAGGCTGCGCCCTATCTGCGTATCGAGACCGGCACTTATGTGGCCTACATCCGGAAGGACTGCGGAGTAATCGTCGGTCTCACCGACAAGCGAGCAAGCCGTGAGCTGGTCGCCTTCGGCATGCGGAAGCCCAGCGATTACATGGACACCGCTCGTCCGGAGTTGGGGCTCAACGTGTTCCAGATCACCGATGAACGGCCCCATGCCATGACCGCTTGGGAAATCCATGAGGTTCATCAGGAGCAGAGCCTCATCTCGGGCGCGACAACGCGGGTGCTTGCGGACACGCCGGCCCGTTGCGTCCTTGAGGTGACCCACCGGGTCCGTAAGTCCTCAATCGTCGAGAGGATCACGTTCTACCGTGACTTGCCGCGCATAGACTTCGATGCCGACATTGACTGGAACGAGGTGGGCAGTCCCACTGACGGAGTGCCCGGCCTGAAGGTGGCGTTCACGGCCAATCTGCCCGAGTGTGAAGCCTGGTTCGAGACACCGTTCGCGGCCGTCCGGCGCAACTCCAATGGACAAGAGGTCCCGGCCCTGCGCTGGGCGGACGTCGGCGGTCCAAGCTACGGTATTGCCGTGCTCAACGACTCCAAATATGGATACGACGCCATGGGGGGCCGGCTCCGGCTGACGCTTCTCAGGAGCGCATATGATCCCGACGCGATCTCGGACGCGGGTCGCCACAGCATTCGTTTCGCTCTGCTGCCGCATCCCGGCGACTGGCGCGATGCCGGCGTGCCGGCCGAGGCGCTCGCCTTCAATCAGCCGCTTGTCGTGCGTTACATACCGGAGGACCCGGACTTCCTGCCGGACGGGCCGGATTACCTTGGGGTGCAAGAGTTCGAGGCGCGTCTTCGGAATCCCCAGACGGCCATGATCTCCGCGGTCAAGCCGTCGGAGGCCGGATTGAACACAGCCGTTGTGCGCATCTACGAGACGGCCGGTCGTCCGGCCCACAACGTCCGGCTCTGGGTCTCGAAAGCCGTCGCGGCCTGGACAGCGAGCATCATCGAAGAGCCGATCGCGTCTGCCGAAGTGAAGGACGACCACACCATAGCCGTATCGCTCCGCCCATGGGAAGTCCGCACCTATCTGGTCGAGTGCGAGCGCGACGACGAGTCGGACGACGACTGGGATGACGAGTGGGACGATGACGAGGAGAGCGAGGACTGACGCGTGAAGATCGCCATCGTCGGAGCGGGAAGCCGGTCCTTCGGACCGTCCTCGGTTCGCGACATTCTGTTGAGCGATGCTCTGAGCGAGGGCGGCCTGCAGCTTTTCCTGGTGGACAAACTTGAGGATCGCCTGAACGAAGCGCTCGGCTACGCTCGGCGGACGGCCGAGCGCCTCAACAGGTCCTGCAGGATCGAGGCGACGACCGACCTCGACAGGGCGCTGGATGGTGCGTCCTTCGTGGTGAAAGCCATCGAGGTGGACCGTTTCCTCTACTGGACCCAGGATTTCCATATTCCGCGTCATTACGGCTTCCGCCAGGTGTTCGGTGAAAACGGGGGGCCCGGTTCGCTCTTTCACGCCTTGCGCAACATGGGGCCGACCGTCGAGATCGCCCGCGCGATGGAGCGGCTGTGCCCCGACGCCTTGCTGCTGAGCTTCACCAACCCCGAACACAAGCTGTGCGAGGCTGTCAGCCGATGCACCACCATCAAAGCGCTTGGCCTGTGCCATGGCTACTTCATGGGTCTGCATCAGATCGCGAAGCTGCTCGACATTCCGCATGAACACCTCGACGCCTCGGCGTGCGGGATAAACCATTTCACGTGGTTCCAGACGATCCGCGATCGGCGAAGCGGCGAGGACCTCTACCCGCGGCTGCGTGAGGCCGAGGCTGAAGGGGATTGGCTCAGCGACTGGCACGAGATCGGCCTCGCGCGCATTCTGTTCCGCCGCTTTGGCCTCTGGCCGTCGCCCGGCGCCAATCACTACGGCGAGTACATCGGCTGGGCCGATGAGTATGTGGCCAGTGAGATGCAGTTCCACTACGACCCTGCAGATGGGCATCCGTGGGAGACAGGCCATATCCCGGAGTTCGTCTACTCCCTGAGCGGCGACAAGACCACGCGGCCCTGGAGGAAAGCCGCTCCCGAGCCGTACCGGCCCGATGATGCGCCGCTGGAGCCGTCGGGTGAGTTGGCCGTGCCGATCATGGAGGCGGTTGGCTGCGGACGCAGGCGTCTGCTGGAGGCGGTCAACATGCCAAACGCGGGCGCCATACCCAACCTTCCGGATGACATGGTCGTTGAGGTGCCGGCGATGGCCGACCGTGATGGCGTGCGGGCTCAGCGTATGGAACCTTTGCCCGAGGCCATTGCGGCCATGCTGCGTACCCAGGGTTCCATCAACAAGCTGCTGGTGGAAGCGTTCATGGACCGCTCGCGCGAGAAGCTGCTGCAGGCGCTCTTGCTGGAACCGACCGTCAACAGCTATCGCAACGCCGTCGCTATGATGAACGAGATGCTCCGGCTCCAGGCGGACATCCTGCCGTTATGATCAGGAGGTAGCCGAATGCCCAAACATGTGACCGATCAGGGAAATCCATCTGCCCGCGCGGCCGTACTGGTGGAGGCTTTGCCCTATCTGCGGTCGTTCTACGGCAAGACGATCGTGATCAAGTACGGCGGCAACGCCATGACCGATGACGGGCTCAAGGCTCAGGTCATGCAGGATATCGCCTTGCTCCACTATGTTGGGATTCGACCCATCCTGGTGCACGGCGGCGGACCTGAGATCAGCGGCTTGATGAAGCGCCTCGGGCACGAGCCCCGCTTCGTTGGGGGACTGCGGGTCACCGATGAGGCCACGATGGAGATCGTCGAGATGGCCCTTGCGGGCAAGACGAACAAGAGCATCGTGGCCATGCTGAACCGCCAGGGCGCCCGCGCCATCGGACTGAGCGGCAAGGATGCCGACCTTCTCGTGGCGCGCAAGATGGTCTCGCCCCACGGCGATCTCGGGTTTGTGGGCGATGTGGTCGCGGTCAATGCCGAGGTGCTTCGGCTCCTTGCGCAGAACGGTTACGTGCCGGTGATCTGCTCGGTGGCGGTGGGCGAGGACGGGCATTCCTACAACGTCAACGCCGACCACGCCGCGGGATCCATCGCCGTCGCCGTCGGGGCTGCCAAACTCATCGTCCTGACGGATGTGGAGGGGGTCCGAGCCAATCCCGATGACCCGGCGACGCTGATCTCCGAGATGGACATCGGCCAGGCCCGCGCCATGCTCGCCTCACGAGCCGCCGACAAGGGGATGATCCCGAAACTCGAAGCGTGCATCACGGCCATCGAAGGACACGTCGAAAGAGCCCATCTCATTGACGGACGTGTGCCCCACGCCCTGCTCATCGAGGTGTTCACCGACACCGGCATCGGCACCATGATCCGGCGGTAGAGGACCGGCAGGCGCACCGTCACCAACGGCTCCGAGGTTGTTACGCTCGCCACTTGTTCCAGGGGCTGCGCCGTTCGCGGTCGCGCCAGGTGTCGGCTTCGCGGTCGCCGACGAACCGCCAACGCTTCGGGTCCCACTTGAGCTTGCGGCCATTCCAGTAGGCCAGGTTGCCGAGATGGCAGACGGTGACCGACCGCGCGCCGATCTCAACGTCGCAGATGGGCCGCTTGCGATTGCGAATGCAGTTGAACCAGTCCTGGTGGTGGCCAGGGGACTTGTAGAGCGGCTTTTCCGATGCGCCCAGGGGCTCCTTGACGACGGACTCGGGCCAGCTCTGCAGTTGGCCCCGATCCACATGCACTGAGCCGCTCTCCCCGACGAAGTTGACGCCTCCCATGCCCTTGCCCTCTGGGTTGGTCCACCCACCGTGGATGACTTCCACGCCGTTGGCGTAGATGAACCGAACGCCTTGGCCCCGCTTCGGGTCGTCTGGCGGGATGATCTCCACAGGTCCCGACTCGTCCATGCCGAGACCCCACTGGGCGATGTCGAAGTGATGGGCTCCCCAGTCGGTCATGCCGCCGCCGGAATACTCCTTGAAGCTGCGCCAGTCGGGGAAGTGGTTGTGGATGCCGCGGGGGCTGAGCACCGAGTTGTAGGGGCGCATGGGAGCCGGTCCAAGCCACATGTCCCAGTCGAGCCCGGGCTCCATCTCCTCTGCGCCAAGGTCGCATGGGCGGCTGGGACCGCCGACCGCAACATATACCTGCTTGATCTTGCCGATCCGGCCATTGCGCACGGCCTCGCATGCGATCCTGAACTCGCGAGCGGAGCGCTGCTGGCTGCCCACCTGGAAAACCCGGCTGCGGCGGCGCGTAACGTCAATGAGTGTCTTGGCCTCGGCAATGGTGAGCGTCAGCGGCTTCTCGCAGTACACGTCCTTGCCATGTTTCATGGCCTCCACCGAAGGGATGGTGTGCCAGTGATCGGGTGTGCCGATGAGGACGGCGTCAATGTCGTCGCGGGCCACGAGCTCTCGAAAGTCCGTGTACGCTCCACACCCCTTGTACTCCTTGTCGTCGGAGTACCATTCCTCCACCATGTGCTTGGCGTGTTCGCGGCGCTTCTGGTCCACCTCGCAGACGGCCAGCACCTTGGTGTCGGGGTGCCGGATCAGCATGTTGAGGTGGCCTCTCGCTTGATAGCCCACGCCGATGACGCCTACGGTGATCCTCTCCGACGGCGGCGTGTCCTGGCGGCCCAGGACCGACGCGGGCACGATGGCCGGTATGGCAAATGCGGCCCCCGAAGTCTTGATGAAGTCACGGCGGGACAGCTTGGCGGACATGGCGTTCTCCTGTAGACGAGCTCTGCAGTCAATATACCGCCTGTCCTGCTCTGTCGGGGTGCTCCATGAGAAGATCGCTATCGCCCGTGCTCCGTTTGTGACCGCTGTTTGGTCGCCAGGCGCACACGGAGTATGATGGGTATGCTTTCTGCTTCAGGGAGAGGAAACGCTCGGCAATGAGAGTATCGCTTTTCGGCGCGGCCGATCTGGACCGCATGCATCATGCGGCGCTCATCACGCTGGAGCAGGTGGGGTTCGACCTGCCTCACGAGGAGACGCGAGGACGGCTGGCCGATCTCGGCGCGAGGACCGATGGTTCGCGGGTCAGGCTCTCGACCGAACTGGCGGATCGGTGCCTCGCGATGGCGGGGAAGACGTTCACGCTTCACGGTCGCGATGAAGCCCGGTTAGCCGAGTTCGGCATGGGGAAGCGCAACTACAACTCGATTGCGGGAGAGGCGCTCTGGGTCGAAGAACCGGGCGGGCCGCGTCGCTACTGTCGGCTGGACGATGTGGGGGCGGCGGCACGACTTGGCGACGCACTGCCGGGCATCACCATTGTGGGAGCTATGGCCGATCCGCAGGAGCTTCCGCCGAGCGCGCGCTGCATCCACGTGCTGGCGGAGCTCATGCGCAACACGACGAAGCCCGTCCTCTTCTGGTTCAGCGACCGTGCATCGGCGCGATATGTCTGCGACATGCTCATCGCGCTGCGCGGGAGCGATACGGAGGCCATCGAGCGGCCATACACGTACCACTTGCTTGAGCCCATCAGCCCGCTCCGCTTCCCGCACGATGGAGTTGACTTGCTCTACGAGACGGCACGGCTGCGCATGCCGATTGCCGTCGGCCCCATGGCGCAGATGGGAGTTTCGGCTCCCTGTACGATCGCCGGAACCATGGTGCAGGAGCATGCCGAGATTCTCGCCGGCATCTGTGTCGTTCAGGCGATTGCGCCCGGCACGCCCGTCTGCTATGGTGGCATCTGCCATGCGCTCGACATGTGTACGACGCAGATGATCTTCTCGGGTCCGGAGCAGGCGCTGTTCGGGGTGGGCATGACGGAGATGGGCAAGCGGCTCGGCCTGCCGGTCTACATCAACGTCGGCCTGACCGATGCCAAACGCCCCGATGCTCAGGCCGGCCTCGAGGTGGGCATCACGCTCATGCTCGGGGCCGCTGCGGGCGCCGACGTTTTCGGCCATCTGGGCATCTCGGGCGTTGATCAAGCGTCGTCGCTCGACATGCTGGTGATGCAGCACGAAGCGGTGCGGTATGTCGAGAGTGTGCTTCGTGATGTCGAGATCAGCGATCGAACCATTGGCCTGGATGAAGTGGCCGAGGTCGGCCCTGGCGGCTCCTTCCTCGATCGCTTCCACACCGTGCGGAACTTCCGGCGGGAGCTGTGGTTCCCGGAGGTCATGGACCGAATGTTCTATGAGCCGTGGCGCGAGGCAGGATCATGGAGCTTGGAGCAGGTGTGCCAGGAACGCGCACGCCAGATCGCGGCATCGCACATGGTCGCGCCGCTCGACGAGAGCGTTGACCACGAGATCACCCGGATCGTGGAGGCCGCCGATCGAGATCCCGCCATCATGGGGAGCGCCGACCGTCACGGCTAGAGGATGTAGCGGCTCAGGTCCATATCGCTGGCGATATCCTGCAGGCGCTCCCGTACGTATTCGGGCGTGACCGTGAATGTCTTGTCTTCGAGATCGGGGGCGTCGAACGATACCTGCTCCAGCATGCGTTCGAGGACGGTGTGCAGCCGGCGTGCGCCGATGTTTTCGCTGCGCTCATTGACCTCTGCTGCCAACCGGGACAGCTCGGCGATGGCTTCATCGGTGAACTCGAGGGTGATGCCCTCCGTTGCCAGAAGCTCCGTGTACTGCCGGATAAGTGCGTTCTTGGGCTCCGTGAGGATGCGCTTGAAGTCGCTCTCGGTGAGCGTTTCCAACTCGACACGTATGGGCAGCCGTCCTTGCAGCTCCGGGATCATATCGGAGGGCTTGGACACGCTGAAGGCGCCGGCCCCGATGAACAGCACGTGATCCGTCTTGACGGGTCCGTATTTGGTCGCGACCGTTGAGCCTTCGATGATCGGAAGGAGGTCACGCTGCACTCCTTCGCGCGATACGTCCGGGCCGGACCCGCCCAAGCGGCCCGCGATCTTGTCCATCTCGTCAATGAAGATGATGCCGTCCTGTTCGGCGCGCTCGACGGCTTCGCGGACCACGGCATCATGGTCAATCATGGCGCGCGCCTCTTCCTGTTGGAGGATTTCGCGGGCTTCCTTGATGGTGACGGTGCGCTCTTTCTTCCGGCCATGGACCATCGAACCGAGCGTATTCTGCAGGTCCATCGCCATCTCTTCCATGCCCTGCGGCGAAAAGACCTGCATCAACGGCGATCGAGATTGCTCGACTTCGATCTGGATCTTCTCGTCGTCCTTCAGACCCGAGCTCACCTGTTCGCGCAGTCTTGCTCGAATGCGCTGATGACGCTCCTCAAGCTTGCTGTCGTCCTCAGCGGTTCCGTCCTGTGGCGGGGGTGGGGGCGGAGAGGGTTGGGTTGCGCCCCCAAAGATGGAGCCCAGGGCCTGACGGAGCGCATCTGAATGGGATTGGGTATCCTGGTTGCGCCGCTTCTTGCGTGGCGGAGGCTGAAGGATATCCACAATGCGGTCTATGGCCCGCTCACGCGCTTCGTCTTCGATCTCGGCGATTTTCTCGGCCTCGACCATGCGGAACGCCGTCTGGGCGAGGTCGCGAACCATCGAATCGACGTCGCGTCCCACGTAGCCGACCTCCGTGAACTTTGTGGCTTCGACCTTGATGAAGGGGGCAGAGGTGAGTGCCGCGAGCCGGCGCGCGATCTCGGTCTTGCCGACGCCCGTCGGGCCGATCATGAGGATGTTCTTCGGAATGACCTCGTCGCGCAGGTCGTCGGGCAGAAGCCGCCGCCGGTAGCGGTTGCGCAGCGCTATGGCAACAGCGCGCTTCGCCTGGTCCTGTCCGACGATGTACTTGTCGAGTTCCTCGACAATGCGTCGCGGCGTCAGCTCGTCCATTCGCTTCTTGCTTTCAGATCCGTCCATGACTCTCCTCGATCATGCGAGCCGCCCGATGCGTTCTCCGCCGCGGGAGCGGATAGGGTGAGCGGCGCAGCCCGATCACTGCGCGGCCAGCGCAACGATGCGCGCCGCAGCCTCCTGCATCGTGGAAGCCGGGATCAACGGCGAGTCCGCCAGGATGCGGGCGCCGTCCGCGGCTCGAGTGCCGGCAAGGCGCACAACGATCGGCGTAGACAGACTCATCCCCGAAATGGCTTCGAGTACACCCCTGGCAACCTCATCGCACCGGGTGATGCCGCCGAAGATGTTGATCAGAACGCCGCGGACGGCGTTGTTCATCATGACGAGTTGGAGGCAGCTCCGCACGACCTCTGCCTTGGCCCCTCCGCCGACGTCCAGGAAGTTGGCTGCGCGCCCACCGGCTCTGGCAACCTCATCAAGAGTGGCCATGACGAGCCCTGCGCCATTGCCCATGACGCCAATGTGACCGTCGAGGCGCACATACTGAATGCCGCGGCGCTGCGCTTCGGCCTCGATGGGGTCCTCGGCTGCTGCGGTTCGGTAAGACGCAAGCTCCGGGTGGCGATACAGCGCATTGTCGTCTATGGTCAGCTTCGTATCGGCTGCGACCAGCGAACTTCCGCTCACCACCGCCAGCGGGTTGATTTCGAGCAGATCGGCGTCGAGGGCAATGTAGGCGTCGTAGAGCCGCTGAACAGCCTGCGCAAGGGCGCCGACCAGCTCACGGGGTACGCCGCTCCGGTAGCATGCGCGCCGGATCTGGAACGGCCTGAGGCCGAGCCCCGGCTCAATCGCCTCTCGCGCCACAGCCTCGGGGTGTTCTTCGGCGACGGTTTCTATGTCCATGCCGCCCATTGGACTGAGGATGAGAATGTGCTTCTGCGATGAGCGGTCAGGAACGAAGGCAACGTACAGCTCCGATTCAACCGAGATCGGCTCCTCGACGAGCAAGCGGTCAACCCGGAGGCCCTGAGGCGCTTGGTGCGTTCGGAGAACCATGCCGAGCATAGCGGCGGCGGTCTTCTCGGCCTCTTCCGGACTGGCGACCAGTCTGATGCCGCCGGCCTTGCCTCTGCCTCCGGTGTGCACCTGTGCCTTCAGGACGGCCTTGCCGCCAAGGCTCAGCGCCGCCTCGAAGGCATGGCACGGATCATCCACCGCCCCACCGCTACGCGGGACGGGAACGCCCAGCTTGGCCAGCAGCTCTTTCGCCTGGTATTCGTGAAGTTTCATAGGAGGGGATTTCCTGTTGGTCTCGACCGGCTACCAATCGCCGCGCAAGAGGCGGGCATGGCCCTTGTTCTTATACACCTTGCCGCGTGGGTTGTTGACAAGTGCCGGATTGCCGAAGTCCTCGATCAGGGCTTGATCATGCGAACACAGCAGCCGGGCATCACTGCGCCGGGCGACGGCGATAACATGCACGTCATTGGACTGGCACAGTCCCGTCTGAAGGAGCCTCTGTGTTTCCGCCTCGACGTCTGCGCCAGGTACTTGCTTCGTACGTCCTGCCTGTTCCAGGGTCACCAGAGCGCGTCGGACCCTATCAACGGCGCGCAGTTCGTCTGTCAGCTTGCCGCCGTGCGCCAGCGACCAAGGCTTGGGTTTACCCAGAAAGAGGACGTCTCGCACCGGGCTGAAGTCGGGATCCTCACCGAAAACGCCACTGCTGACATTGGCGTCCACCAATAGCCGCCGGTCCTTCATGCTTTGTGGTCCGCCCGGGTCAGCAGCGCGAGTTCCTCCTGAAGGAAGAAGTCCCTGTATCCGGTGGGCGGATCCACGATGTTGCCGAGCGGGTCAAGGGCGATCTCGTGGACCGTGGACCCGGTCCCTGCAGCTTCGAACCACAGCAGCGCGACATCAGTGTGCGGGATCGCGCCACGCGCGATCTCAAGCCGGACGCGGTCCACGATGTAGTCGCTGTGCGTTTCGACCACAAAGTGATGCCGCCTTGACGTGACGAGCCTGGTGAGAAAGGTACCAAGGGCCGCCTGAGCGCGCGGGTGCAGATGAACCTCCGGTTGCTGTACAAGGAACCGGGTTCGGCCTGGAGCGCGGAGCGCTTCAACAACAAGCGGGAGCGCCTGGCTGACTCCATACCCAACATCAACCAGATTGGCCCTCGGACCACCAGTCTGCACCAGTATCTGCACCGGATTGCCAGGACGGTTGCCCAACTGCTTGGCAGTGACGGCGGTGAACAGGCCGCTCAACTGCCCGAACTCGTCGAGGGCCTTTCGGAAACTCTCGTCCGACAGCTTCGTGAGCAACGCCAGAGGCATGTCCTCACCTTCCGGCGAGAACTCCTCAAGGAACTCATCGTACGTTCGACGCGGGCGGGTCCGAACAGGCGCAAACGCCCGCAGCCGCAGCCGCTGTGCCTCGTGCTTGCGCACCGCTTCGCGTAGGAGCTTGGACGCTCTGGTGAACGCAGGTTCCGGGGCAGTTCGCTGGCCGCGTGCCTCTAGATGAAAGAGCAGGTCCATGAGGGCGAAACCGAGGGGCTGTCCCAGTCTGTCAGTTGCGACTTCAGGCAGCTTGACGTGCAATGTTCTCTGACCGTCTTGCCAGGATATCCGGGCCTCTTCGCGCAACATGGTTAGGTCAAGTTGGGCCGTCCCACCGTCCTGACCGGTACGGACGCGGACCTCGCTTGGCAATGGCTGCCCGCGCTCGGACACGAATGTGCCCTCGACCGTGAGGCCCTCCTGTTCCCAGCCGATCATGAAGGAGCGGCTTCGACCGGAGCGCCCCCCTCGGTACGTTGCGATCGTGTCGTACGACCCGAGGCTGAAGGGTGGCTCGTTGAAGCGCGTGCCGAACGGGAATCGCATCGAATCTAGCGCCGCGGCCGCAGTTGCCAGCACGGTGGTCTTTCCGCTGCTGTTCTCGCCGACGAGCAAGGTGAGTGGCTTGATGGGGATTTCATGCCGACCCGAGAAGCAGCGCACGTTTTCCAGGATAAGCTTCACTTCGGTTATCCCCTGTCGGCGCAGTCCGGCGGCTCGACCCAGCGGCCATCGGCTTTGATCAGCGCAATCAACTCCTCTACGCCGCGCTCCTGCGGGATATTGCTGCGCACTTCCTCGCGCTTGCGATAGAGCGATATCTTGCCGCCGCCCTTGCCGACGTAGCCGTAGTCGGCGTCCGCCATCTCGCCGGGGCCGTTGACGATGCACCCCATCACGGCGATGTCGAGTCCAACGAGATGGCTTGTTGCGGCCTTGACGCGAGCCAGCACCGTGGGCAGGTCAAACTTGGTCCGGCCACACGACGGGCAGGCAATGAACTCCACAGCCGTCTTGCGGAGCCCCAGTGCCTGCAGGATCGAGTAGCAGACCGGAAGCTCGCGGATCGGGTCTTCGGAGAGAGAGACGCGTATCGTGTCGCCGATTCCCTCGGCGAGGAGGGTGGCGATGCCTGCGGCGCTCTTGACGCGCGCGTACTCGCCGTCGCCTGCTTCGGTAACGCCGAGGTGCAGCGGGTAGTCCATCCCTTCGGCCTCCATCCGCTGCACGAGAAGGCGATTCGCCTGCAGCATGATGGGCACGCGACTGGCTTTCAAAGAGATGACAATGTCGCGGAAGCGATGGCGCTCGCAGATGCGCACGTATTCGAGCGCGGACTCGACCATGCCCTCGGGTGTGTCGCCGTACATGACCATCAGCCGTTCGGCGAGGCTGCCATGGTTGACGCCGATACGCATGGCTGCGCCGTGATCCTTGCAGGCCTGGAGCACAGGCCGCAGTTCGCGCTCGATGGCCTCCAACTCGGCATCAACTTCGTCCTGAGAGTAGTCCTCGGTCCGTGCCGACGGCTTCCGAAACACGAATAGGCCGGGGTTGATGCGGACCTTCTGCACATGCTTGGCCACCTCAACGGCGATGGCGCTGCCCTGATGGTGAACGTCTGCGACGAGCGGGACCTCACGGTACCGTCTGCGCACCTCGGAGCGGATGGCAGCGAGGCACTGGGCCTCTTGCAGGTTCGGCGTCGTCACACGTACGATTTCGGCGCCGGCCCGGTGCATGGCGATGATCTGGGCGACTGCGGCCTCCACGTCGTGCGTTTCGGCGGTGATCATGGATTGAACGACCACTGGGTGCGACCCGCCGATCGTGATCGGTCCCACAGCGACAGGTCGGGAGCGGCGGCGCGTATAGGTGGTTGGTGTCATTCGGGAAGTCATGGGCTCAAGATATGCCGACACCCGGCATTATAGCATCGGAGCGAAGGGCCTGGCGCGATGAGCTCCTGCCCGCAGGGGCGGCTTGGAGAGGTTCGTCCCCCGAGTCTCTCGAAGCAGACTATGCCGTTCGATTCCGTCAGGTTTCGCGTTCGGCGGCAGGACCGACTTCAGCGTCCAGCCAGGGCCGCCCGGCCCCGGCCCGTACATCCAGATACCGCCGGGCAACAGCGTTGAAGATCGGAGGGAACGCCTCGGCGAGCACAATCAGCCAGCGGCCCAGGGGCGCGACGATGACCTGGTCGCGCGGTCGGAGCGCGCATCGCACAATGGCTTCCGCCACTCGGCCCACCGGCATGGCGCTGACGACCGACCGTCCACGACCGGGGAGCTTGCTGACCATCGCGTCGAAGAACTCGGTGTCGGTCAGACCGGGCATGATCACGCTGACCCGTATGCCCGATCCTTGCAGCTCACGGCCGAGGCTCTGGCTCAGGGCATTCACGGCGTGTTTGCTCGCGGCATAGGCTGAGTTCAGGGGCAAGGCGAAGCGCCCGGCGAGCGACGAAACATTGATGATGTGGCCCGAGCCCTGCCGCATCATCTGCTCAAGGGCGGCCTGACAAGCATGGAAGGTGCCCATGAAGTTCACCTCCCAGATGCGGCGCATTTCGGCGTCGGTGGTGTCCGTAACCCATGCAACCATTCCGATGCCGGCGCAGTTGATCCAGATGTCGGTGCGGCCGAAGTGCTCGAGCGTGGCCCCGAGCAATCGTTCGATCTGACCGGGCGCAGTGACATCCGTGGGCACGGCCAGCGCCTTGCCGCCGGCATGGATGATCTCATCCCGCAACGAGGCAAGACGATCCGGACGACGGGCCGCCACAACCACGTGCCCGCCGAGGTGGGCGAATCTGAGAGCTGTTTCGCGGCCAATGCCGGACGATGCGCCGATAACGACGACGACCTTTCCGGCGATGCTGCGTCTCAAGTCGCCTCCCCCTACGCGTCTTGATCGGCGCGCATGACCCGTATCCCCGAGGCAGACAGCACTCCTGTCACGGGCGAGCCGGATCGGAAGAGCCCGAGACGCTGCTGCCGGGCGGCGTCATGGCCGGCTTGGCTGGGCCTGGGTCACTCCGAGGCGGTGCCGGCTGCGCCGCCATCGCCGGCAGAGGCCGTTCTGCGGCGAGCCCGAGGTTTGGGAGCCGGAGCACCGGCCGGCGACGACTTGCGTAAGGTCTTGATCTTCGCCTTGAGCCTTTCCTCTAGCCTCTTCCGAGCGTGCCTGATCTCCTTCTGACGTATCCGCACATTGAACTCCTGACGATTGTTGCTGATGGAGCGTGAGTATAGCCGATGCAGGCAGCGGTGTCAATCAAGTTGACAGCCATGCGCGGATGTGCTAGAGTGGAGGCTCGCGAGGGACCGCGTCTCCGCGGCGTCTCCGCGCACTCATTGCGTGAGAGCGCGAACCAACATCGCCATGATGGCTGATGGGTGGGAGGTCAGTATGCTTCGTAGGCTATGTGCAGTGATCGCGATCGCGAGTGTCGGCGGTCTGGCTGCATTGGTGTCGCCGGCCCAGGCGGCCCGTCATCAGGCCGGCGGTGGGCTCAAGCTTCAGGTGATCGCTCCCGATCCGGGCTCTGTGGGTGATCGGCTCTCCCTTGATGTCAGTTACCGGGGCGGAGCGGTCGAGGCCGTTGAGGTCTACCTCGATGGGGCGCTCGTTGCCAAACGCCAACTTGGCGTTGCCCAGACCCACGGGGTGATCACGTTCACGCTGGAGACCATGCTTCTCACCGAGGGAAACCACGATCTTATGATCAAGGCCTTCGGTCCTGACGGCAAGTCGGTTGAGGCTCCCGCACGCATTCGCGTTCCCGGCCCGGATCTGTCAGCCCCGGTGCGCATCTCCTATCCCCAGAACGGGATCGAGGTGAGCGGAACGGTGCCGATCCGTGTCAAGGTGGATCCCGACCTGCAGCGGCAGAAGCCGTACGTAACATTCTTCATCAACAAAGAGCTCAAGGTCCTGCGCAACTTCCCGCCTTACGAGTACAACTGGGACACGACGAAGTACGCCAATGGGTGGCACATTCTCGAGGCCTGGACGCAGTCCGCTGACATGTCGGCCCCGTATAAGTCGCGACCTGTGAACGTCAGTGTCAACAACTCGGGAGGTTTCACCAGGAAGCAGACGGAGGTTGAGGACCTTCGCACTCAGCAGGCCAAGCCCGCCGGACCGCCGCTGCCTGAGGCACAGAAGACGATTGTTCTCGCTCCTGAGCCCACCGTGGCGCAGTCCCCCAGCGCCCCCGTTCGCTCGAAGATCGGGGCCGCATCCGCCGACGCCACGCGCCTGGCTGAGCCGTCTGCGACAGGCCGTGCAGCGATGAGCCTGCCGCGAGCCGGCGCACCCGTGGTGTCTGCGGCACGGGACCGGCTTCCGCGGGTAGCGCCAACGCTTGTCGGAGCAGCCACGGCCGAGCCGACCCTGCGACGGACCGCCCCCGCCGCGCCGCCGACGGTCAAAGTCAGAAAAGGCGAGACTCTGGCTTCGGTCAGCCGCAAGACGGGCGCCGACGTCGCCGAGATAGCGCGCCTGAACAACATTCCGGCGTCCCCGAAGTCGGCGCTTCCGGCAGGGCGATCCCTGATCGTGCCGCAGGTCGGCGCTTTCGATGTCGCCTTTGACGGCACGCCGATTGCCTTCGATGTCACGCCGCGGTTCCAGTCCGGCATCGGGCTCGCGCCCATCCGACAGGTGTTCGAGCATACCGGTGGAAGGCTGTACTGGTACGGAGCTTCGGCTCAGATGGTACGCGCCGTCAACGACACGCGCGAGATCGAGATCAGGATCGGCCACGATCGTGCCAAAGTCAACAACCGCACCATCAAAATGGAGCGCAAGCCGTTTATCGAGAGCGGACGGACGTTGGTCCCGGTTTCGTTCATGCGCGACGCGCTGGACGTCAACATCCAGTACGATGCCAACTCGGGGCGCATGAGCATCCGCAGCAAATAGCCGCCAATCTCAGTCACCGTAGAAGCAGGCGAGGCTCCGTTCGGTCTATCCGACGGAGCCTCGCCTGCTTGGTTGATGAGGAAACGGAGCCTACGCGTTGACGCGCTCCCCCCAGAGCAGCCGGTCATGGACCTTGTCGTAGAAGGTTCCATGATCGAACGCGATCAGACGCGTCGGGTGCTCGTATCTCCGCACCGCTACCTCGTCGTCGCCGAGCAGACCGAACACAGATGCGCTGTCGGCGCTGAACTTCACTTCGCCGCCGTCCGCTCCGATCCGCACGCGGATTTCCTGCGAATCGGGAACCACAACCGGCCTGGCGGCAAGCGTGTGCGGACATATGGCAACGACCAGCAATGCCTGGAGTGTGGGATCCAGAATCGGGCCGCCGGCCGACAGTGCATAGGCGGTCGAACCGGTTGGTGTGGCGACGATGATGCCGTCGGCCACGCAGTCCATGATCGGGCCTGAACCGAATCGGGTGGTAAGGCGCAGCATACGGGTCATGGCGCCTTTGCTGATCACGATATCGTTCAATCCGAACGCGGCATGGATCGGGTTGTCCTGTCGCCGCACTTCTCCGTAGACCATCGTGCGCTCCTCGATCCGGTACCGGCCGTCGAGCACGCGCGCCAGACGATCGAGGATCGCGTCCGGATGGGCTTCAGCGATGAAACCGAATCGTCCCATATGGACCCCGAGAACCGGCATGCCATGGGGGGCTGCGAAACGGCTGGCCGCCAGGATGGTTCCATCACCGCCGAGTGTCACGCAGAAGTCGGCGTCTTCCATCTCCGGCCCTCGCGAGTCAATCTCGTTGGTTCCAACGATGGTCACCTGGATGTGGCGCTCGGTGAGCCACTCGCGCGCCAGACGCGCGCAGTCCGCCACGCTGGCACGCGATCGGCTGGCGATGATGGCAACATGACGTACCGACATCAGGTCCTCCGGTTGCGGAATGGCCGCATTATACTTGGCTCCCGGTCTGATGCGGCCGCCCACGACCTGGCCCAGACACCGACCGATGGGGGCGTTCAGGGCTCTTTGACCGGACGCGCGGCAAGCTCGCTGTTCCGGCTGATCCCCATGGCCGCGACCGCCAGAATCCGCACGTCGGCAGGTGTCACGCCGGGGATCCGGCGAGCGTGTCCGACCGTAAGCGGGCGGCTTCGGGAGAGCTTCTCGGCCGCCTCGCGTGATATGCCGCGAACAGAGTTGTAGTCCAGATCGGCGGGCAAGGGCAGGGAATCATCGCGAGCATGCAGCTCAACGTGGCGACGCTGACGCTCAACGTATCCGGCATACTTCGCCTCAATCTCGATGCTCTCACCCACGTCGCGCGGGATGAACTCGGGAGCTGGGTACCGGTCCCTGATCCAATCGTAGGACACCTCGGGACGGCGGAGCAGGTCAAGGAGGCTCGTCGGTTCGACGATGGGCGCCAGACCGTCCATCGTCAGCGTCCGGGAATCGCGCGGGTGCAGGGTCATTGAGGCGAGGCGGGCGGTCTCACGTTCGATTGATGACACGCGCTGCTCGAACACGCGCTTTCGACGGTCCGTGGCCGTGCCGATGCGGATGGCCAGCGGGGTCAGCCGGATATCAGCATTGTCGTGTCGGAGTGACAGGCGGCACTCTGCGCGCGACGTGAGGAGGCGATACGGGTCCTGCACGCCCTTGGTGGTGAGGTCGTCTATGAGGACACCGATGTAGCTTGAGTGCCGATCCAGGATGATCGGCTCGTCTCCCCTGCAGAGCCTTGCCGCATTGACCCCGGCGACCAGTCCCTGTGCGGCCGCCTCCTCGTACCCGGATGTGCCGTTGATCTGGCCAGCAAGGAACAAGCCCGGGAGCTCTTTGCACTGAAGCGAGCCGGTCAGTTGGTCCGGCATGACCATATCGTATTCGACGGCATAACCAGGCCGAACCATCTCGACGTTCGCGAGTCCAGGCAGCGATCGCAGCATTGCGTCCTGCACGTCCGCAGGAAGGCTGGTGCTCATGCCCTGAACGTAGACGAGGTCGCTGTCCCACCCCTCGATTTCGAGGAAGACAGGGTGTGTGGCCTTGTCGGGGAAGCGGACGATCTTGTCTTCGATGCTCGGGCAGTAGCGCGGTCCGATCCCCTGGATCATCCCTCCGAACAGCGCCGACCGGGTGAGGTTGGCAACAATGAGGTCACGCGTGTGGAGCGTCGTGCGAGTCTGCCAGCATGGAAGCGGATGCTGAGGCGATGTCAACTGCCCCGTCAGGTACGAGAACGGCTCGGTGCTCTCAGAGGGTATTTCCAGGACCTGGTCCCACTGGATGCTCGAGCGGCGAACACGCGGAGTGGTGCCGGTCTTGAAGCGTGCCGTCACGAGGCCGAGCGCCCGCAAGGCATCCGAAAGCCGCTCCGCGCGGCCGCCGCCGAAGCAGCCGCCGGGAGACCGTCGGTCGCCGCAGTGCATCAGGCCGTTCAGGTAGGTACCGGTGGTGAGCACGGCGGCCCGGCACCCGATCCTGATGCCGGATGCCGTCACGACGCCCGTAACGCCTCGGGAGTCTGTCAGGACGCCGATGACCTCATCCGGAATGAGCCGGATGCGGTCGCCGGCGGCAAGAGCGGCGGTCATATGGCGTTCGTATAGGACCTTGTCCACCTGAGCGCGCAGGGTCCTGATCGCGTAGCCCTTGCCTGTGCCGACATTGCGTATGTGGGTGAACGTCGAGTCGACGCCGAGGGCCATCTGCCCGCCGAGCGCATCAATCTCACGTACGAGATGGCCCTTGGCCGGACCGCCGATCGAGCAGTTGCACGGCATGTGACCGGCGCGCGACCCGGCGAGCGAGACAACGCACACCGATACGCCGAGATGCGCAGCAATGAGCGCGGCCTCACAGCCGGCATGGCCCGAGCCGACCACAACAACGTCAAAGCTGTGTGATTCCATGGGTGGTGTCGAGACGATCAGGCCGCAGTATTGGGCATGCCCCCGAGACGGACGGATGCGAGAATGATGGCCATCACAAAGACAATCAAACTTAGGTCTAGCGCAAACAGAGATTACTCGCTATACTGTTAATGGGCTCCGCTTGGCGAGGAGTCGCATTGTGGCACTTGTCGGCCATTGCGCTCGTCAGGCCGTGTCCGCAGATCATGATCGTTCATTGACTGTACCACGTTAACCTGGGCGGCATACTGCTCCGGTAATGGTGTGGGGGGACAGTTCTCCGCTCCGCGCCGCGAAAGGAGAAAGCAGAAAAGATGATCCAAGTTGGCACTACGGGCCGTGCTGTGACCGCTGCGGTGATGCTGCTGGCTGCGCATCTCAGCGCAAGCGGCCAAGGAGCCGACCCTGCCGCCATCCCGCGGCAGGCGCTATTTGCACAGGTGAAGCTCCACTTTGAGCGCAACGATGGGCAAGTCGCGTCATCCTATGCCTACGTCGCGCGGGGACAGGGCTACAACCTATTCCTGGCAGCAGATCGCGCATCGCTCCGAATGGAGTCTGGCCGCGAGGATGCACGCTTCAACGTAAGGATGCAGCTCGTCGGCGCGCGCTCAGTCAAACCCGCCGGCCAGTACCTGCTTCCTGGTACGACCAACTACCTGAAAGGGCGCAATCCATCCGATTGGGTAACCGGCGTGCCGACGTTCGGCCGAGTTGCCTACAGGGCCGTGTATCCCGGGATAGACCTGGTGTACTACGGCAACAGACAGCGAGTGCAGTACGATTTCGTTGTCGCCCCTGGAGCCGACCCGAGTCGCATCGCGGTCCGATTCGAAGGGGTTTCGAATGTCTCCGTCGCGCCCAATGGAGACCTGCTGCTCGCGACCCCGGCGGGCGTGATGCGGCATGCCAAACCGTACGCCTACCAGACCATCGGCGGCAGGCAGCGGCCGGTCTTGGCCCGCTATGCGATCGCGGCCGGAGGCATCGTGTCTTTCTCGGTTGGGCGCTATGATCGGACCAAGACGCTGGTCATAGACCCTGTGATGTATCCGGTGCTGGAGTTCTCGACGTTCCTCGGCGGCGCAGGTGACGATGGAGCGCAGGCGGTGGCCGTTGACGCGTCAGGCAACGTGTATGTGGCGAGCTGGACCAACAGCGGGAACTTCCCCGTGACGGGCTCGGCATACGATGGGACGATCAACGGCAACTATGATGTGGCCGTCAGCAAGATCAGCTCCAACGGCAAGACACTGCTTTACTCCACGTTCATCGGCGGCTCCGGCTATGACTACGCTTCCGACATCGTTCTTAAGGGCGGCAATGCCATCGTCGTCGGCGACACCGATTCGACGGACTTTCCGGTTACGGGAGGCGCGCTCCAGGGCACGAATGCCGGCAGCGCCGACGGTTTCGTCCTTGAACTCAGTGCGTCCGGATCGGCACTGGTCGCCTCGACGTACGTCGGCGGTTCGGGATACGATACTCTCAGGTCGGTAGCGCTCGACGCTGCGACCAACAACGTTGCCGTGACCGGATGGACCAACTCGCCGGATTACCCAACGACCGCGGGCGCGTTCCAAACGGCGTGGGCCGCAGGACTGCCGAGTTCGGCCTTTGCGAGCGTGCTGCAGCCCAGTCTCGGCGCGTTCCACTTCTCGAGCTACCTTCATGGCGGCGCGCAGGAGCAGTACGGAACGGCTGTGACGGTTGACAATCTGGGCCGCGTTGTCGTTGTCGGACGGACCAACTCGACGACTTTCCCAACAACGGTGGGCGCCTACCAAACAACCATCAAGGGCGAGTCGGACGCGTTTGTGACCATGTTCGACGCGTCGGGCGCATCGCTCGTTTGGTCCACGCTCTACGGCGGCCTCTGGACCGACGGGGCTGAGGACGTTCTGATTGACCCGGCCGGGAATGTGTGCTTTGTTGGCCGTGCAGACTCCAATGATCTGCCGCTGCGCGGCGAAGAGCAGGCCGTCAACAAGGGACGCAAGGACGCGTTCTTTGCGGCCATTGAGCCGGGTGGTTCGGTGCTGCATTGGGGCACGTACTTCGGAGGTGCCACCGACGACATCGCCAACTCGATTGTCCAGGACAACGCCGGCTACATGTACATTGTGGGTGAGACCTGGTCTGTGGACTTCCCGGTCACGGCTGGCGCGTATCAGTCTTCACGCTCCGGGCCGAGCGATGCCTTTGTGTGGAAGATCCAGCCGACCGGTGCCGGCGTGTTCACCAAGTACGCAACCTACCTGGGCGGCACCGGCAACGAGGGGGCCGTTGATGTTGCGTCCGATGGCAACAACCTTCTCTTCCTGACCGGCTGGACGAACTCGACCGACTACCCGACGACGCCCGGCGTTGTTCAGACGACTTATGGCAGCGGCGACGAAGATGGATTCCTGGCCCGGTTCAACCTGCTCACGCTTCCGACTACCCTGTGGACGATTGACCGGACCGGCATCATCACCGACGATATCTACCTTCGGGCCTATGACCTCAAGCGCACCCATGACAACGCGCTGCTCGTTGGGGAGACGATCAACTTCAAGATTGATGGGACGCCTGTGGGCAGCGCCGTTACCAACGCAGGCGGCGACGCCTCATTGCTGTGGACGATCACGCCCGGGCCCGTCACTCGGACGATCACTGCCGAGTATCCCGGCAACGATCCGTACGAGCCCTCGAGTGCAACCGCGACACTGACATCTCTGACGGTCACACCCAAGCTGTTTGGTGTCAATCGCGAGGCACGGATCACCGAGTACGTGGTGTTCAAGGGCTGGCTGTGGCGACCCGACAACACCGGCATACCCGGCAGGCTGATCACGTTCAAACTTGACGGCACGATTCTCGGGTCCGACACGACTATCTCCACAGGGCGTGCCCAGTTAGGGTACACCGTTGCCGATGGTGCCGGCGCGGGCGATCGGGAGATCAAGGTAGAGTGGGCCGGCGACGCCGGGTTCTTGCCGGCTGTTGGCATCAATACGCTGAAAGTCAACCCTGCAACGCCGTACATCTGGGTCAGCCCGCGCACAGTCCCGGTAGGTGGCACCGCAAACCTGTATGCGCTGTTCCGCCGCCTCAAGGACTACGCGCCGCAAGGCGGCAAAACCGTTTACTTCAAGATAGACGGCACAGTGGTCCACACGATGGCAACCAACAGCTCGGGCGTCGCATCCTATCTGTATCCAACGGTTGAGCCGGCCGGCACCTACACGATCCGGTGCCAGTTCTACGGAGACGCCTTCGTTGGTGACGGCTATGGGGAAGCTCCGCTGACTATCACTCCATAGCTGGGCTCGATGGCTGACCGGCAGCATGCCGGAACGCCATGCGCATGCTTTGGGGGCATCGGGTGACCAACCCGGTGCCCCTTCTTGCTTGGGAGTGAGGGTGCGCCGGTGCTTGCCGAGGAGGAGGAGCGGGCCGTGACCGCTCGACGGCTTGCGTGCAGATACTCAGAGGTCCGTGGCGACGGAGCGTCTGTGCACACCCGCACTCGTGCGGATCGTTGCGTGACGCTCGTTCAGTGATCTCCGGAACCCGGGAGGGCGAGGCTCCTGCCGAGCCGAGCGCCGGAACTGACGCGATCAAGCCCATCGCTGCCAGGGGGCCTGGGTGTCGGCAGGTCCACAGAGGACCCGGGGCCGGGATTGTACCTGTGCGGCTAACGTGGCACGTGGCGACACACTGCGCGGGTGCGCCTCCAGTGTGGAGGTGGTACACTGCGCAACGCCCCGGGGTCAGTCGTCATCGCCGAGGGAGCGGCAGCCCGGCCGACCGAAAAAGGGCCGCCCCCATTCACGGGGACGGCCTTCTTGCTGCGAGTGTTGACGAGGGAATGGCTAACCGCAGTCGGGGCATCCACCTTGGGCGCCGGTGGAAGCCGGGCGCAGCCAGTACGTAACGTAGGTCGTGTCGCCCACGGTTGTGTACGAATACACGCCCTTGTCCTCGTGGTACGCCTTCTTGCCTTCAACCCAGTACGGACCTGGCGGGGGAGCTATGAATGCCGCGATGCCCTGCGGGGTCGAGGTGATGCCTTTCGCTTGCCACGCGCCACGGTCACGGCGAACCGACACCAGCGCTCCACAGACGGGCACCATCGGGCTGACAGTCGGATCCTCAACCGTCGTCACGACGATCACATGGGTCGTGCTGGGGTAGATGTTAAGCGCCCACCAGGAGAAGTGTGTCACCTGTGCGCGATACACCACTGGCGACACTGAGCTGTCACGCGTGGCCGTGCCTTCCTGAACCCACTTGCCGGTCGCGGTGTTCAGCGACCACAGCGGTATGTCGGGCGTGCCAGGATCGTTGGCCGATGTGACAGGGATCTCAATCGTGGCAGGTTTGGACGGGTCGAGCTTCAGCGCATTGCCGGACCCGTCTTTCATGGTTACGTGGAGTGCGCCATAACTGGACAGGGGCACATCCTGACCGCCGACGGTCCCGACAAAGCTGCTGGGATACGCCTGGTTGAACGCCGGGTCGCTGGGCAATGCCGTGGTCAGGCTAACCACCGCGTCCGTGACCGGGACGCCCGCGCTGTTCAGCAGGCTGCCTGCCTGGAAGGTGACACGCGCGTTGTTGCCGTCACCGCGCGCGTCGGTGACAACCTGATCGGATGCGGCCGTTACGTTGGCAACGCGCCCCTCACGGAACAAGACGACATCCATGGTTGAGTACTTGCCGTCCGAGACGAGGCCAACAGCGTGGGACTCGGCGAATCCGGGTCTCTGGTAGCGCACCATAAAGTGCGGACCTGCCGGAACGCCGCGAAGTACGTAGACGCCGTCGGCGTTTGTAGTGGTCGAGATCGCCGGATTGGACGCCAGACTGACCGTCACACCCTCAACGGGGGTACCGCTGGTATCGGCCACGCGTCCCATCAGTCGGGGACTTGCGGCTCCAGTCCCGCCGCCGCATCCGGCCAATGCCACGACAGCCGCCGCAACGACGAGTAAAACAAGAGCATACGTGCCTTTCTTCACTAGATTAACCCTCCTGGGCTGTCGCCCTCCGTTACTGACCGGGCCACCAACCGCTGTCCGGAAGAAGCCGGAAGCGACTCAAGAACGTATCACGGATGTCCGGTCCAAGTGCGAGTTCACGTGCCGTGACGTTCTCAAGGTACAGATAGTTTACACCCTCTATGACACTGCGGAGGCCATGCTCGTAGTAATCCGCAAGTCTGACTCTGAAAGGAGCGGGCTTCTGCGGCTGCTTGCGCGGGCTGAGCGGCATGCTCAAGCGCAGTTCGACCAGGCGTGTGTTCGTCGTGTCGCGGACGCCGATTCCTATGTCAACAGAGCCAAAGCTGCGTATCAGGTCAATGCCGAATCCCGTGTCGCCCGAAAGGAACCGGCCTCCGAAAAGCCTGATCTGAGCACGCCACTCCGGAACCATGTACCAACACTCGCCGATGGCGTATAGCCGGTCGTCGAGCCGGTCATTGTCAAGCTGACCGAGGATAGCTCGCAAAGCAAGCCGCCTGGCTGCCGGATACAGGACCTCGAGCACCACTCCATCGTTGCTCCCCGGGAAACGTCCTGCGATAACCTGGGCAAGCCATCCGGGGCGTGGGACAAACGCATAGGAAAGCAAGTATCGGTCGCCTCGCCACTCGCGCGGCTCTTCGCTCACCAACTCGCCTCCGATGGGGTACACCGCTCTCGCTTGCGCCTGCAGACCTCGTCCGAGCTGCGTGACGGCTTCGACCCGACCCAGGACGCCTATCCTGAACGCGCCGACCTCAGTGCCGACGACGTTGCGGATGCCCGGACTGACAACTATGTCCGTCCGTCCAAACGACTTGTTGGCGATGTCCGTGGTCTGCTGGGGACCGCGCATCTCGTTGGTCTTGGGCAGTGCCGTGATTTCCGTCGTCTTGGCGAAGTCCCTGCCCGATATCCGCCCCTCGGTATACTGGCGGTAGGCCTCGACGGGTACCCGGTACTCGGCCATCACCAGTCCGCGGCGCCGGAGCGAGACAACCAGCGCCGTTGTGTTCTCGGGTGCATTGCCCGCCATGGTCTTGAGCACGTCCGGCAGGCCGTCAAGTTGGTTGATCGTGTAGTTGCGGTCCTCATAGGCAACCGCCAGCTCACGGTTGTCGCCCAGGTGGGTCACGGTCACCTGGACATCCTCGAGGCCGGAAGACGCCAGCGCGGCCTTGACGCGCTCCATCGCATCCTGGACTGCGTCATTCGGAGCTTGCGGCGCGGGTTCAAGGGGTCGCGGCGGCAGATAGGAGATGGGGGCAGAATAGCCCACCGTGAAGTTGGCGCCGGTGCTCACGTCGGCGACGCGGGCGAAGGCCCGATCACCGATCCGGACGACTGCACCGACGTTGACACGAAGGGTATCGTATTCGGCCTGAAGCTCGAGGTTCCGGCCGATGCGGTACTGAACTCCGGCCAGAAGCCCCTCATTGCCGCCGAATGCGCCACCCAGCGTGAGCAGAGCGCTGTCATCCAACAATGGCCACGATGCCACCGCATACCCTGTCGAGCCGCGTGGACCGTTTCGCGCCACGTCGGTCGCGCCGATGGCGATGGTCGGCATGTAGCCGGACCCGTACCATGCCAGCACCTTGGCATGGCCGGCCAGATCGAAGTCATGGCTGGCCGTTCCGAGCGTGAACGAGAACTCGGTGCGGGGTGCGATCCCCACCCCGAGGGCAACTGAGCTTCGCGCGCCGATGGACGGATCCCAGTTCCGCATGGCGGGGGTCCAACTGATCCGCGCGCGATCGTCACGAAGCACGAGTGCATTGGGCACACGGATCAGCCCCGTGAGCCCGGTAACAGTCGAGGAAAGGTCCCACCGCCGATTGGTCTGATCGTCGGCGCGCCCAGGTGAACTAGCCGTCGCGATGCACAACGCCACCAGCCACGGAAGACCTCGTGGCATATTCCGCATGCCGTGCAACCTCCCATGCTGCCGCCGCATCCGTTTTGGGGGCAGTAAAGCACCATCATAACACTGGAGGGCCAGTTAGTCAAGGTAAGATTGGCCGGAAAGGTCGCTGGAGCGTTCTCAAAGTGCGTTTGCTATGCCGGAGCCCCGGCGAACGTGTCGAGCCGAGGGCCGAGGACAGCTCAGGGGACGAGCAGACGTTCTCGCGAGGCTTCGAGCAGGGCGTGCGCATCCCTCTCCGTCGGCGCTTCCGCGATCAGGCGGATGATCGGTTCCGTGTTGGAAGCTCGCGCCTGGACCCACCGATCGGACCAGATCGCCTTGATACCGTCGGTGGTATCCAATGTCGCCTGTTGCCATAGGTCTCTGAAGCGGCGCAGCGCCGCAGGAACGTCGCGAAGCCGAACCTCGACGCGCTGCTTCACGAAAACATACCGAGGAATGGCGCTTCGCAGATCGTTGATCGCAGCGCCATTGAGCGCCATTGCCTCCAGGATATAGGCCATGGCGACGAAGCTGTCGCGGCATGGGTTGATCTCGGCGGCGATGACACCGCCGTTGCCTTCGCCGCCGATTCGAGCGCCGACCTCCCGCATGCGCTGAACGACGTTAATCTCCCCGACACGCGTCCGATGCAGCGGGACCCCGGCCTCCGCGCAGACATCATCCAGCATGCGGCTTGTGGACACGTTGACCACGACAGGCCCCGGGGAACGTCCCAGGAAGTGGCGCACCACCAGCGCAAGCGTCGCCTCCTCACCAAGCGGATTCCCATCGGAACCGGCGATGGCAAGCCGATCCGCGTCGGCATCCTGGATGAAACCGATGTCCGCTCCGGAGGCGATGACAGCCTGACGCAGTTGGCCCATGTTCTCCGGTATCGGCTCAGGATCATGTGGGAACGGCCGATCGGGATCGGCGTTGATCAGCGTGACCTCGCATCCGAGCTCGGTGAGGAAGTCGGGCGCAGCGCTATGGGCGGCTCCATTGCAGCAGTCAACGGCCACGTGAATCCGGGCGGCCCGTATCGCGTCAACGTCAATGTGCGACAGGACGGTTCGACGATGGTGCCTGATGGCCGTGTCGTCGGTACGAGGGACCGGGACGGCTGTGCCGCCGATGCGCGGAAACACACCCTGATGATAGAGGTCCGTCAGTTCTGCGGCCTCGTGCGGACGGAGCAGGATTCCGTCGGAACCGAAGAACTTCAGGGCATTCCATTCGATCGGGTTGTGGCTGGCGGTTACGCAGATGCCACCGAACGCGCCGCTGCGCCGGATGTGCGACTGGAGAACCGGTACCGGGACGATGCCAAGGTCAATCGGCGTGCATCCGACGCTCATCAGACCGGCGACAACGGCATGGCAGACCATCTCGCGCGAAGGGCGCGTGTCGGTTCCGACGAGGATGGGTCCCGCTCCCGTGTAGGTGCCGAACGCCGCGCCGAAAGAGCTCACGAGCTGCGGTGTCAGCGCATCGCCGACGACGCCCCGTACGCCGGATACGCTGATCTTCAGGTCAAGCGGCTTGCGCATGGCTAACGGACCCCATGGGCCAGCGCAGCCCTTCGTGCCAGCGCGATGGTCTCATCGAATAGCTCGTCCGCACGCTCTGCGGTGTCAGCCTCGGCGATCACCCTGAGCAGCGGTTCGGTGTTCGAGGCCCGGACGTGCAGCCATGCATCCGGCCATGAGAAGCGGACACCGTCGGTCAGGTCGGTTTCGGCGTCGCTGTGGCGCTCTCGAAAGCCGTCGAGGACATGGTACACCTGGTCGGGCGGTATGGCAAGCTCGCCCTTGCGCATGTGCAGCTCGGGCACGTCGCCGCAGAGGTCGGCAAACGAGCAGCGCTCGACCGCCATGGTCTCAAGGATCGTGCCCAGCGTGAGCAGCGCATCGAATGTGGTCGCGTAGGGCTGCGGCGCCACTCCTCCGTTGCCTTCGCCGGCGATCGCTGCGCCCTCCGTCAACGCTCGGTCCATAACGTGAGCTTCGCCGACAACCGTGCGGATGCAGGCCCGGTCCGCTTTCCTCGCGATGCGCTCGACCATACGGGACGTGGACAGGTTGGTCACAACCGGTCCCTGCCGCCCGGCAAACGCCCTGCGCGCGGCGATAGGCAGTGCATACTCCTCGGAAAGCGGCGTGCCGTCAGGGAGCACGAGTCCGATTCGATCGCCGTCAACATTCAGCGCAGCCCCGATATCGGTGGGAATGCCCCGCATCAGTGCGGCGAGCTGACGCATGTTCGTGCGCGAAGGGGCAGGCGCATGGGCGAACTCGCCGCTCGGTTCGTCATTGAGGGGCACTGCCTGACACCCCAGGGCTTCCATCATCTCTGCGCCGGCGGCGATGGCCGCTCCGTTGCAGTAGTCAAGCGCGACGCGGAAACGACGTGCCCTGATGGCATCCACGTCCAAGCAGGCCAGCAACGATCGAACATACCCTGCCTGCGCATCGGAGCCATCACGGACGCGCCGAATCGCCGACCATGGCGCGCGCACATACGCCGAGGCATGGTAGATATCAAGGACCTCCTCGGTGTTGGCGGCGTTGAGCAGCGCGCCGTCCGGTCCGATGAACTTCAGGGCGTTCCACCGAGCGTCGTTGTGACTGCCGGTCACCGAGATGCCGCCGGCTGCCCCGGTGCTGCGAACGGTGTGAGCCACCGCCGGCGTCGTGCATACCCCGATGTCAACCACCTCACAGCCCGAGCCGATCAAACCGGCAAGGACTGCCGACCGCATCATTACCGATGACGGACGTGTATCGCGGCCGACGATGACGATCCCTCCGTCGCAGTACGCACCGAATGCGCACGCGAAGTTCACCACGAGCTCGGGAATGAGCGCATCACCGACAACGCCCCTGACCCCAGATGTGCCAATCTTGAGCTGACGCATGGTTCCTCCGGCTCGCATTGTACCGCAGGCTATCTCAACGGAGAGGCGCCGCGATGGCATGCTGAGGCAGGACACCCGGCTTACGGCGGCGAATCAAACCATTGCTCAGTCGGAATCGGCGGCGCAGCCCTGGTGTCGGTCGGACAGCATTGGCGCCGTCATCGCCAGGACGGTCGCGGTTGCGCGATGCAGGAGTGCAGCATGAGCGATACACAGGACAACCGGTCTGAAGCCGGGAGGTTTGAGCGACCCGCGCTATGTCCCGCCGATATGCGCCGGCTTCTCGAACTGGCCCGCAAAGCCGTTGAGCTGGCAGCCTCGGGACGTGGGACACCATCCGTTGACAGGAGCGCGCTGGCGCCCGCACTGCGCCAACGAGCCGACTGCTTCGTGACACTGTACAGGTATGGCGAACTGCGCGGCTGCATCGGCAGTCGCGGGACCTCAGAGGAGCTATGGCGGGCTGTCATCGAGAGCGCGGTTGCATCGGCAACGCAGGACCCGAGGTTCATGCCCGTCACTCCGGGTGAGGTCCCTGATCTGGAGATACAGATATCTGTTCTAACGCCGGCGCGGCCCCTTCCGTGGAACGGCGTGGCGGACCTTCGCGCTAAACTGAAGCCCTACGTCCACGGTGTGCTGATCCGCAACGGCATGCGCCGAGCGCTCTACCTGCCCAAGGTCTGGGAGCACTTCTCCGGTTCTCCCGACATCGTCGCTGCGTTCCTGGAACATCTGAGCCGGAAGGCCGGCGACCGAACGGGCGATATGTGGCGCGATCCGGCAACGGTGTATGAGGTGTTCGAGTCCCTCGACTTCGGTGAAGCGGATCCCGATCTGGCGGAGTGACAGGGCGTGACCGACCCGCGTGAAGCGCTGCGCTCCGTATTCGGTTTCGATGAATACCGACCGGGCCAGCGTGAAGTCATGAGCGCTCTCTGGCGCCATCGCGCGGCTCTGGCGGTGTTCCCCACAGGCGCGGGCAAGTCGCTGTGCTATCAACTGCCTGCAACGATGCTCGACGGCCTGACCCTGGTCGTCAGTCCTCTCATCGCGCTCATGAAGGACCAGGTTGACTTCTTGCGTGAGCGGGGCATCGCGGCGGCCCGTTTGGACGGGTCACTGACCGCCACGGAGGCTCAGGCCGTCCGCGCAGCCATGCGAAACGGTGATCTGAAGGTGCTCTATGTCGCACCGGAGCGGTTCGCCAATGAGCTGTTTCTGGCCGACGTGTGTCGGACAAGGATCGCCCTGTTTGCCGTGGACGAGGCCCACTGCATCTCCGAATGGGGCCACAACTTCCGCCCGGACTATCTGAAGCTGGCTCAGGTGTGCCGGACCATCGGCGCCGAGCGTGTCCTGACCCTAACGGCGACGGCGACGCCCGAAGTCGTTCACGATATCTGCCGGGGCTTCGGCATACCGGAGGCCGCGGCGATCGTCACCGGGTTCTACAGGCCGAACCTGCGCCTCCTCACAACGCCCTTGCCGGCCGGAAAGCGCGATGCCGCCCTGCTCCAACGCTTGGCCGGCAGGCCGCCCGGCTCAGCCATCGTCTATGTGACCCTGCAGCGCACCGCCGAGATTGTGGCGAGTTACCTCAACGCTCGGGGCTTGTCAGCCCAACCGTACCACGCCGGGATGGATGCCGACAGTCGGAATGCCGTTCAGAACTGGTGGACCGCTTCTGACCAGGGTATCGTTGTGGCGACCATCGCGTTCGGCATGGGCATAGACAAGGCGTCGGTGCGCTACGTCTATCACTACAACCTGCCCAAGAGCCTTGAAAGCTACAGCCAGGAGATTGGACGCGCAGGCCGCGACGGGCTTCCGGCCATCGTCGAGATGTTCGTGTGTCCCGACGATGTGCCCACGCTGGAGAACTTCGTGTATGGGGACACGCCGACGCCCGAATCGGTCCGATCCCTTGTGGACGATGTGCTGCGCAGAAAAGAGACGTTCGAGGTGGCGCTGTCTGAGTGGACGGTTGAGCACGACATGCGGGAGTTGGTGCTCAAGACGGCGCTGACCTATCTCGAGCTGCTGGGAGTGATCGTCCAGGGCACGCCGCGCTACGCCGTCTATCGCCTGCAACCGCTGACAGGCTCCGCCGACATTGTCGGATCGTTTCCGGGCAAGCCGGGCGAGTTCGTCGCCGACATGTTGCGGCAGTGCTGGAAGGGCAAGTCAGGTCGGGCGCGCTGGTGGACCCTCGATGCCGCACAGGCAGCGACCACCCTGAATGTGGACAGGAAGCGCGTCGTCCGGTGCCTTGAGGTCCTTCGCGATCAGGGACTCATCCATCTGCAGGCCGAGGAGGTCCGTCATACCTTCACCGTCGTCGAGTCATCGTGCCACGATCCGGAGGCTATCGCGGCCGATCTCATCGAACGGTTTACCAGGCGTGAGGCCAGAGAGATCGAGCGTATTCGTCAGGTGCTCGCGCTGGCAACGCACGATGGCTGTCAGGTCAACGCGCTCGTGGCGCATTTCGGAGAGATGAGGGCCGAGCCATGCGGGCATTGCTCGTGGTGTGAGACGCACGTTCCCGCAAGTCTGTCGCCTCGCTCCATCGGAGGGTCTCTCGACTCGCGCATCAAGGTCGGAGCGTTGCGCGACCTTGTCGCCGCGCACCCGGATGCATTGGGCAGCCCGAGGCAGATCGCGCGGTTCCTGTGCGGACTCGCGAGTCCGGCAACCACGCATGCCAAGCTCCGTTCCGATCCGATGTTCGGATGCGTCGAGGGGTATCCTTTCGCAGAAGTTCTGGCCTGGGCCGAGGCCGGCATCACCAGACGCCATGCAACGTCCCGAGGAGCAACTCGTCCATGAAGCTCTACACGATTGGCCACTCCGTCCTGCCGATGGAGACGTTCCTGGCCCTGCTGGCGGATGTCGGGGTGCGCACTCTGGTGGATGTGCGGTCGTCGCCATACTCGCGCCATGCGCCGCATTTCTCCAAGGGCGAACTTGCGGGTCGCCTGGAGCGCGAAGGCATACGCTATGTCTACGAGGGGAAGGCGCTGGGCGGGCGTCCCACTGACGCCGCATGCTACAGGAAGGGCGAGCTGCCGCCCGAGGGCGCGGAGTACCTCGATGAGGTGGACTATGCGGCCGTCATGCGCAAGCCGTGGTTCCTGGAAGGCATCGAACGTGTGCTCAGGGAAGCTGCCAGGTGCCCGACGGCCATCATGTGCAGCGAGGCTGACCCGCGACAGTGCCACCGCCATCATCTCATCGCCACTTACATCATGCGCGCGCATCCGAGCGTCGAGGTGATGCACGTGGTGGAGCAGGGACGTTTCAGCGCGCGGCATCTCGGCTCCAAAGCCGACGACCCGACGGTGATCCAGCCGTCACTGTTCTGAGGAGGCATCTGTGGGTATTGTCTTATGCACGATCGGCTTCTCTGGTCGAACGGCTCAGAGCTTCTTCGAGGCGCTGGCTGCCAACGAAGTCCGCACGGTGCTCGATATCCGCCTCAGGCCGAGCGGGCAGCTTGCGGGTTTCGCCAAACAGCAGGACCTCCCTTACTTCCTCGATCGGCTGGCGAATGGGTGTGCCTACCGCCATCTGCTTGAGCTGGCCCCGACCGACGAAATGCTGAACGCGTATCGGCAGTCGAAGGACTGGGACGCCTACATGCTGTCCTTCCGTGCCCTGCTTGGTGAACGCGGGATACCCGCGGCGCTCGATCCGGCGCAGTTTGACCATGGCTGTCTGCTGTGCAGCGAGCCGACGGCAGATCGGTGCCATCGTGGTGTCGTGGCATCCGTTCTGGAGGAGGCGTGGCCCGGCCTCGAGGTCCGCCACCTGTGAAGCTGGACCTAACGCTCACCGATGTGACGCGCATGCACGAGAGGCGCATCTGCATCGCCGGCGTGGATGCCGACGGACGATGCATACGGCCTGTCGTGGACGGGAGCAACCTGTGGGAGGATTACCTCACTTCCATCAGAGGCCACACGATCCGGGCGTTTTCCGTGGTGCGGCTGGAGATCGGCGAACCGAGGCCGGACCCGCCGCATACCGAGGACTGCGTGTTCAACCCGTTCACCATCCGCTACGTTGGGAGCCTTAAACGAAGCGAGGCCCGGTCGCGGCTGGAGGCGATAGCCGATCGCGATATCGCCTCCATCTTCGGCGCTCCGATCACGCAAGACGTGGGGACCTTCATCCTGCGCGGCGAAGGAACCCGATCACTGGGGACGGTGCGAACTCGTCGGCTCGCCGTCGAGCGCATCGGCGCGGGCATTGACGGAAGAGCACGAGTTCGTCTGCGTGTGACCGACGCGTCGGGCGCCGAATACTCGCTGCCGGTTACCGATCTGGCGTTCATGCGATGGTGCGATGCCCTGTTGGCGCGGGAACTCGGCGACGCCGCGAACCAGGCCGCCGTGAACGAAAAGCTCGATGCGCCGGAGGTCTACCTGCGCATTGGCCTCTCACGCAACTGGGAGAAGCACCCGGACCGCTGCTACCTGCAGGTCACGGGCGTGTACCCGTTCCCGGAAACGGGCCCTCAAGGCTGAAGGGCTGTCGCCGTCCGGTGCTCTGGCCATCGGAGCTGCGCTCGAATGGGCCGGCGCACGTCAGCTCGTAGGTCTCGCGCCCGGTGGGCTTGTACTCGAGTGGCAGGCCCGTGAACGGGTCGAACGCCAGTCGCCCGAGTTTGAGCTCGTCCAGCGTCTCCGGCACCTTGCCGTACTCCCACAAGTGCCATCGAATCGAGGCATGCACGCCGAAGAGCTGCATCTGCGCGATCTGCAACGTCCACCTGTCAAGAATGCGCTCGAAACTGGACGACATGGTTTTCCAGAGCTCATCGGCCATGCGCTCGTCCGCGGAATCGCCGGTCAACAGTCGTGGCATGGTCCGTCTCCACGGTTCGATGCGCAACTGGCCGATCAACGCATCGTAGCGCGCTGCCAGAAGCGCGACGACCGCGCCTCGTTGGGTCAAGCCCATCTCGGGCGCGCTCCGAGCGATGTCGTCTCGCTCCCATGTCAGCGCCGCTATGGCCGGATCCGGCAGCGCGAGCCATTCCTCCGCCAGTCGCCGTATCTTGACGCAGTCCGGCTGTGACCACTGCCCGATCCGCTTGCGCGCGTGGCCGGTAGCGATGGCGTCCATGGCGACGCCGGTCAGGTTGGCGATCATCTCACCTTCCTGGACGGCGTATCCCAGCCTCAGCAGGTCCCGCATAGCGTCAATGGCCCTGGAGGTCTTTCCGTCGGCCCAGAGGATCGTCTGCTCGATGCCAAGGAGTCTCGCGACGTTGCGAAGCAGGGAAAGCAGGCGGAATCGTGCCTCGTCGCCCTTGCGCGGGTAGATGAGCGGCTTGGCGAGGCCGACGCGAAGGAGCTTCAGGGCCTGGGCGACGTCGGGATGCTTGAGCGCCTCGCGCTTCGCGCTCATCGTCGCGTCGGGCAGCATGACCCTCCCGAGCTGTTCGATGCCGGAAACCATGTCGCCGGCACGCACCACTTCCTCGAACCCGTTCCGGCCCGTCGGATCGGGGAAGATCACGCGGAAGACCGGCTCGTGCGGCGCCTGCGCTCGCCCGCAAGCCGAGAGGGCCAGAAACGCGCCAGCCATGAGGATCGCAAGGCATGCATGTCTCATCGCGATACCCTCCTCGCCGATTATACGGCGGCGCACCGAACCGGGTTTCGATGGCGCAACCCGCATCGAGGCAGCCGGGAAGCCGAAACGGCGAACGACGCCATCCCGCGTCGCCCGTCCCATCGGCCTG
The DNA here is from genome assembly GCA_020722705.1 of Chthonomonas calidirosea. Classification (GTDB taxonomy): domain Bacteria; phylum Armatimonadota; class Chthonomonadetes; order Chthonomonadales; family CAJBBX01; genus JAAYVH01. The sequence goes on along the minus strand of DYKI01000022.1, from coordinate 5,760 downwards.
TACTTCTCGGCAATGTCGAGCGCCCACCGGGAGGGCGAGGCTCCCGCCGAGCCGGAGGTCAACGTGGCTGACCCCGAATGTT
>DYKI01000022.1:0-5578 GCA_020722705.1 Chthonomonas calidirosea | reverse complement strand
CGGGAGGGCGAGGCTCCCGCCGAGCCGGAGGTCAACGTGGCTGACCCCGAATGTTCCCGACGGGAGGGCGAGGCTCCCGCCGAGCCGGAGGTCAACGTGGCTGACCCCGAATGTTCCCGACGGGAGGGCGAGGCTCCCGCCGAGCCGGAGGTCAACATCGCCCTCCCCAAGCGCCTGATCCACGTCCTGCATGCTCGTGAGCGCATGAAGTCGGGAGGGACGGCGTCCTCGCCGTCCGGCCAAGTCGCCGCTTGGGGATTTCGGCGGCGGCCCGAGCCTCGCCCAGCGACGCCGCAATCCCGGCAGCCACCGTCGTCGTCAGGAACGCCGTTCTGTCCATCGTCCAGCCTCCTTACTGCTCCGGCGCATCTTGCCTGCCGCTCGCCATGGCATCGGCATGACGTCCGGGTAATCGCCCTGCGTCAGAATCCCCGCCGTCGGACGTCGGCAGGCCACGTGTCGTGACCACGCATAAGGCTGTGCTTCCGTTAAGAGCTCGCTGGCTTAAGCACGCAGATTCATACAACGCTTGGTTAACGGTGGCCATGTACCATGGAACTCGGTCAGATAGGGCCGTGGCACACTACTGAATCGAGGGAAGGAGCGACCGATGGCCAAGGATCAACCGACGCTGAATCCGTGCACTGTCAAGGTACTCCTCGAGGCACTCGAGTCCGGCGATTGCTGCAGCAAGGCGCTGGCATCGCGGCTTGGCATGACGCCGGCCGCCGTGGATCAGCATTTCTGCAGGGCGATGCACCGTCTGCAAGCCGACTCGAGAGGCGGCGCGCTGCTTAAGGCGGTCATTGGCGGACACATGCCGGGCTATCGGCTGACGTGTCGTTCGTCATGCGCTGCGCTCAAGGATGCCGTGCAGGCAAGCCAGGACGAGTCGAATATCCAACATGTCATAGATTCGACCTTGACTCGTCGTCCATCTCAGTGATAGCATCCGCCATTCCGCACAGGTGACAAATCTACAGGCCCCGACGCACTCCGGTCCGGGCCTTCATCCGCAGTACTGACGTTGATCTGATCTCGGAGGAGGACCAGTTCATGTTCATGCTGTTCCGCACCAGGAGGCCGGCTTGGCCGCGCCTCGCATGCGTGGGCGCCGACGCCCGCCGCCACCGTCGCTTCGGTCATTCCATTCGGCTCGCCCAGATGGCATTGTGGGCAACTGCGTTGATAGCTTCGGTCGTCGGGGCATTGCCCTGCTCAGCCCAGACATCGGGCGGCTGGCCGCTCGCGTGGGGAAGCCGCGAATCCGGGCAGCTTGGGGATTCCTATGGCGAGTACGGATTGGTGCCCGTCCGTGCCGCTTTCAAGGGCGCCAACAGAGTAGCCGGCGGATACGAGCACAGCCTCGCATTGAGACAGGACGGAACCGTCTGGGCGTGGGGATACAACGGCTATGGTGAGCTCGGCGACGGCACCACCTCGGGGGGCCGGACCGTCCCATGGCCTGTGTCGGGACTGTGGGACGTAGTCGCCGTGGCCGCGGGTTACCACCATAACCTTGCAGTCAAGGCTGACGGAACTGTATGGGCGTGGGGTTCCAACTACTTCATGCAGATTGGCGACGGTCTCGGGGGGGCCTATCGGAAGGTGCCGGTCGCCGTGTCAGGGCTGACGGGCGTCGTAGCCGTCGCGGCCGGTATTGGGCACAGTCTCGCTCTAAGAGCCGATGGTACAGTCTGGGCTTGGGGCGCCAACTACGACGGTGAGTTAGGAGACGGTACGTTGACGAACCGGCCGACGCCGGTCGCCGTCTCGGGGCTCAGCAATGTCATCGCCGTGGCGGCAAACGGCGAACACAGCATGGCGCTGAAGTCCGACGGTACCGTATGGGGCTGGGGCAACAACCAATCAGGTCAGATCGGTGACGGCACGACGACAAGACGGAGGACGCCAGTTGCCGTATCAGGCCTGACAGGAGTGGTTGCCATCGCGGCAGGACGCCAGCATAGCCTCGCCCTGAAGGCCGATGGCAGCCTCTGGGCCTGGGGGCAGAACACGTCGGGGCAACTCGGCGACGGCACGGAGACGCATCGCTACACGCCTGTCGCGGTGACGGTAATGTCAGATGCAGTATCGGTCGCGGCGGGCGAGTACTTCACCGTCGCTGTTAAGGCTGACGGCACTGTCTGGACATGGGGAGAGAACTACTACGGTCAGCTTGGGAATGGCACGAGGAGCCGGAATACGACCGCTGTGCCCGGCTTGACCGGTGCGGTGACTGCTGGCGCCGGCTGTCATCATACCCTTGTCGTCGAGCAGGGAGGCGGGGTCTGGGCGTTTGGCCACAACGCGTTGGGTCAACTCGGCCACGGTATGGAGACGCCACGGACCACGCCGGGCGTCGTCCCCGGCCTGACGGACGTCGTGTCTGTAGCTGCGGGTGAATCCTTCAGCCTTGCCTTGCGGTCCGACGGGTCGGTTTGGCAGTGGGGCTTTGGACCGGATGGCTGGCGGTACGACCTCCGACCGACTGCGGTATCCAACGTTAGCGGCGTGACATCTGTGTCCGCAGGCGCATCGCACAGACTGGCTGTACAGTCAGACGGCACCGTCATGTCGTGGGGGAGCAATGAGTACGGCCAGCTTGGCCGTGATGGCGCGGGTTACTGGTTCCCAACTCCGCAGGCAGTATACGGCCTTGCAGGAGTGTCTGCGGCGGCCGGAGGAGGCCGTCACAGCCTGGCGCTGAAGTCGGACGGCACGGTCTGGGCGTGGGGGGCCAATGACTACGGTCAGATCGGCGACGGTACGACGACGAGGCGCGACAGGCCGCGCCAAGTAACGGGGCTGACGGACGTGGTAGCCATCGCGGCGGGCAACAACCACAGCCTCGCGGTGAAGTCGGACGGTACCGTATGGGGATGGGGCGCCAACATCAACGGTCAGATCGGTGATGGCGGGGGACATGACCGCACTGTCCCGGTGATGGTGCCTGACCTGACGGATGTGGTGGCGGTGGCGGCCGGTACCGACTACAGCCTCGCAGTGAAATCGGACGGCACTGCCTGGGGGTGGGGCAGCAACGGTGATGGCCGAATCGGGTGCGGCACCGGAAGCCCTCAGTACAGCCCGGTCATGATGTCCGGCCTTACCGGCGTGGTCTCGCTTGCCGCCGGTCGCAGCCATAGCCTTGCCATCAAATCTGACGGCACCGTCTGGGCGTGCGGAGACAACGCCAACGGCCAGCTTGGCGATGGCACCACCACCACGCGATATTGGCCGGTTGTCGTTCCTGGTCTACAGGGGGCCATTGCGGTGTCGGCGGGTGGGTACCACAGCCTGGCCGTATCGTCCATTCGCGCTGCCCAGATCGAGGTGCCCGTGCAAGCCGGTGCGCCGGGGCAATCTGTCTCGCTGACGGCCAGGCTCTATTCCGGCAATGACGCGATGGGCGGACGCACGCTCGACTGCTCGGTTGGCGGCACCTACGTCGGGTCGGCTGTGACGGACAACAGCGGGTGGGCGCTCGTGCCGTGGACGCTCCCCTCAGGTATGACGCCCAACACCGTTCCCGTTGACTTCGTCTTCGCGGGCGCGCCGGACCTGCTCCGGTGCGACGGGCGCGGCTGGGTCAACGTCGAGCCCGCCCGGACGGCAACCGAGCTCTACGTGCCGGAACGGACAGGCACCATCACAGAAGCGGTCATTCTGAGGGGCTTCCTGCGACGCAGCAGCGACCTCGCGGCTATTGATGGCAAGACCGTCGGGTTTCGCGTTGACGGGAGTGTGGTGGGCAGCGCGATCACGGGTGCAACAGGATCCCCAGGTCGTGCGGACCTCACATGGACGATCACCGAAGGTCCGGCATCCCGCGTCCTCGGCGCAACGTTCAGCGGCGATTCGACGTACGCGCCGTGCAACGGTGTTGCCCCGCTGACCTGCCAGTCCTGGACGACGAAGATGGCGACCTTCGACCGCACCCAGCGGATCACCGGCAAGACGGAGCTCAAGTGCCGCCTGCTGCGGAGCGACAACGTGCCGCTGTACGACCGGACGATTGACTTCAGCGTGGACGGCACGTTCGTGATCTCGCGCCCCACGAACACCCAGGGCTATGCGAGCTATCCCCATTACACCGTTCCCGACGGAGCGGGCGCCGGCGAGCGAACGATCCAGTCTTCGTTCACGGGCAACGCCGGCTATGCATCCTGCAGCAAGACCGCGAAGTTGACGGTGCTCAAAGCCACGCCCTACATCTGGGTTATGCCTCGTTCGGTCCCGCAGGGCGGCACAGCGCGGTTGTATGCCTACTTCCGTCGGCTGGCCGACTATCAGAAGCAGGAGGGCAAGACCGTCACGTTCCGCATAGACGGCACGTGGATCGCGGACGTTGTGACTCTATCCGGCGCCGAAGCCGGCATCGCTCGGTACAGCTACACCACCGTCGAGCCGCCGGGAGTCCACACCGTCCGGTGCGAGTTCGCAGGCGATGCATGGGTGGACGAGGGATTCGGCGAGGCGAGCCTGACCATACTCTGAGCGGACCTGCAGCCAAACGCTCCGACTACTGCACGACCTCGCCCGGAGAGGTCGTGCACGAGATGAAACTGAGGTAGGCGACCGGCGTCGGTTGCCAGGAAGGATGGTCCGCGATGCGTTCTGCACTGGCTGGTTGTGTGCTGATGCTGGCAACTGCGAGTTCCAGCGCCAACGGCATGGCGAACGACGACAATCCCGCCGCCGTCGCGGTCGTCCGGCGCGTGTGCGAGACGGTGTATGAGCCGGCATCATGGGCGCTGCGGAAGGATGTGACCTACGATCAGGTTGTCGCGGTGCTGAAGCCGGCGCTCGAGCTGTGGCGCAAGACCGAGGACGCCTATACGATGGTTCGGTGCGACCACATCCCTGGTCAGGACTCCGTCGGCCTGTACTCTCTCATCCGCCGGACCTCGGGGTACGCGAGCACGCTTTCGCCCACGGACGAGGGGCGCGAGCGATGGTGGCGCACGGGATGGGAGATCCAGTTGAGGATGCTGCGCGACGCCACTACGCAGCGCCGGTATCGTGAGCATCTGGAAGTCGGGCGAGATACGCGAGAGGCCCAGAGCGTAGCGGCGCTGTTGTACCGGAACACAACCGCGCAGCGCGCGGGGATGTGCCGAATGGGTATCGTCGGCCCCGACGAATGGGCGGCTTTAGTCGGTGCGACATGGCATGATGGCCGTGGCGACGTGGTGTGGAAGGACGACACGGCCTATGTGAACGTGAGCATCCTCGGTCCCGACATCGCGGTGGCACGCGGCGCCCAGTGCGTCGCGCTCCGCATCGGCAAGCGAGAGTTGCGCATGGCCTTCGGCATTCGGGGCAGGCTCCAGAAGTCGTCGGCATCCGCCATGCCGGGCGGCAAGGTCTACGTCCTCGCCGAGGAGCTGCAACGGCGCGGGCTCTGCGAAGCCGCGGTCTATAAGGACCTGCAGTTGGTGGTCATCCGCCCCTATGCCGTGCCCGTGAAGGATAAGGCGCGGTGACGGCGATGGCGTGGCTCGAACAGCGGGGTGAGATCGGCCCGTTCGTCCTGACGCGGAATCTGTCGCAGAACACATATTCGTATAATGCA
>DYKI01000318.1 GCA_020722705.1 Chthonomonas calidirosea | reverse complement strand
ACGGTGCTAGAATGCACGTACCGGCAGGGTCAACGCCGGCTCTCTGAACAGGAGGTGCAGTTCGATGGGTAACTGGCCCATAGTGATGGCATCCCTTGCCGTCGGTCTCTCGTGCGTGGCCGACCGGCTTGTCATCGAGGACGCTTCGTATCGCGACTCCGCAACGGCTTCTGCGGCATGGGTCCCTGCCTATGGGTCGTCGCCTGTGCAGTTGGCCTCCGAGAAGACGCCCGATGGACGGGCGGCATTGCGCTTCGACTGCAACATGGCGGCACTCGACGAGCGCGCGTGCTGGGATCGTACCGTCCGCCTAAACCTTTCGCGAGAATCCCGCATCCTGTTCTGGGTGAAGCTGATCGGCGACGCCTCTGCCATCGGTCATTGCACCATCTACTTCAACGCCGGAACCGGATGGTACGGGCAGAGCTTCGACGTGCCGAACGAAGGGTGGCAGCGCGTTGTCCTCGACCGAGGCGGCTTCACACCGGAGGAATCTCCCCAGGGCTGGGGACGCATTCAGGGGGTCCGCCTTTCGTTCTGGAAGGGGCGTGAAAGGGCGGCATCGGTGCTGATCGGCGGGATGGAGGCCGAGGCCGCATCCGTTGCCGTGATTCGAAACAGCCGTGCGGGTGATGAAGGCGGTCTCTGGGCCGATCGAATGGCATCCATGCTGCGCGAGGCTGGTGTGGACGCGGGAACGGTTGATGACGCTGACGTCGAGCAAGGCGTCCTGGACGGGAAACGGATCGCTGTTCTGCCGAACAACTCCCGCATCACCGATGCGGAGGCGGATGCGCTCGATCGGTTCGTCGGCCGAGGAGGACGCATCCTCGCGTGCTACGGACTGCCTGATCGTCTGGCATCGTTGCTTGGTCTTGCGGATGCAACCTACACGAAGCAGTCGTACGCCGGCCAGTTCGCCTCCATGAGGTTCGGCGCAGGCGGTCCGGTAGGACTTCCGAAAGTGGCCCGTCAGGCTTCATGGAATGTCACGCGAGTTCGTCCTGCAACGAAGAACGCGCGTATGATCGCCGAGTGGCACGATTCCGACGGCAAGCCGACAGGCATACCGGCGGTCGTGGTGAGCGATACGGGCGCATTCGTGTCGCATGTGGTCCTTGACGATGACCGGCCTGCGAAGCTCCAGATGCTCAGAGCGCTCCTCGGTCACTTCGATCGCGATCTCTGGCCGACCATCGCCCGTCAGGCATTGGCCAACGCCGGGGCTGTTGGGAGCCGATGGAAGAGCCACGCCGAGGCCGAGAGCGCCATCGGGGAGATCGCG
>DYKI01000146.1 GCA_020722705.1 Chthonomonas calidirosea | reverse complement strand
CGCGCTACGCAGCAGGATAGCTTTGGTGCGCGGGAGAGGGCCAGGGTGAGGGCTGCGCGGCGATCCCCTCCTCCCCTTGCCCCGGCCCGCCGGGGAGGGCGAGGCTCTCGGCGCGGCTATGGAGCGGTCCGGCCCATGCGTGTCATTGCAGCGCTAACCCCCGCTTGCGGCGCTCTCCTGCTCGTCGGCCCCGACGGCGGCCTGCTCATCAGCGATCGGCTCTTCCTTCTCCTTCGCCGGAGCGTGCGGCGTTGCGACGACTTCATCGGGGTCGTGCAGGATGGCAACACCCTCAGGCAGCACCAGGTCTCGGACGCGCACAGCATCCTGATACGTCGCGAGCGACGAGATATCGGCCTCGACGTGCGTCGGAAGATGGTCGGGCAGCGCCTCGACCCGCACCCTGTCGAGCCGTGTCATGATCGGCACGCCGAGGAGCTTCTCGGCAGGAGCCTCGCCCACCAGTCTGAGCGGGACCTCAACGGCAACCTTCTGCGTCATCCGCAGCTCGAGCAAGACCACGTGACGGATGCGGCCCTTGATCGGGTCGCGCTCCACTCTGTGGACCAGAACCCGCCTGGGCTTGTCGCCTTCGACGTTCAGGGTGACGATCCGGGATGTTCCGGCGAGGCGGCACACGCGCTCGATAGAGGCGGCGTCGAACGACAGGTGCAGCGTCGCATCGCCGTGGCGGGAAACGGCTCCGGGTATCCGGCCCTGTCGGCGCATGTGTTTCACCGCCTTGCCAAGCACCGTCCGCACCTCACCCGTGATCGTCAGGCTGTCAGTAGCACTCATGTGGAATCTCCTTTCGTCCCTGACATGGTACTCGGTTCCGGGCAAATAGGAGATTGCGGACCAGAATGCTGTGGCCGCGAGCGACCCCATTCCCGGCATTTCGACAAGACAGCGGCTGTAAGGGGCCAATGCCCCGGGGCGGAGCGGCGAGCAAACCGCGTGAGTCTAGATTCCCATCTCCTCGATCGGGCTCACGTCCAGTATCCAGGCCCTGCCCTGGCGCAACCCGCACTCTTCGGTCTTCACTTCGAATCTCGTCACGTATCGCATGGCTGCCGTCTCCTCTTTCCTCGTGCCGGAACCTGTCGTCAAGCTCTTCGGGCAGATGCAGCACCCAGTCCATGAACGTACCGAGCGCGGCCGCAGTGTAAAGCCGCTCCAGGACCAGCTTCCGGCACAAGAGCTCGTATCGTCGCATGTAAGAAGCGCCAACGAAGTCAGCAAAGATCGGGAAGTGCGGTTCCCCGACGCCAACGGGCTTTCTGGCATCCTCACAGTCCTCCAGGACGAACACATAGCCGAGGAACGGTGCTGGGCTGTCCCCAAAGGCGTGCTCGCGGTATGCCGTCCAGAGGTCCTGAGCGCTTCCGATCGCCTCCTCAGCCCGATTGTTGAAGTTGTTGCCGAATGATGGTCCGACCTGTGACTTCATCTCGATCGCAACGTAGCGACTGCCGTCGAGGTCCGAATCGTATACGCACACGCCTCGGGTGTCGGATCGAAAACGCCGAAGCAGATCGGGCAAGGATGCGACCTTCTCGCATCGCAGGCCGGCCCGGTCGGCGTAGATGTCGAGCCATCGGCGGTCGGCCTTTTCACCGTGATCGAGGTAGAGCCGAGGCCCGCGACGGTTGACGAGACCCTGCAGCGCCTCCGCAGTACAGAGCTCGTCCCATGTCAGGCCCGTGATGTCGAACACGACCGTCGGGCGCATCGGCGAGGCGTCCGCGAAATCATGATCGGTTACGGCCAGGACTGTGTTCATCAAACACAACGAGAGGCAGACGCTCCATCGGAACGCCGCGGATCGGGGCATGGGTCACTCCATCTGCTGCGTGTGGTTCCTTCAGCCGCGCCGTTGCGGCCGCCCCGACTGCCGGACGATCTCACGCTCGATGACGTCGCGCATCCGCCGGACGGCGGTGTCCAGGGTGAACGACTCCAGCACCCGTCGCCGCCCTGCTTGACCCATTGTGGCTCGTGCGGCCGCGTCGTTGGCGAGGGCCTCGATGGCGCGTGCAAGCCTCTCGGGATCGCGCGGCGGCACGAGGTATCCGGTAACGCCATCGGCGACGATCTCCGGATTGCCGCTGACCGCCGTGACCACGCATGGGCGCGCCGATGCCATGGCTTCGAGCACCGACAGGGGCAGTCCCTCGAGAAGGGAGGGCAGGCAGAATATGTCGAAGGCCTGATGAAGGCGCGGGGCATCCGATCGAAACCCGAGGAAGCGGACCCTGTCGGCAAGGCCCATGCTTGCGGCCTGGGTCCGAAGTGCGCCTTCGAGCGGGCCTTCCCCGGCCCACAGGAACACCAGGTTCGGCGCAGTCCGGACCGCGATGGACGCCGCCTTCAGCAGGTCCGCGTGGGCCTTGCGAGGCGTAAAGTGGGCGAGCGTTCCCACAGCGATGTCGGACTCCGACAGCCCCAGCTCATTGCGGATGCTCGCTCGATCCGAATCATCGAGGTATGGCTCAGCGTCAATGCCGTTGGGCACGGAATAGACCCGATCGGCCGGCATTCCGCCGGCGATCAGGTGCTGCCGTACGAACTCGGCGCATCCGATGGCTGCCGGAGCCCGGTTATAGGGCCATCGTGTGTTGGCCGCCTGCATATAGGCGAGGCAAGGCACTCCTGCAATGGCCGCCCCCTTGATGCCCCAGAGTGTCGCCGTGGAATGAACCGTAAGCGCCACATCCGCGCCCGCCCTGCGGATATGCCCGGCAATCCGTCGTGGCGCTGCGAAGTTCAGTTTTCCGTGAATGGGCGCCGAAGTCGCCTCGACTCCTGCATCGGATGCCGCCGCTTCGAACTCCGGTTGCGGCTTGGTCAGGATAGAGACAGAGTCGCCCATACGCTGTTGCGCCTGAGCCATGCGCAGCACCATGCGCTCGGCGCCGGACAGCCTTGATGGAGTGATGACATAGAGAATGCGCATCGCGGTGCAGTCCAGACAAAGGTTAGGTTTCTCGCCCACGCTGGGCCATTCCTGCACAGGGAGCCGCCGTTGCGAAGATGGTCAGTGTGCCTCGATTGCACCGGCGATGCCCTCACCCGGCCTCTCCCGCGCGCGACGGAAGATGGATGCCCAGGGTCTGGTACGCGCGGGAGAGGAGCCCTCGCCCACGCTGGGCCATTCCTGCACAGGGACGCGGCTCCGCTGGAGCCGTCACCCGAGCAAAGCCCGCGCCCTTTTCACGGTCTCGGGGTTGCCTGACTGGCGGACGACCTTCTCGAGCGCCGCGGAGACTGTCGCCGGGAGCGGCTTCCCCGCCTTCTCGGCTATGGCCAGGATCGCTGCAGCCGCCTCCTCCCGGACAGCCGCGTTGTCGAGGAGCGGCTCCGCTATGGCCAAGCCGTCCGGCAAGCCGACCTGTCCGATCACTCCAAGGAGCATGCGCCTCTCCTCGTCCCGATGCATCAGCGGTGCGGCCTCGCGGCACATGGCCAGCCGTTTCGAGGCATCCATCTCGGCGCTTCCGGCGATTCGCAGGAAACCGCGCAGGCATTTCAGCCTGTCACCAGTGTCGGCGGCCTCGGAAGCCAGCTTCAGCAGGTCAGGCGCAGCATCGGCCGTCGGCCAGGCGCAGAGCGCCTCGAGGGCCTCGGCGCGAACGCCCGCGTCGGAATCCTTGAGACTGCCGCGCACCGCTCCGAGCCCCGTCGCCGCCCCGAGAGCGCCCAGAATGCGCACGAGGCGCGACCGGGCTTCCGGCGCAGCAGTGGTCATGTGCGAGGCCGCAAGTTCGGACACACGAGCGCTGTCGCCGAGGCGCACGGCCAACGCAATGAGAGCCGACTCCGATGCCGGGCCCTCAGCCGGAGTACGCGGCGCAACGACTGTATCGAGCAGGACCGACGCTGTCTGCGCATGTCCAAGCGCCCCAACCGCACCGATGGCGGCCAGGCGTACGCCGGCATCGGCGTCGCGGCATGCCTGAGCCAGACGGTCGGAGAAGCCGGCCAGCCGCATGCGCAGGATGACACCGACGGCCGCGGCCCGTTCGGGCGCCTTGGACGATTGGAGCAACCCTGCCGCTGCTGTCGCCACGTCTTCTCTCGGAAGCGTTGATAGGGCTTCCCGTGCTGCAGCAGCGGTATCGGCATCGGGAACGGCCACCAACCTGGCCAGTGCCGCGAGTGCATCCTGTCCGCCAAGAACGGCCAACGCACCGATCACGGCCCGTCGGAGCGCCGGGTCGTCGGCTCCCGCAAGCTCTATCAACTGCGGCACTGCCGATCCATCCCCCCTGCGCCCCAATGCCTCGATGATGATCGGTTGCCGATCTCGTGAGAACGTGTCGAGGGTGCTGAGAACGGAGCGCGCAGCGTCCTTTCCGGGGACAAGCCGCTGCAGCGCCCACAGACCGGTGCGGAACAGACCGTCATCGGCAGATCGGAGGTATTCGATCAGGCGGGTGATGCCATCGGCGCCCCGAACCGCTACGGCGCCGCGAGCGGCAGCCATGCGGATCGGAGATGGAGCCTTGCCGGCGACCAGGGCGTCGTATAGACCGGACGCTCTCTCACGATCCCCGTCGGCCGCCAGCACATCCGCGCACCGGAGCGCCCCCTCGTACACTCCAGGAGCGCGCTGAGCCGGCCCCGCATACATGGCCTTCATGAGGGCGTCCGCTGCGGCACGGTTTCCGATCATTCCCAGTGCCACCGCTGCTGCCGACGCTGTCGGATCACCCTCGTTGTTCATCAGCCGGATCAGGTCCGCCACAGCTTTCCTGTCCCGGCGCACCCCCAGCGAGTTGATCAGGCCGATGCGCACCGGGCCGACCACCTCCTTGACGGCAGCGCGAAGGGCGGCATCGGAGGCAGGTCCGGGAATCGCTTCGATGGCCAGCCGCGCCATGTGGGATAGGTCGGGATCGCGCAAGAGCCTGGCGAGGTCCGGCACCGCTCGGGCATCACCGAATACGGCCAGCCCTCGGCATGCGTCGCTCTTCTCCTGCGGAGTGCCTTCGCGCAGCCGATCCAGAAGCGCTGCTGCGTCGAGCGTCGGGTACAGGGTCGGCACGGTGACGAACACGAAACTGAGCCTGCGCTGAGGAACGCCATCAAAGAAAGCGCAGTCGTCGGTGTCCTCGCCCAATGGGTCCGCGTACAGGCCGATGCGCGTCCTGCCGGTCCGACGATCCACCTCCCAGTAGTACGTTCCGGCCGGCGCGCGACGCTCAAGGATGAGGTCCACCATGGCGTTGTCGGGCACGTCATCGAAGGTCCGCTCTGCGATCCGTTTCCGGCGATCGGGCGAGTCCCACAGAGTCAGGGTGAGGCCGCCCTCGTTGTCCGACCAGCTCGGCACGCTGACGCGCAGCGCCATGAAGGGCCTGACCACGGTGAAGCGCTGCCCGAGACGGGCGTGGTCGTTGAGCGGTATCGCCTGGCGCTGAGCCCAGGCGGAGCAAGGCAACGCCACCAGCGCCACCAAGGCGACCAGTCCGGCGAGTCGGACTAGTCGGACTGGTCGGACTGGTCGGACTGGTCCGCCCCGCCCGACTCGTCCGACCCGTCCGATCCGTCCGATCCGCCCGATCCGTCCGAAGTGTCTCATTTGCCCCACCTTCTCAAGATGAACGCCTCGTACATCAGGAACCGATCCTTGCCCTTGATGTCACCGCCGAGGCCATGGCCCCCGGTCGGGTCAAGCACCAGCTCGACGAGTGGGCCCTTCCCGGCTTGCAGGAGCTCGCGATAGACTTTGATGGTGTCCTGCGCAAGCACGTTGGTGTCCTCAAGGCCGTGCAGGAGCAGCAGGTCTCCCTTGAGGTTCTTCGCCAGTTTGGTCAGGGAGTACTTGTCGAGCTCGTCGGGCTTGCCGACCTTCGCGGCTCCTATGACTCCTCCCGAGTACCAGTTGTTGTAGTTCTGCCATTCCGTCGGGCCTGCTCCGGCGATGCCCAGAGTGAAGACGTCTGGAGCGGTGTACATGCACATCTGTGTCTGGAAGCCGCCGAATGACCAGCCATGCACGCCGACCTTCTTGCGGTCCACTCCATAGGTCTCGTCCAGGTACTTAACCGCGTCGCTGAGGTCCTCAACCTGTGCTTTGCCGGGCTGCTCCCAGTTGGCATTGCCGAAGACGGCCCCGTAGCCCGACGATCCGCGCGGGTCAATGGTCGCGCACAGGCAGCCATGCTTGTACGCCATCCACATGCCGAACCAGTAGCTGTCTCCGCCGAACGCTCCGTCAACCACGGAGTGGCCGACCCCGAGCGGCCCGCCGTAGGTATAGATCAGCAGCGGGCGCTTGTCGCCCTTTTTCCAGTTGGCCGGCTTGTGCAGATAACCGTGGATCGTGTGGCCATGTCGGTTCTTGAAGGTGAAGAGCTCCGCCACGAGTTTGTGAACCTTCTCCAGCGTGCCGGGATGCGAGGAGGTGATGGCCACCTCATCCTTCTTGCCGATGGCCGGCTGCCAGTAGAGCTCGGACGGGGATCGCCACGACCCGAAGATGAGAGCCAGCTTCTTGTTGTCGTGACTGAGCACGCAGTCGCTGTAGCTGCCTTCCTTGTGCGTTAGCCGCGTCATGGAGCCATCGGCAAGCTCGGCCCTGTAGAGGTTCATCTGTGCAGGGCTTTCCTTGCTGGACCGCACGAGCATCCAGGAGCCATCTTCGCTCATCTTGAGCGGGTAGACCTCGAAGTCGCCGCGAGTGATCTGGGTCGCGCCTGCGGTGAGCGGGTTGATCTCCCACAGGTGCCTGTAACCGCTCTGTTCGAACATGGCCACGATCGTCGCGCCGTCTTTGCGGAAGAACGGATCGGTCATGCCCGGGGTCGTGTGTTCACCGTTGTGCGTCGTCTTGTAGACGGTGGTGACCTTCTTCTCCACGGTGTCGGCGATGCACACTTCCAGCTCGCGCCTTGTGCGTTTCCACGTGGCGAAGGTGAGTTTCTTCGAGTCGGGCGACCAGGGCTCCTCGTGCACAACGAACTGGCCCATCTCGTCGCCTGCAGGCCACTTCCATATCTCCCAGGGCTTGCCGTCGTTCAGAGGGGCGGCCTTGGGGTCGTCGTTCAGGTCCACGATGAACGCGCGTTGTTCGGAGTTGAACGGATCGTCGGCCACGTTGCGTCCAGCGGTCTTTGCCTCGGCAAAGCGCTGCCTGTACGTGATGTAGGTGACCTCGCGATCCTTGCCCGTCGGCTTGGAGGCTGTCAGCAGGATCTTGGTCTCATCGGGCGAAAGCCGGTATCCGCCCATGCGCAGGCCGTCGGGCAGGGTGGGATTGAGCTGCACGATCTGGGGACTGTCGAATCGCGCGCGGAAGATGCCTTCGCCCCGACGGAAGATGAAGGCCTTGTCGTCGGCGAGATACTTCAGGCCCGATTCCGCTTCGACTGTCTTGGTCATGCGGGTCAGGGCATCCTTGCCGATGGTCAGTCTGTAGATATCGCCGCCATAGGTCAGGAGCAGTTCGTTGGACTTCTTGGCCCACTCGAACTCCCCAACGCCGCCGTATTCCTTCCGGGGTTCCTTGCGCTCCTTCTCCTTCTTTTCATCTTCCTCTTCGAGCTTTTTTCGCTCCTCATCGGACAGCTTCTTGCGCCGCTCGTCTTCTTCCCTGTCCTTCTTGTACCGCTCGATGATCGCCTTCAACTCGCGATCGAACGGCAGGAACGTCTCCGGAGAAGTCAGCCGCTTGGATTTGCGCTCTCTGGTGTCGTAGACCCAGAGGTCGTAGCCCTTGTCGTCATAGGCGTTCCATAGGTAGCCCAGGTACCGATCGTCGTGCGACCATGCCAGGCCTCGGGCGCGCTTGCCGAAGAAGCTCTTCTTCGGGAACAGGTCCTCCAGTTTGAGCTCCTCGACCTTCTTGTCTTTTGACTGAGCGCCTTCAGCCTTCGCGCCGAGCTGTTCCTGAGCGCGTGCCGGCAGGTTCTCCGTCGAGAGAGCCGCCAGAGCTGCCAGAACCAATAGAGCGGCCCACCCACGCCGGGTATTACGCATATTCGCCTCCATGCTGACTGTCTGAACCTCGATGTGAACCAACCTGATGTCGGTCCACTGCCATTGATATACCGCAAGCGTCTTTGGAACCCCTGGGAGGGCGAGGCTCCCGCCGAGCCGAATGTCTCCTCTCCCGCGCATGGTAAACCCCGGTCGTCCATCACGTGCCGCGCGCGGGAGAGGTTGGGTGAGGGATGAATGGCGACGCCCCCCTTGCCCCCGCCCGCTCGGGAGGGCGAGGCTCCCGCCGAGCCGAATGTCTCCTCTCCCGCGCATGATGAACCCTGGTCGTCCACGACGTGCCGCGCGCGGGAGAGGTTGGGTGAGGGATGAATGGCGACGCCCCCCTTGC
>DYKI01000145.1:4738-8349 GCA_020722705.1 Chthonomonas calidirosea | reverse complement strand
GTCCAGCTTGCAGACGCCCGCTGCCGGTGGATGATACTTAACGGAGTAGTACCAGGCATAGGCACGGAAACGCAGGCCCCGATGGCGACAGCCGTCATCGGCGGCTTGCTGACGTCAACCAGGCCCACGCTGTTCGTGGTGCCGATCGTCTACGCCATGTTTGACGACCTGGCCGTGCCCTTACGCCTGCGCAAGGCGAACGGACGATCATAGATCCGTCTCATCCGCCCCATGTCCCGTGCTAATGAAGTCGCGGGCTGCCAACATCACCAAGTACCCCTCCGGGTACTGAGAACGCAGTCGGCGGAGGCAGACTTGGTGGCGTAGGCAGGCGCGGTTTCAACCGCGGGGCACAGAACCCACGGCGGGGCGATCAACGGCCGCCCTGCCGGACGGTAACGGCTCCTCCAGTCGCCGGGCAGCTTCGAGGGATAGGCGCGGGTTGATGGGCACGCGCGTCGCTGTCGGGGCGAGCTCAAAGTGCAGGTGCGGCACCGTTTCCTCAGCGTTCCCGCTGTCTCCGACAAAGCCCAGAAGTTGCCCGGCCTGCACCCGCGCTCCGCTGACGAGGCCAGGCGCGAACGCATGCTCATCCGTGCCAAGGCCATCATCCGTCCCCGGCGTGTCATTGTTCAGATGCAGGTAGGTCGCCGTCCAGCCGTTGTCGCCCACCAGCGTCAGCCAGAAGTGCCCGCCCGGCGAGCGTGGGCGCCGGAGCGTCACGATGCCGTCGAACGCGGCCACAACGGGACGCATCTTCGGCGCGAGGATATCCTGGCCTGCGTGTTTCCTGTTTGCGCCCCTTGGATGACCGAATGTGTCGCTCCATGACACCTGCCCGCACACAGGGAAAACCATGGGCGACACGATGGCCTGGTCCGCGCGACCGCCCACCGTGGGCCTTTCCGGTTCACCGATCGCATCTGTCGGCTGGATCGGAGCCTGATCGGCACCCGATGCGCCGGCGATCTCGGGCATCTCCACGGGGGTCCAACTGGCTGCGGTTGCCATCATCCCCGCAGGTATCGGCGGCAGCACGACGGGCTTGTCGGCAGCGCCCCACTGCAGTCCGGTCGGCCGACCGTCTCGGTCGAGCGTGACACAGATCGTCCCGTCGCTGCCGACACCCGCGATAAGAGCCCCGTCCGAGCCGTTGGCCGCGCCGGGCGTGCGGCGAGGACGCCCCGAACTCTCGACCACGGCCCATTCGCGATCCCCATCGTGCACGAGCAGGCGACCGGCACCAATCCACGCGATCCCGGCGGTTTCAGTGCGCTTTGGGTTCATCCACAGGACATCTCCGATAGGGGACGGCGCAGGCTGCCCTGTCTCAATGAGCGACAGTCTCGGTGCCGCCATGCGATCGGGATCGTGCTCGATGACCGCAATCTTCCTGCCGTCAGGCGACCACGCGAGCGCTAGAGGCCGGGCGCACACCGCGATCCGTTCGGCGATGCCGTCCTTGACGCCGACCGTCCAGACCGACCCGGCGCCGCCAACCGATCGCGCAAAGGCGATCGCTCCCCCATCCGGTCTCCATGAGGGTGCATA
Source organism: Chthonomonas calidirosea (assembly GCA_020722705.1). GTDB lineage: Bacteria > Armatimonadota > Chthonomonadetes > Chthonomonadales > CAJBBX01 > JAAYVH01. Next base: position 6,798 of record DYKI01000145.1, on the reverse strand, counting down.
GCCGCGAACGGCGCCGCGAAGGTCTCTGACCGACCATAGCGCGGCATCCGCAATCGCAATCCCGCCTCCGGACCGGACGAAGGCCAGCGCACTTCCGTCGGGAGACCATGCGGGCGCGGAGGCCATGGGAGAAAGCTGTCGGACATGCCGGCCATCAGTGCGGACCACCCATAGCGAACCGTATCCGTCAGCGTACAGTGCGATATGCCGACCATCGGGCGACCACGCTGCGCGGCGCGCCTCAACCTCCGAGACCTTCCGCCATGTGCCGGATCCTCGGATGAAGAGGGCTGCCCTGGGCGAGTTCGGCTGTGCTTTCGGAACGGCAAGGAGCGCGGTCGTACCAGTCCGTGCGACCATCGCACTCAATGGGCACGCCGCCCTTGCCGCAGCCAGCATTAGCGCGACAGTGCCCAGAGTCCGGGAGCACACCATTGGCGACACCGAGCTATTGCTTGCCTTCCGAGCTGAGCCGCACGGATTCGAGCGCGGCGTTCACCTTCTTGAACCTGTCGGTCAGGTTCTCCCACGGCGTGTCGTCAATGCGCACCAGGCCGTAGTTGCTGTTCTCGCCGTCGAATCGGCCCTCTTTGGGCTCGTCGCACCACTCGAACCAGTGATAGCCCACCCAGTTCGGCAGCACCGCCAGCTTGCGGACGTAGTGCTCGAACTTGTCGGCTCGGTCCTGTTGCGTATCAACGGGCAGTCCCGCTCCACGGGAGTTCGGCAGTCCGCTGTCGCGCGCCTTGAACGAGAACTCCGTCACCATCACCGGACGCCCCGTCAGGTCGGTGATCCGCTGGAGGTTCCTGATGGGCGGCTCGAAGCCGTAGTCGTTGTAGGAGACGACATCCACGTGGCCCTTCAGTCCGAGGAGAACCGGTTCAGGCGCATAGCCGGCGAAGCGGCAGCCGATCACCATGTGATTGGGATCGGCGGCCTTGATCGCTTCCTTGCAGACGCGGAAGTACTGCTCGGCGACCATGCGCTGGAACTCGGCCTTGTCTTCCGGAGTCGGATCGCCCTGCGTCTTGCGCGACTTCAGGAGCGCTTCGGCCTTCGCTCTGCCCGGCGCGCCGGCAGGCATCTTCAGGAACGTCTCCAACAGGCTCTCTTTTGATCGCCAGTCAGCCCCCCAACGCAGCTCGTTGTCCGTGAAGTACCCGAGCAGCCACGGGTCGTTCCGCCTGGGTGTGCACTCACGGGCGGCCACACGGCGCGCCCCATCCGCGAACCCCGTGGCGAACACGTCCACGACGCCTCCCTTGAGCCACAGGTCCTTCCCGATGCTTGCCGCGATATTGAGGATGGGCGCGTATGCCAGCCCCTGGGCGTGCATCTCGCGACTCGACCATGCTCCCACCGTATTGAGCCCCCACGACTTCATGCGAGCCGCAGTCGCCTTCGCCCATGCCTTGGCGGACCCGTACTTGGCCTCCGTCACGCGCGCGTAGGGCGAGTAGCCCAGTGACGGCGCATGGTCGGCCACATAGGAGACGTGGCAGACACCTTTGCTCAGGAACGCATGGCCTTCCGGCGTGACGATCCACCACCGACCGCCCAGCCTCTCAACGTGAAAGTAGCCCGTCTTCTTTCCCGTCAACGCGAGTGTACCGCCGTACCGATCGTACACTCGAGTGCCCTTCTGCGGCAGTGCGACCAGCACGATCGCCGCCAGGAGAATCACATGACGCATAGCCGCCTCCTTTGCACCTTCGCGCCCTAGGCTCGTCGCCAGACAGATATTGTCGCGGTCCGTAGCGCCAGAGGCGTTGCCTCTCTAGCGCTGCCGGCCCTGACGGAATAGGCAGAAGCGCTCGACCGGGCGTATGGCGCACTTCATCGCCACTCGGTCTCCTCGGCGCCGTGCAGACGCAGGATCATGCTGAGCTCGGCCTGATGGGTCATAGTGTGCCGCAACGTATAGAGCATGCGGCCCAGCACGGTCTTGCCGGTCCAAGGGAACGCGTTCGGCGCTTCGAGCAGATCCGCATCACTCACCGCCGCGAGGGTTGCCGTGCTGGACGCACGGACCTCGTCCAGATACGCGAGGAGCTCCG
>DYKI01000145.1:0-4638 GCA_020722705.1 Chthonomonas calidirosea | reverse complement strand
ACCTCGTCCAGATACGCGAGGAGCTCCGACCGCGATGGCAGGCTCGCGACAGGGCCGTCCTCGTCGGCGTCGAGCCGTCGGGTGTACTCCTCCGGAGACCGGCTCATGTCGAAGTCAACGGTCTCGATGGCGTGCAGCGCCCAGCGTGCCGGAACCAGTCCCGGCGCGTCGCCGGCCAGCCATTGCTCATCTGTGATGCGTCCGATCGTTGCCCGCAACATATCCCACGCGCGGTCGAACTGCTCGCTGAGGTCGGAAGCAATCGTGTTCATTGGTGACATCCTCCTATTCGCTCTCGTGCGCACCGCCGCTCAGGAGCCACTCTTGCCCCGTCCGATTCCAGGACGCCTCTCGACGCCCGAGACTGGACCACCAGGCCAGCCAAGGCCATTGCGCCCTCTCCCTTTGCCAATCTACAGGGCAGACATCCACTCCGACGCCGAAGTTGCGCTCAACAGGTCGAGCAGGTCGCGGCCGCCGGCGCATGCGGCGACGCGCGACATCAGGGCATCGCGCTTGGCTCCGCCAAATCGCCTCTCTGATAAAGCCCTCGGCGCCGAACTCGGCAGACCACGCCGCCATGTGCGACCAGCAGTACGACTTCGGCACGGCGGGCGGGAGGTCATCCTCCGGTGGACGGCCGTCAAGCCAGCCTTGAACATGCGCCGCTCGGTCCGGATATGCTTCGGCCATAGCGGCGCACACGATGCGCTCAAGTGTCTGCTTGTCTGGCACACCCTTCGTGCCGGGCTTGTCGCCGGCGTGCCATATCAGGGGGACCGCCCAGGCAGTGGCATCGCCCAACCATATCCGATGGTCCGGCTTCAGGGCCGCGTTGATGCCTTGACGTACGAGGAGCCCGAGCAACCGTTTGCGCTCCGAGATTGCTCGCACGTCAACAGACTCGCCCGCGTCTGTGTCCGCATCAACGCACACGAACACACAGCGAGGACGATCGCGCCTCGTCTTGCTGGCAATGTCCGAGGCCTTGGATACGAATGCGGCCTCAACTTGCTGGGCCACTTGCTTCCTGGTCATCTCCGCGACGCACGGCTGCAGAAGCAACCCGCTCTGCAATCCATCGGTCTGCCGAACGAAGTAGTACCGGCCACCGCCACGGATGCGCACACCATCGAGATCCCTAACGACAACCTGTCCGGCGGCGTCACGCGCAGGCTTCGGCCAGCCTGCCGCCTCCGCCACCCCTGCCAGAAACGCCCGATCCAGGTAGCCCTCACACAGCACAATGATCTCGACCTCGCGTCGGTGTTCCCCATTCACCTGAGGTCCTCTTCGATCTCGCCACGAAGGAACGCCGCTTCCGTCCCCGGAATAAGCCGATGCGTCATCATTCCGTTCTCAAGCCGCACACGGTGGACCGAGAGCCGTTTGAGGGCCTCTGCGTTCTCAGCCTCGGCAATCAGGTAGTCAACAATCTCGATGCTGTGGGTGCTGATGATCACCTGGACGCCGCGCACGGCGGCGGCACGCATTGCTCGTGCGACGAGGCGCATCGCGCCCGGATGCAGATGCACCTCGGGCTCCTCGATCAACACGACCCCGCCCGGTGCGGCCGCAAGCTCGTAGCATGCTCGGAGAAGCGCACGGACGCCGTCGCCTGCCACAGCCTCGGGCAGGATGTGGTCTCCGTAGTCCAGGTAGAGCACCGCTCTCGCGTTGCCGGCGTCCTCTACGGTGATATCCTTTAGATCAGGGATGAGTGTGGCCGCAAGCTCGCGCACGGCGTCGTGACGGCCGTGCTCGCGCGCCTGCCTGCGAACCGATGACAAGGGTTCGCCGCCGGCGATGCTCCCCGGTTCGACCAATCGGACCTGTATGCCATCGCCATGCGCCGTCTGGCTGCTCGCGGTCACCGCCGCTCCGTCAACGGACACGACGCCGAGGTTGAAGGTGTCGGCGCTCTGGCCTTCGAGTCTGGCGTCTGAAGGCCCCTCAGCGAGCATCCGAACCTCGATGCGGCGCACGGTAGGCGGCTCCGCGCCGACCGTGGCCGTAAGATGAAGCTGACGCGGGGCAGGCCAGAGCGGCCCCTCGACAGAGACATAGGCAATCAGAGGGCCCGCAGGCAGGCTTCGGAAGAGCCACTTGCCTGGGTCTGCGAGACCGGGCCGGCGCTTGGTTGCCAGTGCTGTCGCTTCGACAGGATTGGCGGATGCCCCGATCAGGATCGCGTCGAGGAGCGTGCTCTTGCCTGAGCCGTTGACGCCCACGAGGACGCTCAGCTCAGTGAGGCCATCAATCCGCCCTTCCCGAATCCCGCGGAGGTTCCTAACACCGATGCCAGTCACCATGGGCGCCTCCTTCCTGCGCGCTCGACCCTAGTTCACCGAAAGATACCCGCATGGGGGCAGTTCGTGCTCCCTACCTCCTCCAAACCATCCGGTAGTTGAACCTACGGTTCGGAGCCGTGTCGCCGTGGGTGCACAGCGAGATCGGGTCGCGGAGCTCGGCCGGGTTATCGGTCCACTTGAAGTCGAAGGTGATCGCGTCGCCATACAGGCCGAGGAGGTTGCGGGGGATGGCCAGCTCGATCCGGTTGCCCGCATACCGCACGGGGACGCAGCCAACCTCGATCCATTTGCCGTCCGGCCACGTTCCCCGATAGCGCATCAATGTGGTCATGTTCCCGGATACGACGCGCCGATTGACGATGAAGTCGCAGCCGAACCAGCCTGTCCTGGGGTTCTGGTCCGCATCAATGAGAAGGAGCATCCAGTTCCTGCCGGTGTGGGGCGTGATGGGCGCGCGTGTCTCGGCCATGAAGGCGACTTGCGCAGCATCAACGGCCACCTTGCAGGTCACGATGTCATTGCGCCCTGAATCGTCCTTGTAGTGAAGCCCCCCGTAGCCCTTGTAGTCGCGGTGGAAGGTGTCGCCGATGGTATCGCGGTATTCCACCTTCACCCCGGCCCAGTCGGCAAATGAACCATCCACCTTGATGGTCCGCGCCCCGCGGTTCACCGGCATGGGCCGCACACCCTTATAGCGCCGGATGTTCTGGGCCATCTGCATGTAGTAGTTGTCCGTGCAGCCGCCCTTCATGGGCTGGATGCATCGGTTGAACTCGGAGTTGTACTGGTCCACGAAGAAGAAGTTGCTCTGACGCCGCATGAAAGGGAACTTAGTCCCCTCGGCAGGCGGGTACTTCCCGGCGGTCCACTCATTCCAGTCGTTGATGTAGAGGAACTGGGGATTGGCCTTGAGCGCCTCGTCCCACCGGTCCTGGAAGTAGATGCCGTACCCCTCGGGGCGGGAGACGGTCTTGCCGAGCCACGGCACGTAGGCGGACACGGGCAGATCCTGGTCGTTGAGTTCAGGCTCGCCCTTATCGCGTGTCCACGACTTGCCGACGAGACTGGAGGGATGCTGTGCGGGCGTCACCGCAGCTTCCTCGCGCTTGCCCTGATGCGTCGACACGAGGTCCGTGGGGTCCATCTTTTTCACGGGCTCATGCGCGAGGTCGTAGCCGAAGCTCCAGTTGTCCTCGGTGCCCACGAAGCGCTTGCCCGCCCACTGCCAGTAGCCCCACCACATGGTGCGAAGAGTGAAGAACTGCATCACCTCTTTGGTGTAGTCCTTGTAGAACGGCTCGGCGTAGTCCGGATCACCGTAATGCGGATGGCTCGGGTCGGTCTTGGCCTTCTCATCGTAGTTAGGGTTCACGTGCTGGTGCTGCTGGCCCGTCGAATCGGCGAAGGGTGTGCCGTTGTACAGCAGCAAGGGCTTGCCGTCCCAGTGGAACCACAGGTCCTTGTACTTTCCGGCCTTGTATATCTTCTCGTAGAGGTCCTGCACAACGGAGATGACCGGTCCGTTGAACGCCCAGAAGCAGAACTGGGGCACCTTGTTGCCCTCGGCCTTCATCTTCTGCATGACCGGGAAGATGACATCCCACTCGTCGTAGTAGCGCACGGCGTTGGTCACATCCATGACGAGCACATCCACGCCTGCATCGGCCAGCATGGACATGTCGCGACGGATAACCCACTCGTCCTTGCTGAGGAAGTAGCCGAACTCGGGCTCGCCCCAGTGATAGGAGCCATCCTTCCAGAGCGGGTGCCTGCCGTCCAGCCGCGCCGACGGGTCCGTGGCCAGTATCTTGCTCACATCGGCGCTGAAGGGCCGCGAGAAGCCGTCGTGCAGCGAGTCCGAATGCCAGGCAATGTAGAAGATGCCCACCACGCGCCGCTGATCTTTCTTCACCGGCCCAACCATTTCGAAGGTGGGCATCGCACGGCCCAGGGCGTCATTGGCCACCCACGTATCCGCGTAGAGATCTCGGATCGGCTGCTGGGCCGGACCCGACACCCACAGGCCCGCAAAGGCCGTCAGCAAGATGAGGTTCACTCAGTGTTCCTTTCGCCGAGAGACAATGCGCCACGTGCCCCTTACTGCCACCGTCGGGCCGCAGAAGCCTATTCGACCGTCCCAGCCTGAGGTCCTGCGCCTTCAGGGTGCGCCCTGCGGCTCGTGTTCGGCTCATGGCATCAGATGCACGAGTGCAAGACCGTCACCTTCCCGATAGACGGCAACTGGGAGTCCTCGTACTCAGCGTCAGCGGTACTCGTACTCGCAATCGAACGACCGAGTACGAGTACGAGTACGAGCACGAGTACG
>DYKI01000317.1 GCA_020722705.1 Chthonomonas calidirosea | reverse complement strand
GTTAGACGATGGTCTTGAAAAAGGCGGGGGCCACGAGCTTCCCTGGAGTTACTAGCCACCGAGGAGAAGCGCATGGCCCCCGAGAAGGCATACCCCTTTCTGGCCGAGTTGCTAAGCCCCTTTTGGAGGAGGCACCGGAAGACCCTCGGGCTGGTGATCGCGGCGATCGCGGTGACGGGCCAGGCCCGCTCCTTTGCCATCGCCACGACGCTGGCACGTTGGCTCAAGACGCGGCTGGACAGCGCCGTGAACCGCTTCTACCGGCTGCTTCGAAACGCTCGGGTCGACTACACGGAGTTCGCGGCCCAGTGGGCCAAGCTCCTGGCCCGAGGCAAGGACAGGCTGCTGGTCGTCGCCGTGGACTGGACCGAATGGCACCACGACCTGCGCATGTTGACAGCCGCCGTGGTCACGGGCAAGCGGGCCATCCCGCTATTCAACCAAGCCTTCGATAAAGCCCCTCGTCGGTCACAGAACAGCCGCGAGAACACGTTCCTGCGGCTGTTGGCCGAGGCGGTTCATCGTGCACAGGCCAAGGCCATTATCCTCTGCGACCGGGGCTTCCGCCGGGTCAGCTGGGTGCAGCTCCTGCAGCAACTTCGCCTCGGTTTCGTGGTCCGGCTGATGGACGATGTGCACGTGGACCTCGCAGGGGCAGGTAAGATCCCGCTGCGCAACCTTCTGCTCTGGCGCGGCCGCGTGTTGGACCTCGGCGTCGTCCCCCTGCGTTCCGACGGAAAAGTCGAGGCCCGCGTCGTCGGCTACTGGGCGCCGCGAGCGCCTGAGCCCTGGTGGCTGGCGACGAACGAGACCGGTCCCGCTTCCTACGTCCTCAAGCTCTACGACAGGCGGATGACCGTCGAGGAGCAGTTCCGGGACATCAAGGGCCGCCGCTTCGGCGTCAAGCTCTTCTGGACCCAGTTCCGCGACCCAGAGGCGCTCGCTCGTTTCGTCATGCTCCTCGGCGTCGCCCTGCTCATCTGGATGCTGGCTGGCTTGAAGGCCGCCAGCCGCGACCCCTCTCTCCGCCTCCGTCACCGCAAGAAGGGGCCCCGCCAATCCTACCTGACCATCGGCCTGCGAATCCTCACCATCGAGGTCATTCCCTTGCTCATCACGCCCGCGACCATCCGCCGACTCCTCGAACCGCCGACTCTACGCCAGCTTGGGAAGTTCGCGCCGGGTGGCAAGTGAGCCGAGAAAGTGATCAGCGGTCAGCCCGCAGACCTGACCGGTAGTCATTGGTGAGGCGGAAGAGGTGGGGCTAGAGGCTCCGCTGACGCTTCGCGTCCAGCC
>DYKI01000144.1 GCA_020722705.1 Chthonomonas calidirosea | reverse complement strand
CGCGCCGTGATGTCATCTGACCGTGGCGGAACCGGGCATACGGTCAGATGACTTCGAGAGCGTTCCTGTCGGGAAGCGACGGGAATGCGGCATGAGGCTCAGCCTGGTACCAGACCGCCAGCGACGAGATATCGTCACGGGACGGCAGGTACCTTCCACCCGAGCGCCAGCCCAGTGCCTGGATGGTTACCTTGAGGTCCTGTTGGAAGCGGATGGGGTCGAGGATGTGCCACCGGTACATCCCGTGGCGCTGCTGGCTTCGGTACATCCCCTCGGCTCCTGCGGTAATCACCTGAGGCATGCCGAGGAATGGTGTGGAATACGTGCAGTATTGGCCGGCGGGTTGTTCCCAGTCCCATGCCCCACCGAAGTAGTCCTCGGTACCGGTGCCGCATATGGTGGGGAAGCGGGTGTCGCCGTCTATGTAGAACTTGATCTCACCTTCACCCCACCATCCGCAGTTGTTCGGTTGCCAGGCGAGGTAGGTGCCGACGTAGTGACCCTGTCCCTGAACTCCATCCAGCAGGACATGCTCGACGGCATACGGCAACGGGTTGCTCCGACGCCACTGGGCGTGCAGGTAAGCGCAGTCATCGGGAACCTGGGCCAGGGCGTAGGTGATCTGGTAGAAGAAGCCGTGACAGGGCTCGTCCCAGAGGTTCTCGATGGTGATGCGGGCTTTCTTGCGGAACGGCATCTCCCAGTACGAGTTGAAACCTCCCGCGGGGTTTACGGCAATGGGAAGCGAGTTGACATTGGCGCGCTGGCACCATCCCATGCAGAAAAAGTCGCCGAGCGGCGTCTCGATGGATGGAGATGCCTCATCGTCCCATGTGATCCGCATCACGAGGCGACGCCACCAGTCGGGAGAGACCGTGATCCAGATGTGCTGGATAGCCCCCGGGCCCGCAATGTCGGCAAGTGTGACGGAGTCGTTGGCGGCGATGGTGATGCACGGACGTACCTTCCAGCCCTGGCCCAGTTCGCGAGCCGCGCCTATCGGCCTGCCTTCGGAGTCGGTCGGCGGGATGGCCATGGCGCCTTTGCCCTTGGACCCGTCGGGATTCTCGGCAGATATGGAGCGGGTTTGCGCGTCCGACAGGCGGCTGATGTTGTGGAGGCCCAGACCGAGCCCGGTAAACTTGTTCATCGGTTAGTTTCCTTCGTTGTAGATGAGTGTGGGTGCGGCAATATGGATTGCGCCCTGGGTGGCCCGCCCGCCTGCGCTGTCGAGCAAGAACACGGCATCCCAGCGTATGGGGTAGTGGATCACCCCGTCGTCGGCGCCTCCCCAGCGTCCGGAGCGTGTCCCGTCGAGAGGAAAGGTGACCCAGCGCCAACCGGACCAGACAATGGGATCGCCGTCGGGTTGCCATGTCTGCCGGGTACTGTCCACAAACCTCAGGCGCGGCACGTTGCCCTGACCGTCGCCGTGTATCCAGATCCCGAGAGCGCTCGGCTTGCCCTCGATCGCTCCCTTGCTTGGATCGGTCAGGCGAATGCACACGAACTTCCAGCCCTTGTCGTAGCGATAGGTTAGGCGTACCGACGAGACCCCTTTGGCGACCGGGCCGTCAGGCGGTTCGGCGACATCGAGCGACTGCGTCGAGGCCACTTTGGCGTCGCCGTCCGGCGTTACTGAGAGACGTGATCCGAGGATATCGAGAGCTTGGTATCGTCTGGGCGCGACCGTCAGCAATCGCCGCCCGAGTGCATCGGTGAGGTGCCCCTCGATGACGACCTCGTCCATTCCATCCGGGATTCGAATCTCGGTGGTCCATGTCCGGGTGCCGCCATTGAGGACCACCGGATGGGTGGTCGGTGAGGATGCAGCGCGAAAAGCATGAAGGTGGAGCCGGCCGCGAAACGCTTGCCCGGACGGGTTGTGAAGCGTTACGCGGACCCGACCGGCCAGCGGAGCGCCGACGTCAACGACGAGCGGATCCGCGACGACGACCGACGTGGACTGAACGACCGGCGGCGCATTGCCGACGCGCAGCGTCAGGCTGGCTTCTTTGGGGCGGTCTGTTCTCTCCAGTGCGACCGTGGCGGGGGCGCAAACGCCGGCGGAGCCGGTGCGCCCGGGGCGTGCCCGGATCGTGACGGAAGGGCGGAACGCAGTGACGATCTCCTGAGGAAGCCGCTCCCAGGCCGCAGCGGCCTCCAGAACGTCATTGCGTCCGATTGGCTTGATGAACTGCGGCGCGTCGGTCAGGGTCAACGACAATCCGGACGCGCCGGCTTTGAGCACTTCACGGCCCTGGCCAATGTGGTTGACCGCTGCGAAGTCGCCCGCGCTGGACGGGATCGTAACATGAGCTCCGCCGGCCTGGGTTGTCCAAGCGGCAAGCGCCGGCTTGCCGCCTCTCGAAAACAGCAGAACGTGGTTCGATGAGGGTCCGACAACGAGGCGCTTGTTGAACCGATACCCGCGCAGTTCCGTGGCCAATGTTCGGGCCGCCAGATACGCGGGTTTCGGGTCGTAGATCGGCTCGCGACCGGCGTGAGTTGGATGCAGTGTCGTGCCGAAGTGGTGTTCGGGCTCCTTCGGATCAGGTCCATCATCATGCCAGTCGTACCAGATCGAGAGCGGGACGTCGCACGCGATGTTGGTCAGCCATTGCCGCGACAGCATCTTGCCCTGCTTATCCGGATCCATTCCGCTCCACGCCGACGAGTAGCCCCACTCACCTGATATGATAGGGATCTGTTTCCGCTTCGGTGCGTATTGCCTGATCATTGCACGAAGGCGCGCGTAGTCATTGATGACGGTCTCAGGCGGCATCGGTCTGTAGGGATGGACCGACACGGCATCCCACAGCTCTAGCAGTCCGCCTTTGAAGCACTCCTCAAGGAAACGCCAGTCGAATGTGGACGTTGCGGGGCCGATATATGCTTCCCGCGGCGCGGCCTCGCGGATCGCCTTGCCGGTGGCTGTTGCCAGGCGCACGTAGTCATGAACGTTGACGGTTGGGCGCCAGAAAGGCGTGATGTTCGGTTCGTTGTACATCTCCCAGAGGATGCCGCGTCCGGCGAAGTGTTTGGCTGCCGCGGCCGCGAACTTCGCGAAGGCTGCGATTGCCTCGTCCGTATGAGGAGACTTCGCATTGTCATAGAACCGGTGAACGTAGTCCAGGATGAAGATCGGGCGGATGCCGTACTCCTCGATCGCGGTCATGAGGGTGTCATAGGCGGTGAACCGGTACTTTCCCTTCTCGTACTCGATCTGGTTCCAGTCGAAGTCCATTCGGACCCAGGTAAAGCCGCCGGCCGCAAGCATCTTCATCTCTCCGGGCTGCGGGGAGGTGAAGTGGATGTTGACGCCGAGCCCGTCGGGCAATGGGCCATCAGGCAGCCGCGGCGGAGGTGCGGCAATGCACGTTGTGGTAAGTAGGAGCGCCATTGTGTTCACCATGAGTCTCTCCATCGTCTTCATGCCTCCCGTGGCTTCCTGAAGCACGCCAGATACTCACGGTTGCCACCCGTGCGAACCGGTGACGGGATCATCCCGAGTTTGCGCAGGCCGAGCCCTTCGGTTGCAAGTCGGCTCACCGTCTCTCTCGCGCGCCGGATGGCTTCGGCATCACGGACAACGCCGCCCTCGCCGACAGCATCGCGACCAGCCTCGAACTCCGGCTTGATCAGTGCGATCAGGAAGCCGCCGGCCCGCAGAAGCGGAGCAACGGCGGGCAGCACCAGAGTCAGGGAAATGAAAGATACGTCCGCGGCGATGATGTCGAACGCATCGCCAAACTGCCCAGGGGATACATAGCGAATGTTGACACCCTCGATGTTGGTGACGCGCGGATCGGCAACCAGGCTGGCGTGCAGTTGCCCGTGACCGACATCAACGGCGACGACACTGGCAGCGCCACGCTGAAGCAGGCAGTCTGTGAAGCCGCCAGTTGAGGCGCCGACATCGAGACAACGTGCTTTCGCTGGATTGATGCGAAAGTGACGGAGCGCTGCGTCGAGCTTCAGTCCACCCCGACCAACGAACGGCAGCGGTTCGCTGGTGACTGTGACCTCCGCCGAGCTGTCCACTGGTGCGCTTGGCTTCATGATCCGGGTGCCGTCAACGGAGACGAGGCCGGCCTTGATGGCCATTTGGGCGCGCTCCCGCGTGGCAATCAGGCCGCGCGTCACGAGCGCTCGGTCGAGCCGTTCGGGATCGGCGCCTGCGCGGCAGGCGGCATCAGCCGGTGCGGGTGAGTCGGTCACAGGTTTGATCCATCGGTGACCGAACGCTCCACGGCGCTGACCTCAAGGCCTGTCGTCTTGAGCCACGCGATGGCTCTGTGAACCTCGGGCAGCGCCCCTTCAATGTCAATATCGAGGAACCCGCCTTCATCCGATACCTGGGCTCTTCGTATGTTCGTCACCACGCGGAAATCCTGGCCGACGCGGTGGACGATGGGCTCCTTCGCCTGTTCCGGCGTGCGTGTTGCGATGCGGACCTGTATGATGGCCATCCAGCAAGCTCCAATCCTCGTAGATGTCGTGGGTTTGGTTCGTCGGATTGCCCGGAAATCCCTGCTTGGAATCCGGGGAACAGTGCGCGGCCACCGGGCGCTTAATCAAGATGCGCCGGCGGGTGAGTGCGAAGCGCTGCCGAAATCCGGCGAGCCTGACGCCTGCATAGGGCCGGTCATTCACCACCTTCGGTGTCATCGGATCCGAGGTGTGCAGGCGGCTGAGATCTGAATGCAACTGCGACGAGTATGGTCAGAACATAGGGTACCGCGCGAAGCGCTTCTGTCGGTATGGCGAGGGTGCCCTGCAGTCCTGACTGCAGAGCATCGAAAAGGCCGAATGCGCAACACGCTAGGAATGCCCCAATGGGCGTCCACCGGCCGCATATTACGGCGGCAAGCGCAATGAACCCTCGCCCGCTGACCATGTCGTCGGTGAAGCGGCCGACAAGGGCCATGGAGAGATACGCGCCGGCGACGGCTGCCAGCATGCCTGACGAAACGAGCCCAATGGCTCGAAGCGGTCCAGGGGACACGCCGGCCAGACGTGTTCGGTGCGGGCTCTCGCCGAGCGCCCGAATGCGAAGCCCCATCACCGTGTGATACAGGAGCACATGGGCGCCGATCGTGGCAGCAATCGCGAAGCCGATGAACCACTCGACGGGGAGGGTCTGGGCCATGCGCGCTTGGAGCGGCGGATCAGCCTGGTTGTAGATCGCTCGGAGCAGGAAGGTCGAGAGGTTCAGGGCAAGGATATTGATAGCGACGCCGCTGACAATGTGGTTGATGCGAAGCTTCTGAGTGAACACCAGGTGAGCCGCGCCGATGGCTCCGCCTGCACATACGGCAAGGGCGAGACCCATACCAGGACCGAAGTGCTGTCCCGCCCAGAGACCTGTGAACGCACCGATGAGCATGATCCCTTCAAGGGCAATGTTCACGACGCCTGATCGTTCCGACAGGATGCCGCCGACGGCCGCAATCAGCAGCGGACATGCCTGCCGGGCTGACAACACGAGGATGGCGGATATGCCAAGCTCTCCGCTCATTGCCGACCTCCGGATGCGCTCCGAGAGCGTCTCGTCGCACGGACGGCCACCGCGAGGATCACCACAGCCTGGAGTATGCCGGCGATCTGGCGTGGCGTGCTCGTATAGGCTTCCATGTGAACGGCGCCGCTCGCAAGGCCGCCGAACAGACATCCAGACGCGACGATGCCGGCAGGGTTCATGTTGCCCAGGAAGGCAACCGCAATGCTGTCGAACCCGTAACCGGGCGAAAACGCATCGAGGAAGCGACGATGAACGCCAAGGACCTCGACGGCACCGGCAAGTCCCGCGAGGGCGCCCGAAATCGCCATGGCGATGACCACCGTGCGTCTCACGGGGATGCCGGCAACCCTTGACGCGATCGGGTTCTCGCCGACGGCTCTGATCTCGAATCCCAGGCGCAGACGGGAGAAGAGGAGCGACACGCCGATGGCGGCGGCGAGGGCGAGTGCGATGCCTGCGGAGAAGTTGGTGCCGCCATCGAGCGCCCATAGTCGCGCCCCAGGCTGTACCAACCTCGTCGCGGGGGCGAGACTCGAAGGGTCACGCGCCGGGCCGTTAACCAGATAATGTGTTGCCAGGATGGCGATGTAGTTGAGCATGATGGTCACGATGACTTCGTGGGCTCCCCGCCATGCTTTGAGGAATCCTGCAAGTCCGGCCCAAACAGCTCCCGTCGCCATCGCCGCCAGCAGGCACATGGGCAGGTGCACGAAGGACGGAACGCCTGACCACGCCGCGCCGACTGCCGCGGCAGCGAACGCTCCGACGAGAATCTGACCTTCCGCGCCGATGTTGAACAACCCCGCTTTGAGTGCTACCGCGACGGCAAGGCCGCTCAGAATGAGTGGTGTGGCTTTGGCCAGCAGCCGCAGGAGCTCGTTTGGCAGGATCGGTCGGCCCGCTTTGATGCTCTCGCCGGCGGCCGCCGGCAGGTCGCCAACCGCCCCGATGAGCATGGCTGACAGCGCTTCGGTGGGACTCGATCCGCTTGCGGCTATGACTGCCGCGGCGGACAGGAGAGCCAGTGCGAGCCCTATGGCCTGACGGCTGAGGGCAAGCCGCATGAGCAAAGACTTCATTGTGGGAGCTGTCCGGTGGTCATCAGCGCTCCGATGATCTCACGAGTTGCCGCGCGCCTGGGCAGCACGCCAACGAGCCGATGGCTGTACAGGACTGCAATACGGTCTGCTCTCTCGAGCAGCTCATCGAGGTCCAGGGAGATCAGCAGCACGCCCATGCCCCGGGCGCAGGCGTGCCGGATCACCTCGAAGGCCGCGTGGGCCGCGTGGATGTCCAGTCCGCGTGTGGGCTGAAGGGCAAGAAGGCATGCAGGATTGCGGACCATCGCACGAGCCAGCAGGAGTTTCTGCTGGTTGCCGCCGGACAGCGACCCTGCAGGGACGTCGGGAGCGAATGCGCGGATACCATAGGTCTGCATCGCTTCCGATGCAGTTCGGCGGACCCTGGGCCACTTGATGCAAGCTCCGGCGCCCATGTCGGTTCGGTCGAGGTTTGGCAGCAGCAGGTTCTCCGCGAGGTCGAAGCTCAGGATCAGCCCTTCGGTTTGCCTGTCCTCAGGACAGCATGCCAATCCGGCGGTCATGCGGCGCCGCAGCGGTGCATGCGTAACGTCTATGCCGTTGACGATGACGCGTCCTTTGGCGCATGGCGCCAGGCCTATCACAACATCGGCTAACTCGCGCTGGCCGTTGCCGTCAACCCCGGCCACTCCGACGATCTCCCCTGCGTTGACGCTCAGGTCCAGTGCGGGAGGGACGGCGTCCCCGCCGTCCGATGGAGCGTGACCTGTCGAACCCCGCTTCCCGAGGCACACTCCATTCAGTTCGAGCACCGGCAGCCTGTGGCCGGCGCTGGGCTGTGTCTGAGAGTCTGTGGATTGGTACCCCCCGTCCGTGTCGGGGGAGGGCGCTTCAGGACTCGCAAGTTCGGTAAGAGGTTGGGATGTCCCGCCCACCATCTGTGCAGCAATCTCGCGCATGGTGGTCAACGATGTGTCACTCTCGCTAACGCGGCGGCCCTGCCGAAGCACTGTCACTCTGGAGGCGTGAGCTATCACCTCCTGCAAGCGATGGGTGACGACAATCACGGTGGCGCCGTCGGCGACGAGACCGTGCAGCGTGGTGTACAGGGCTTCCGCTTCCTGGGGCGCCAAGGCCGCCGTGGGCTCATCAAGGATGAGAATCGTTGCCCCTCGGTACAGTGCCCGCACAATCTCAGCTTTCTGCAGGGCCGCTACCGTAAGCTCTCGGGCGGGTCTGCTCCAGGGAACGGATATCTCAAGGCGTGATGCGATCGCCTCAAGGCGCTCAGCCGCGGCGCGTCGGCGCAGGAAGCCGAGCGCTGAAGTCTCGTGGCCCAGGAGGATTCCGTCGAGTACCGTGAGAGCTGGGATCAGGCTCGAGTGTTGTGTGACCATTCCGATGCCTGATCGGATGGCATCAGCGGGCGAACGCAGGATGATGTCCTTGCCTCGGAGGCGTATTCGGCCCTCATCGGGGCGAACAGCACCATACAGGATGCTCATGAGCGTGGACTTGCCTGCGCCGTTCTCGCCCACAACAGCATGAATGGTGGCCTGACGTACCATGAGTGACACATGATCGTTGGCGACGACGTTGCCGGGATACACCTTGGTGATGTTCGCCATGAGAACGGCGGGCTCGTCGGGCGCGATCATGGTGGTTGCGATTATGGCTGGGCGGTGGAGCCGTCGTCAACGAAATGGAGGAGGTCAGTCGCACACCGGCATGCGGATGGAATCGCCGGCCCTGCCATGTCGGCATACGGTGTGCCCGTGTGGCTCCGGAAAAAGCGTTGCGCCCGGGGGTGTTTATCCACCGGGCGCTTAATGAATCGCATCAACTGGCGCGGGAAGCGGTATGTGGCTCCCCGT
>DYKI01000316.1 GCA_020722705.1 Chthonomonas calidirosea | reverse complement strand
GCAATAAGATTCAACAGCACGGTCAACACCACCGAAACCAGAATCGAACTCGTGATCGGAAAATAGAACGAGCCATTCTCTCCCTCGATGCGGATATCCCCAGGCAGGCGTCCCAGCGGGAGGCCGAATTTGGCGGAGAGGTAGAGTCCGCCGCCTACCAAAAACAGCGCGATTCCGCCGAGCATCAGGTAACGTCCGATGGTTTCCATCATAGTCTTGTTCCGTCATTGCGAGACGGCGTTCTTCCGTCGAAGCAATCTCCTCTTGGTACGCGAGGATTGCTTCGCTTCGCTCGCAATGACGTTATAAGAGTCGCGGCTGACCCTCTTCCCTCCACTCGACTCCCAAATGCTCATACGCGGACTTGGTGGCGACGCGTCCCTGCGGGGTGCGGTCCAGAAAACCGAGTTGCAGCAGGTACGGCTCGACCACGTCCATGATCGTATCCTGCTCTTCGCTGATGGTAGCCGCGATGGTGTTCAGTCCCACCGGGCCGCCGCCGTACTTCTCGATGATGGCCCGCAGCACGCGCCGGTCCACGTCGTCCAGGCCGAGGGGGTCAACCTGGAGCAGGTCGAGGGCGCCGGCGGCCATCTCCCGCGAGACGACGCCGTCGCCGCGCACCTGGGCGAAATCCCGCACCCGGCGCAGCAGGCGCAGGGCGATGCGCGGGGTGCCGCGCGCCCGGCGGGCGACCTCGCCGATGCCGCTCTCCTCGGCTGTGACGGCCAGCATCCTCGCCGCGCGCCGGACGATGGCCTGCATCGCGGTTTCGTCGTAGTAATCCAGCCGGTAAACGGCCCCAAACCTGGCCCGCAATGGAGCCGTGACCAGCGCCAGCCGCGTCGTCGCGCCGACGACGGTGAAGCGCGGCAGCTTCAGGCGGATGGAACGCGCCGAGGGCCCCTTGCCAATCACAATGTCGAGGGCAAAATCTTCCATGGCCGGGTAAAGCACTTCCTCCACCGCGCGGCCGAGGCGGTGGATCTCGTCAATGAACAGGATGTCGCCCGCCCGCAGGTTGGTCAGGATGGCCGCCAGGTCGCCGGCGCGTTCGATGGCCGGGCCGGAGGTGATCTTGATGTTGACGCCCATCTCGTTCGCCAGCACGTGCGCCAGGGTGGTCTTGCCAAGCCCAGGCGGCCCATAAAACAGGACATGATCCAACGCCTCCCCGCGTTGACGCGCCGCTGCGATCAGAATGGCGAGATTCTCTTTCACCTGATCCTGGCCGATGAGGTCGGTCAGTTTCTGCGGGCGCAGGGCGTTATCGACGCGGTCGTCGGGTTTGGCTTCGGGGTC
>DYKI01000021.1 GCA_020722705.1 Chthonomonas calidirosea | reverse complement strand
CGGGAGAGGAGATATTCGGCTCGGCAGGAGCCTCGCCCTCCCACGGAGCCTCGCCATCCCACGGAGCCTCGCACTCCCGCGCAGGCTCGCACTCCCGCCCGGATGGAGGAAGCCTCACGCGACGACCACTTTGCGGAAGTCAGCCAGGCTCTTGTACAGTGCGTCCACGAAGCCAAGCAATGCCAGCCGGTTCTTGCGCACGGGCATATCGTCGGTCATGACGAGCACCACGTCGAAGAAGCGGTTGACGGGCTCATTGACGGCCTGCAACGCCTCAAAGACGGCATCGAAATCGAACGCTGCCGCGGCACGGCCCACGTCAGGTGCCGTGAGCGATGCGACTTCGTAGAGCATGGCCTCGGCTTCATCCTGAAATCGGCCGGTGTCCACCTGCCGTGCTGCGTGGTCGAGCAGGGCCAGGGACCGCTCGACGGCCCGTTCTCTGCCGCCGTGGATGCCCTCCTTGCCGGGCACCGGCGTCGGATCGGACCCGCCAAGAATGTTGGCAACACGCGCTGCAGCCTGAACCGTGGGCACGAACTGCTCATTCTCGGCCAGCCGCTGGAGGCTGAGCGCCCGCATGACGACGCTGCGCACCACCGTGCCGAAGACCATGCCGCCGTATAGTGCGGCATCAATGAGGTCGTAACGCACACCCCGCTCGTCGAGATAGGCCGACAGCCGTTGATGAAACAGCGCCTGCAGGGCATTGCATAGCGGGTCGAGCGGAAAGTCCAGCCCCAGCGCCTCGCGGTAGCCTTCGGCGGCCTGCACCTGCATGGCCGCGAGCGGCGGCACATCGTCCTCCTCGGCAAGTATCTGCACGACGCCGGTTGCCGCTCTCCGCAAACCGAAGGGGTCTTGCGAGCCTGTGGGCATGATGCCGAGGCCGGCGTATCCCACAAGCGTGTCCATGCGGTCCGCCACGGCGAGGAGTTTGCCAAGGGGCGTGCCCGGCAACCCGTCGGAAGCCGACCGGGGACGGTAGTGCTCGGCTATGGCGTCGGCGATGGCCGGAGGTTCGCCCTGCATCAGTGCGTACTCTCGGCCCATGATGCCCTGCAACGACGGCAGCTCAATCACCATTTCACTCGTCAGGTCCGCCTTGCACAGGCGCGCGGCCCGAGCCGCGGCCTCGATCTCCTCGGAGGAGAGGCCGTGCGCTTCAGCCATAGGCCTGACAAGGCGCTCGAGGCGTTTCGCCTTGTCGGCCATGGTGCCTAGCTTCTCCTGGAACACAAGCCGATCCAGCTTCTCGGCCATGCGGTCCAGCGGCACTTCACGGTCGTGCGCAAAGAAATGACGCGCATCTTCGAACCGGGCCTTAAGGACCGCTTCGTTGCCGGCCCGGACCTTGTCAAGGTGGTCGGCGCCGCCGTTCCTAACGGAGATGAAATGGGGCAACAGGTTGCCGTCGGGTCCCTCGACCGGGAAGAAACGCTGGTGCTTCTTCATAGCGGTGACCAGGACCGGTCGTGGCAGCTCCAGGAACCGCTCGGCGAAGCTGCCCAGCAAACACGTCGGCCACTCAACGAGGTGGACGTTCTCGTCGAGCAGGTCGGCATCCCAGGGCACGGTGCCGCCGACCGCTGCCGCCAACCGGTCGCCCTGTACGACGATCGCCGATCGGCGCTCCTCGGGATCGGCCATCACCCACGCACCGCGCACCGCTTCAGCGTAGGCGTCAGCGTGGACGATCTCCACCGGGCCGCCAAGGTACCGATGACCGCGCGCGGTGCGCCCCGAGGACACGCCGGCGAACTCCAGCGGAACCACCTGATCGTCAAGCAGGCAGAGTATCCATCGAATGGGCCGCACGTAGCGGGTCGTGCCCTCGCCCCAACGCATGACCTTGGGGAAGGTCAGCGACCGTATGCACTCGACGAGGTGCGGCCCCAGAGCTTCGACGGCAGGCTTGCCCACATCCATCACCCGTGCGAGCACGTAATCGCCCTGTGCGGTCTCGATCTTCGTCAGCGCCTTGACGGGCACTCCCTGTTTGCGCGCGAAGCCTATAGCCGCACCGGTGGGCGTTCCGTCGGGGCCGAAGGCCACCTTCCATGCCGGCCCTCGGACCTCACGCTCCACATCAGGCTGACGGGCGGGCAGTCCCGACGCAGCAACCACGAGTCTGCGCGGCGTGCCTGTCACAGTCACCGAAGCGGCCGGCAGACGCGCTGCGACCAGTTGTGCAGGGATGCTCACGCGCAACTGCTCGATGGCGCCGGGTACGGCGACCGCCGGCATCTCTTCGGAGCCGATTTCCAGGACGAGGTTGGGCATGATAGCGTATCCTTCCGCTGAGGCGATGATCGGGAGTGCGGTGGGCCGGCGTGCGCCGGTTGGTCCGGGTTGTGGGCCGTCACCGCGTCGGTATGATAGCCGCGCCTGCAGAGAAGTGTCAACGGCGGCGGAGCGCATCGCCGTCACCCTGCCGCCAACGTCGGTATACTGTCTTCGTGAGCGCACTGCGCCCAAGGAGGTGCCCCATGAGAGCCTTGATCGCCCTACAGCTCGTCGTCATGTGTGCGTTCGCCGCAAGCGCTTCGGCACAGGACGCGAGCGACGCAAGACAGCCGGAGGTCTGGTCGGTGGCCGGACGCGAGGTCCTGCGCATTCGCGCTTCCGTCGGAGACATGACTCCCCGACAGCGTGTGGAAATCCTGGATCAGAGGCTCACCGACATCCTGTCGAAGGCAGAGACCGCCATCGGGATTGGCGACATTGAGATGGCCGTGCACGGCAAGACGGTGACGATCACCGTCCTCGGCGAGCTGCTGGTCACGGTTTCGCAAGCCGACGCCGATGCCAACAAGACCACCACCGAGCGGCTCGGCAAGACCTGGCTGAGCAACATTCGCAAGACGGTGCCTCTCCTCTCGCCCCGCGTCAACCGTGGCGGGGCATGACCTGACCGTATGGCGTCGAATCGTGCCGGTCGGATGATGCCGGCGCGCGGGATGGCGTTCGCCATGGTCGGCTTCGTGACGGCCATGGCCCATGGCATATGGCACGACGGCATTGACGCCGCCCCATCCATCCGCTACACCCTGACACCGATTCCGGCCACGGCAGACCGTGAAGGACTGACACGCGTTCGCATCGCTGTGGACGGCATCCCCGAAGGCACCGCCTCCGTCCGGTTTCAAATGCCGGTCTGGACGCCGGGTGAGTATCGGGTCCAGAACCATGGCCGATACGTTCGGCGGTTCGGCACGGTGGGCAGCGCTGCTCCCTGCGAGCATCCTGATCCGCACACATGGGTGGCAAAAACGAACGGAACGGGCAAGGTCGCAGTCGAGTACGAGGTGCTCAATGCGCCTCCGAGCATATTCACCGAGAACGTTGACGTCCGATCGAGGCGCGCGTTCTACAACGGTACCGCCACATTCGCCTTCGTGTCAGGAAGGACGATGGAGCCGGTCAGCCTCGCCATCAGCGCCCCACCGGGATGGCGCGGACCGATCACCACCCTCGCGGCCGCACCCGGCGTCGGCTCGCCGCCGGAAGCTCAAGCCGATGGGCGTCTAACCACCACCTACCGTGCCGCAACATACGAGGAGATGGCGGACTCTCCCATCCTGATAGGCGAAGCGTCGCACCGGACATTCACGGAGGGAGGAAAACCTCATTCCATCGCGTTCTTCGGCAGACGTGTCGCCGAGCCGGCCGCCCACCTTGACACGTTCCGCGCCATCGTGCGAGCGGGTCGCGAATACATGGGCTCGCTCCCATACAATAACTATACTTTGTTCCTCGACAGCGGCGGTCGCGGCGGCGGCCTGGAGCATGCCAACGGGGCGCGCATCGCATGGACCGAGTGGATGGGCCGTCTCCGGTTTGGACGGTTCGTGGCCCATGAATACTTCCACCTCTGGAATGTCAAGCGCATTCGGCCTGCTGTCCTCGGGCCTTTCGACTACACCACCCCCCCGAAGACACGCAACCTCTGGTTCTGTGAGGGGGTCACAGAATACGTGGCCGGCATTCTGAGTTTGAGAGCCGGGATACTGAATGAGGAAACGTACTTCAGGGACCTTGCACAGACGGTGACGACCCTCGCCAACACGCCGGCGCGACGCACGGTCACGGCTGAAGAGGCTAGCCTGCGCATCTGGGAGGACGGAAGAAGCACCGGATACGGAGGTCTGTCGGTCTACCTGAAGGGCGAACTCATCGGCCTGTGCCTCGACCTGGAACTGCTCAGGAGAACCGGTGGACGCTTCGGGATGCGTGAGCTGATGCGCGATCTGATGGATCGCCATGCGCCGCCCAGGCCCGGCTACCCCGAGGATGGGCTGCGGCACGCGGTCATCAGGGCCGCCGGCGAGACTATGGGGCCATTCTACGACCGGCTCTGCAGAACCACTGATGAGCTTCCCATTGCCGAGTGCCTTCACTCTGCCGGATTCGCGTTGGGGGGTGATGCCATCCGCGGCCACTGGATTTCTCGGGATCCGGGCGCATCGGCAGGCGCCAAACGCATCGCCGAGGCATGGCTCTTCGGTCGGTGAGTGTCCGGTTGTTCGTTCCCGCCGTGAGCGACACGACACGGCCCGACCCGCGCGCCAAGACGCTCGTTGCGGTCGTCTATGCGGTCTGCGTTGCTGCGGCCCCTGCCCATCCCGCGCGCCTCGCCACATTCGCTCTGATGCTTGTCCTGGCCGCCTCGATCCTGCGCATACCCGCCAGAACAGCGTTCACCCGGATGCTGCCCCTGTTCGGACTGGCAGTCACTGCCCTTGTCAGTGTGGCGTTCGGAGCGCCAATCGCGAGGACCGCGGATTTGACCGTGCGCCTCACGCTGATCTCGGGAGCGGCCATCGTCGTTTTGGCCTCGACATCGCCGACGGAGCTTCTGGCCGCCTTGCACTCGTTCGGCGCGCCCCGAACGCCGCTCACGGTCCTCATGCTGACGAGCCGCTACCTGAACGTCCTGGACGATGAAGCGCGCCGCTCGTCACGCGCGTGGCGATCGCGGATGGTCGGCCCGCTGCGCTGGCGTCACCTGGTCGCTCTCGGCATGGTGGCTGCGGCGCTCGTTCGGCGGGCGATCGAGCGATCTGACAGAATCGCGTGGGCCATGGTCGCGCGCGGCTTCGATGGTCGCTTGCCGATATCGCCGCTGCAACGGATCGGCATTGCCGACGCGTTTGCCGCGGCCGTATCCATTGCCGCCATCGTTGGGGTGGCACTTTGGCCCTAGCCCCCCCGCCGGCCCTATCGGTTCGCGACCTTCGGTTCGGCTATGGCGACGGTCGCGCGGCGCTGTCCGGTGTCACGTTTGAGATCGCAACCGGTGAGTGCGTCGCCCTTATTGGTCCCAACGGTGCAGGGAAGTCCACTTTGCTGCTCCATCTGAACGGCCTGCTCCGCGGAGCGGGTCAGGTATTCGTCGCAGGCATGGAGGTGGGCGCCGCGCCGATGCGTGAAATACGGCGTCGTGTCGGTCTCGTCTTCCAGGACCCCGACGACCAGCTCTTCATGCCCACGTGCATCGAGGATGTTGCGTTCGGTCCGATGAACCTCGGTCTCCGCCCACATGAAGCACGCGCCAAAGCCATGGAGGCCCTTAGCGCTGTCGAGATGGCACAACACGCTGCCAGACCGCCGCACCACCTGAGCATCGGGCAGCGCAAGCGTGTAGCCATCGCAACGGTGCTCTCCATGTCGCCCGAGGTGCTGGCTCTCGACGAACCGACGGCCGGCCTTGACCCGAGGGCGCGCCGCAACCTGATCGCGCTCCTCGCAACCCTGCCGCAGACCCGCCTCATTGCGACCCATGACCTTGCCATGGCGCGCGAGCTCTGTCCCCGCACGATACTCCTGGCATCGGGCGTTGTGGCCGCCGATGGCCCAACGGCCACGATCCTCGGCGACAGCGAGCTGCTCGAACGCAACGGGCTTTAAGTGCGAGCGGGAGCAGCACGGCGGTGTTCGTGATCGGTCCGGCTCGGCTTCGTGATGCTGATCGTATGGCGTGGTGCGAGGGAGCGCCGCTGCCTGCGCAGTCCATGGTCACGCATGCGCCCACAAACATCGCACGGTTCACCGGGAGGTCCGTGTTGGCCTCCATCGGCGCCGATCACTTCCCCGGCAACGGTCTCTTTCCTGCCTCCGCCACGAGGGGCTCGATGTCGAATCCGAGCGGCTGTCCCTCGCGTATCTTGCGGCGGGCGCTGACGATGGACTCATCGAGACCGGGCGGCGTCTGGTTCTTCCACCAGTTCATCCGCTCGCTGTAGCACCAGACGTACTCGTCGGTGGTGTAGAGCGCCCAGTAGGTGTTGTGCTCGAACCACTTCGCGCGCTCCTCGGGTGTCATGCGGAAGCTCAGGCAGCGTTCAGTGTTGGGCTGCCGGAGGGCGAAGTTCTGGTCAACGTACAGGGCATTTCCGGCCTGGACCTGACGCGTGTACTTCATGCGCAGGTTCTCGGGAAGCATCTGAAGCACCCGCTGGCGCATGGTGTGGTAGGCGCGAAAGTACTGCTCGCGCGACGTGTAGTAATAGGCCGTCTCGTTGCCGTCAATGAACCGGGCCCTGGCGCTCGCGCCTTCGAGCATGCCGATGAGGAAGTCGGGCATGAGGCCCCATCCGCCTTTCTGCAGCTCGGCCTCGCGCCGATCTTCCGGCAGGTCGGCCAGGTTGCCGATCAGGCTGACATGGAAGAAGGTCAGGATCAGCGCCCCCGGCATGACCTTCTCGAAAGCGCGCATGAGCTGCTTCCCGCGGAAGCGAACCTGCACCCGGTACTCGGAAAAGCTGCGCTCCTTGGCCCGTGGCTGTTTGGAGTAGTTCCATAGCTCGAAGTCGTAGGGCTCGGGGTCGAAGCAAATGCCCTTGATGCGGGCGGCCATGGCGGTGCGCACAAGGAGACGCGCATTGTGCTCCACAGCCTGCCATTGCGTGTCGTCGAACCAATCCCAGTCCGCGTGGGGCGAGCCCCAGACGAGCACGAAGTTGTGGGTGAACCTGTCGAACTTCAAGCCCCGCAGGATGCGCTCATCGTCGGCGAACAGCTTCGGATCGAGCGGCTTGGTCTCGAAGGCGTTGAACCCCTTGTCGAGCCGGAAGATCAGCCCGTCGAAGGGCCGCTTCTCCATGTCGGGCAGCATGTCGCGCATTTGTGCGGGCGTGGGCACGTCCCAGCCGTACTCGATGAGCTTCTTCTGAGCCGGAGGGACCTGTGCCATAACCGATGACGCCGCGATCATGAACGCAATCAGGCAGACGGTCTTGATGGGCATCGCTCTGTCCTCCTATGGCCGGAGTCTTCACTACGGAGGTTGCGGGTTCCTGCGAACCGATGATGCGGAGCGTGCGGTTGGTCGCAGGCATGCTATGATCGGACTGCACCACGGTCGTGGCAAAAGGGGCCGGGCATTGCTGACAGTTCGAGTGTCCGAGGCGGGAATACCCTTCTCCGAGTTGCTTGACAAGGTGGCGAACGGAGCCATCGTGACCATCACGCGACATGGCACGCCTGTGGCGGCGCTACTGCCCATATCTCAGACGCAGCAGGCTGACATTGCGGCGACCGTTCGAGAACTGAAGGAGTTCGGTCGCGGCCAGTCGCTGGACATACCGATCCGGGATGCAATGGAGGATGGTCGGCGGTAGTGGGCCTGGCCAGTCCGGAAGACTGTAGGGAGGTCTCCTTCACTGGACCGGTTGGCCGGGATCCCAGAGCGACGCGATCGGGACTGCCCAGATATCGGGGCCGAACGGTGTCGCCCGGTCGCCTGCATACGCGACGATGCCGCGAAACGGACGTGGTGTCACGATCTCTCTCAAGCATTGCATGCCGGCAAAGTCATCGCTGCGGACAGTCTCGGAGGACTTGATCTCGATCCCCACGACTCGTTCTCCGTAGTCAAGCACCACATCCACCTCACGCTTGCGATGGGAGCGCCAGTGGTACACATGAGGCTGGGTCTCGCCGCTTCCGGCAAGCTTGAGCAGCTCGGTGATGACGAAAGTCTCGACCAGTCGCCCCGCCATGACGGTATCGCGCTCCAAACCGGATATGCCGATCCGCGCAAGCCGGGCAGCCAGTCCGCTGTCGGTGAGGACGAGCTTCGGCGCCCGAGCCGACTGATGGGCCGCGCTCGATGACCACGCAGGTATCGCCTCGACAAGCATGGTCATCTGCAGCAGCGCCAGGTAGCGCTGGAGCGTGGTATATGGGAGGCCAAGATCGCGGCTGACGCTCGCAAGGTTGACGGGGGTGGCCGTGAGAGATGCGAGCAAGGCCAGCAACTGCGCCATGCTGTTGATGGCCTCGATGCTCGCCAGGGCCCGGATGTCACGCTGAAGCATCGTGGTAACATAGGCGTCAAACCAGGCGTCACGCCTCCGGGAGGACGTGCGCACGACCGAATCCGGATACCCGCCGATCATGGCGCGGAGCAGGATGTCCTCGACACCGACAGGCGCATCGGATCCCGGAGCGAGGGGCTCGAACGAATCGCCTCCAAGCGCATCCACGAGGTTGACGCTTGAGCCGGCGATCTCAGCCTGACTCAGCGGCCATAGCCGTAGAACCTCCATCCGTCCTGCAAGCGACTCGGATATCTTTGGCAAGAGGAGTACCTGAGCCGATCCGGTCAGCACGAACCGGCCAGGAGCGCGGTCGGCGTCAACGATCATCTTGATCGCAGGGAACAAATCCGGTACGTGCTGCACCTCGTCCAGCACGATCGGCGCTCGCTTCAGGCGGACCAAAGAAGCCAGGAATCCGACAGGGTCGCTGCTCGCAGAGGCGAGTGTCAGAGGATCGTCGAAGCTCCGGTACAGCCCCATGTCGCGGACGAGCGTTGTCTTGCCGGTCTGACGCGCGCCGATGAGCATGACAACAGGCGTGTCGCCAAGCGCCTCTCCAATCCGGGACGATACGAATCTCCGGTACATGGGTAAAGTTTACCCATTGTGTAGTGATTCTTAACAGACGCGACACCCCTCGGCAATCATCGCTCGAAGGTGACTCTCAGCATCTGCAGCCAGTACCGCTGGCTGTCCACGTAGGTGACGCAGATGACCTTGCCGTTCTGCTCGGCCAGTTCGGGATGCTCCTTGCCGGCATAGCAGAACGCCTTCTCGAAGGCCCGATGCGGCGAGCCGATCTCGGCGATCTGCCGATAGGGTCCCCACGGGTTGTCGGCGAGACTGAGGCGGATCCGGTCGGTAATGCCGACCGAGTGGACGGCCAGGTAGCCGCCCAGGCAGCGGTTGTAGGCAACCGACAGCTCGCTCGGGAAATCCGCTAGCCCCTCGATGTCGGCTGCCGTGGACGGATCCGGGCTCCAGGTCGGGTGATCGGGGCTGCCGCTGAAGTATTCGTAGGCACCGGAATGCGCGATGCTCGACGTGGGTACGCGCACCATCTTTCCGATCTTCCGGCCGTCGCGTTCGAGAACGCCGACGATGTACAGGTGACTCGGTCGAGCCTCAGGACCACGAACCACTGCCGCCCCATAGACGGCCTTTCCATCGGCATAGGGCCACCACAGCTCGTCGCCGGCATCGGTCTTGAGCCGCTCGAAGCTGATCTCGTCCGGCTTCGAGGCGTTTGCCGCGGCGAGGCCATGCCCTTCGAGCCGGAAGTCGAAGGGACCGCCGCCGCCTGTGGTCCTGATGCGCGCCCAGTACAGATAGACCTTGCGCGCTTGGGCGTCGTACCAGCCGCCGCCGGGCCACAGCCGGGTCTCGTTGCCCTCGCCCGGAAGATTCGGAATCACTTGCCGAGCGAGTCCGGTGGCAGGATCTGTCAGGAAGCGGTACCGTCGGAGGCCTGCAATGGTTCGCGCCGACGTGACGAGCGCGGTGTTGCTGACGCTGCCAACATAGCGCTTCTGGGGGTCCGAAGGGTGCAGCAGGAACACGTCGCCGAACAGCCAGAGCGTCTCCTTGCCGATCGGCAGCGAGTAGCCTGCGTCCACGCCGCTCACGCCTGCCGGGTTGTCGGTGAAGAGCAGGCCCGCGTTCTCGACGCTGACGACGCGTGGCGTCTGCATAGTCACAGCGGCCGCGAGGAACGCCGCGAACATGACAGCCATGCCTCTGCTCCTCCGTTCGTTGCCTGGTTCATCAGGCGCAAAGCCAGATCAACGGGGTCGCCACGAGTACTGCCGCAGCCACCAGTGTCTGAGACATCAGTTCGTCCGGAAGAGCTCCCAGGAGGGCATGTCCGAACGAGCCAGTCGCTGTCGCACGGCGCTCAAGACCGCCGGGTGATACCTAGCCCGTCCGGCCCGGCCTGTGCGTGGCACGCAGCGTCGGCATCTCCGTTGGGCCGAAACTCACGTTCACACGCGATGCCACGGTCATCTCGTCGCCGTCGGCCCTCAGACGAAACGTCCGCACGAATGGCGTCTCATAGTAGCAGACCTTGACGACGCACGTCGTGTCGTCTTCCCACGCCCCGCTTGCGGCAATCAACGCCGACGGCTGCGCATCCAGGGTCGTTTTCCCGCGGAGCCAGCCTCCGATGCCGAACTCGACCTGGTGCAGTCCCTTGCCGTCCCGTATCGAGAGAGTGCCCCGGCCTGCCGAGAAAGCCAGCGAGACGGTCTCGATTCCGGCATCGTTCGCATCGCATCGGTAGACCTTGCCCGACAGCGCCCGTGCTTCAGGAGAGCTTGGACGGCCATCCGGACAGGGCACCTCAAGCCGGGCTATGCGCGACCTCAGCCGGGCTTCATCGGCCGCCGTAGCGAATGTCTCGTCGCGCATGGCGGGGAGCAGGTGCGTCCACACGGCATTCAGAATGGCCTGCATGTCGGACACACCGGACGTGATCGCGATCACCGCGTCCTGATCAGGCATGACGATGCAGAACTGGCCGAATGCGCCATCGCCTCGATAGGCATTGTGCCGGCACCGCCAGAACTGGAAGCCGTAGCCCTGCGCCCAATCGCTGTTCGGATCCGAGCCGTTGGAGACCTGTTTCGCAGTTGCCTGCGCGACCCACTCCTCGGGCACAACCCGGCGTCCCTGCCACACACCTCGCTGAAGGTAAAGCTGGCCGAATCGGGCGACATCCTCGGTCCGAACACTCAGCCCCCAGCCCCCGGTGTTGATCCCCTTGGGACACGTCTCCCAGGTCATCGAGGTGATCCCCAGCGGAGCAAACAGGCGGGGCTTCAGATACTCGATGAGCCTGTCGCCCGTCACCTTCTGGATGATCGCCGACAGCATGTAGGTTGCGCCGCTGTTGTATATGAACCGGCTTCCGGGCTGGTGCTCCACCGGCAGCGACAGAAACACGCGTACCCAGTCCTGCTCACCTGCGCGCGTGGTGCGCCCGATCGTGTCCTCGGCGTGCCCGGTCGTCATCGTGAGGAGATGCCGAACGCGCATGGCCGCCAGGTTCGGTGAAGGATTCGACGGCGTCTGGTCGGGAAAGAACGAGATGACCGGCGCGTCGAGCGTCAGGTTGCCCTGACTGATCGCCAGCCCGACTGCCGTAGCGGTAAAGCTCTTGCTCAGCGAGAAGAGCATATGGGGGTATCGCGCACCGTAGGGCCTCCACCACCCTTCGGCCGCCACCTTGCCATGCCTGAGGATCATGAAGCTGTGCAGCCCGCCCGCAGCTTCCACGGCCTCGATGAACCCGAGCACACCGGCGGGATCGAGGCCCGCCTCGGTTGGACGACATCGGGGCAGACGCCTACTCGATCGAGGGACCACATTCCTATCCCCTGGCACGATCATCCATGTCGCAGCCGTCATTGCCGCCTCCATGATCACTTCTCTCCTGCCAATCGCCTCGCGGTAACCCATCAGGCGTGCCCATACCCTCCGGAGCCCGATCGCCCATCCGTTTTCGGTCCGATATGCCGCCGGTACCCCGGTCCAGACCAGTGGCCGCGCGATCCACTTATCCGGGTGCGGGACAGATGGACTGAATAGACCCTGTCGAACACGCGGACGGCAGTCCATAGGCCGCCTGCCATCTCAATCGCTGCCTGCGGACTAAAGCAACTCACAGTAGACTACCTCGCTCCGCCCGCCAGGTAGTCATCCACGGGGAGACACTCGAAGCCCCTCTGGGTACGGCGGCTTGCCAGCGCAATCAGCAAGGCGCGCGCCGTATCGAGCGAGGTAAGGCACGGAATGCCGCGCTCGACGCTGGCGCGACGTATCTGCTTGCCCTCCATCTCGGTCTGCTTGTCCGTTGACAGCGTGTTGATCAGCAGGTCCACCTGGCCGCTGCGGATCAGGTCAATCAGGTTCGGGTCGCCTCCGCGAATCTTGCCCACCGTCGTCGTCTCAATGCCGCGCGACGCCAGAAAACGCGCCGTGCCTTCGGTGGCATACACCTTGTACCCGAGTGCTGCGAATCCCATGATCAGCGGAGCGGCTTCGGACTTGTCGTGATCGGCGATCGTCGCTACGAGCGACCCCTTGAGGGGCACATCAACCCCACTCGCGATCATAGCCTTGTACAGAGCGCCGCTGTAATCGCGCTCGATGCCCATGATTTCGCCGGTGGACTTCATTTCCGGTCCCAGCCCGATGTCCACACCGATGAGTTTCGGGAAACTGAACACGGGCGCCTTGACCGCTATGAGCGGCGCATCCCGATGGAGGCCGCTCTTGTACCCCTGCTCCTTGAGCGTTCGACCGATCATCACATTGGTCGCCACCTTGACCATGGAGATGCCGGTGATCTTGGACAGGTACGGGACGGTACGGCTCGCCCGCGGATTCACCTCCAAGACCTGCGCGACCCCATCGGCGACGACGAACTGAATGTTCATCAGTCCGCACACCGCCAGCCTCCGCGACAGGTCGGTGGCGACCCGAACGATCTGTTCGATCACTTCATCTTCGAGCGATTGCGGAGGATATACGGCCATGGAGTCGCCGGAGTGGACGCCGGCGCGCTCGATGTGCTCCATGATCCCCGGAAGGAGGCAGTCCACGCCATCGCTGATGACGTCCACCTCGACCTCCTTGCCGAGAACATACTTGTCAATGAGGATCGAGGCCCGCGGCGACTCCTTCAGAGCGCGCGGCATGTAGGCTCGGAGTTCGTCACGACCGTAGATGATCTCCATGGCGCGACCGCCAAGCACGTAGGAAGGGCGCACGAGGACCGGGTAGCCGATCTCGGCAGCGACCGCTTCGGCTGCGGCGGCGCCAAGCACCGCGCGGCCCGCAGGCTTGGGAACGCCAAGCTCACGCAGGACCTGCTCGAACTGGTCGCGGTCCTCGGCGAGGTCAATGGAGTCCACCGAACTGCCGAAGATCTTCACTCCGGCCTCATGCAGCGGGCGCGCCAGGTTGATCGCCGTCTGGCCGCCGAACTGGACAATCACCCCTTCAGGCTGCTCGCGATCGAGAATGTTGAGCACATCCTCGACGGTAAGGGGCTCGAAATACAGCCGATCGGACGTGTCGAAGTCGGTGCTCACCGTCTCGGGATTGTTGTTGATGATCAGCGCCTCATAGCCCGCCTCGCGCAGCGCCCACACACAATGGACGGAGCAATAGTCGAACTCGATTCCCTGCCCGATCCTGATGGGACCCGACCCGATGACGGCAACCCTGGGCTTCGCGGAGGTGCCGCGAGGCAAGGGGCGACTTGTGCTTGCGCTGGGCATATGGGGAACGTCTCTCCTCTGCTCTATGCGGCCTTGACGGCCCGAACCTGGGTCATGACGGCCATGCCAAACCGTGTGGTCGTATCGGCGGCCAGGCGGCGAAGCTGCACGGCGATGGCAGTGATCTCCTCGTCCGTCGTAAGGCCGGCTTCGATCAGCTTGTCACGTGCCTCCACCAGAGTCCATTCCGGAAGGCGCTTGGCCTCACCCTCCCGCAGGACCGGCTGGGCAATGGAGACATCGCACCGCGAGAATCCGGCATTCAACACCATGTTGGTCAGTCTGAGCCCGATCAACGGGTCCGCCCCGGACAGGCGCACACCCGCCCGATACAACTCGAAGCACCTCTCGTACGCCGACGACCGCGGCGAGCAGTAGGGCCCCTCGAAATCGCCATCCTCGACCACCAGCGTCCCCCCGGGCCGCAGCAGAGCGGCCATCTCGTTCAGTGTCGCCTCGGGATTCGGCAAGTGCATCAGCAGAAACCGCGCATAGACGAGGTCGAATGATGCTCGCTCAAGGCCGGTCGCGTCGGAGGTCGCGGTCACGAAGGTGACGTTGTCTATCTTCATCTGCGCCGCCCGGCGCGCAGCCACACGGACCTGCTCCTCGCTGATGTCAACACCGACCACCTCTCCGCCCGGTGCGACATTCCGAGCCATCCAGCAGCTAACCACACCGATGCCGCTGCCAATGTCTGCGGCTCTCAGCCCCGGACGGATACCTGCACGCTCAAGGAGCTTTTCGGTGTCTGGACCATGGACGGAATGCACCAGCTCCAGCCTGTGCTCGCCCTCGTCTCCCGTCGCCAGTATGTACCTGTATCCAGTGTCAGCGGTCATCACCGTATCCTTCACTGTCTCGATGCGTTACGCACCCATCCACCAAGCCCGGGGTTCCCTGCGTTTCGCACTCAGCAGCCGGCCTCGGCGGCGCCTTCGTGCGGCGTCTCCTCATCTTCCGTATCGTAGCACGAGTAGAAATAGGGTGTCGCGGCCTCGAACTCAGCCGCGCACGTGTCAACCATCTTGTAAACCGGCACGATCCCGAATGCACGCCGCAGATTGCGTACCACGCTCTCGGCCAACCCAGACAGGTCCGCGATCTGACGATCGGAGAATCCGAGCCGCTTGGCCTCCCTGAGCATGGCCGCTTCCGGTGCATCACGATCGAGAGTGTCGGCCAGTGCCGCGACCCGCTTTCCGGCAACCTTAAGCGCGGTTTCATGGCGCACCAGTCGCTGGATCTTGCGCAGGAACCACGGATCCACCTGACAGAGGCCCTGGACCTCGCTGATCTCCATGCCTCGTCGAAATGCTTCCGCGATGATGAACAGCCGCTGGTCTGTCGGATGCACAAGCCCATCCTCGATCTGCACATCCGACAGCGTGTTGATGTCAGGGATGAACAGCCCGTAAGCGCCGATCTCGAGGCTCCGCACAGCTTTCATCAGCGCCGGCTCGAACGCCCGGTCAATGGACATCACCTCACCGGTAGCCTTCATCTGGGTTGTGATGCGCCGCTCCGCCAACGTGAACTTGTCAAATGGCCAGCGCGGTATCTTCACCACGCAGTAATCGAGCGCAGGCTCGAAACAGGCCAGTGTCTTCTGCGTCACGGCATTCTCGATTTCGTCGAGGTGAAGCCCGATGGCGATCTTGGCCGCAACACGGGCGATCGGATAGCCCGTAGCCTTCGAAGCCAGAGCCGAGGATCGGGAGACGCGGGGGTTCACTTCGATGACGCAGTACTGGAAGCTGTGGGGATCGAGCGCAAGCTGCACATTGCAGCCGCCCTCGATCCCAAGGCTCCTGATGATGTTCAGCGACGCAGATCGGAGCATCTGATACTCCTTGTCCGACAGCGTCTGCGATGGCGCGACCACGATGGAGTCGCCGGTGTGGACACCCATCGGGTCGAAGTTCTCCATGTTGCACACGGTGATGCACGTGTCGTTGGCGTCGCGCATCACCTCGTACTCGATCTCCTTCCAGCCCAACAGGCATCGTTCGACCATGATCTGGTGACGCATCGAGGACTTCAGCCCGCGGTCGCCGATCTCGATCAGCTCTTCCGGAGTGTTGGCGATGCCGCCGCCGGTGCCGCCGAGAGTGTAGGCAGGCCTCACGATGAGCGGCCAGATGCCCTTGCCGGCGATGTCGTGCAGTGCCGCGGCGTCCTCGATGATCCAACTGTCGGGCACGGGCTCCCCGATCCGCCCCATCAAGGATCGGAACTCCTCGCGATCCTCCGCCATGCGAATGGACTTCAGCGGGGTTCCGAGCAGCCGCACTCCGTACCGATCGGTCACACCGGCCTCGGCCAGTTGCGTAGCCAGGTTCAGTCCGGTCTGCCCGCCGAGCGTCGGAAGCAGGCCGTCGGGCCGCTCCCGCTCGATGACGCGCGTGGCGAACTCGATGTTGAGGGGCTCGATGTACACCTTGTCGGCCATTTCGAGGTCGGTCATGATCGTCGCCGGGTTCGAGTTGATCAGGACCACCTCGACACCTTCCTCGCGAAGCGATCGGCACGCCTGGGTCCCGGCGTAATCGAACTCGGCTGCCTGACCGATGATGATCGGGCCTGAGCCGATCACCATCACTTTCTTGATGGATGGATCCCGTGGCATATCTAGCTGACAGTCCTTCGCTCAGTCGCCCAGTGCGCAACGTCCGGGGACCCCGCCCCATCCGTCCCATCGGGCCCCAACAATGCGCCCACTGGATACACACCGATGTCCCACCGCAGAACACGGCGCATGATCAGGCGGCGCTCAGGGTCCACCAGATCGGGGTAGCGCTCCAGCCAGTACGCCTCCTTCCAGCGCCCGTCAAGGATGACGATGTGCCTCGGCTTGCCGCTGAAGCGCTCGACAGGCCGATCACCGTTGCACAGACCAGGGATGACATTGATCGCCATGAAGTTGTTGTCAAGGCAAATGCCAGGCGCTACATCCCCGATCAGGACGCTGTCCGGCGGCAGCGCCTGTCCCAGTTCCCTCGACATCTCGTACTGGCTGTACCTGAGGGTGCGCAGCCAGTCGGCCATCCAGACCCCATTGACCACACCCCATGCTATCGGTAGGCCGATGCCGAGCGTAGCGGCGACCCGCCCGATGTTGAGACGCCAAAGGCCCGCACCAAGTCCTGCGGCTAGCGGCACACCGGCCAGCAGCATCACGGTCGGGACCGGTCCCACCACGCCGCCGCGATGCACAACCGAGCCCACTGCATGGAATGCGAGAAACGCCGCCAACAGCCCGCGAGCACACCGCGCCTGCATGCTGCACGATCCCAGCGCGGCTGCGAGGCCGGGGAGACGGTCATAGGCGAGACCCGCGATCGCCGCCATGGCCGGGTAGGTCGAGACGTAGTAGCGAGCGGGCGAGTACGCCGACGCCGAGATCGCCAGCCAGCCCAGGACCAGCCACATGACCAGATAGGCCGTTGTCTCCTGCCGCTGATGATTGGGAGCCCAATCGCTGGTTGAGCGCGAAGTGTCCGGCACCTCCGCCGGGCCGTTAGTCCTGCGTATAGCCTTCCCGGCGGTCGCCGCCCACCAGCCGACGAACGCCAGCACCATACCGAAGACGACCGGCGTATGGCGGAACAGGTAAGGGCTGATGCCGCGATGGTCACCGAACGCACCGCGAAACAGGCAGTTCCAGAGGTGCTCGAGTGACTTCGGCTGCACTTGCTCGACGCGATAGTACCGGCCAACCCGACCGATCTCCGCACGGTTCGGCGCCCACCATACGAACAGCCAGAGCAGGATGGCCGCGCTCAGACCCGCCAGAATCGCCAGATGGACGCCGCGCCCCGCCTTGCCGCACGCGGCTGCCACGAATGGCGCCGGTACAAGAAACGCGCAGATGCTCCGGTTCAGGACGGTAGCTCCGATAGCCATACCGGCCAGCGCAAGGAGAACGTAGTTCCGTCCGCCGATCAGGGAGGGCGAGGCTCCCGCCGAGCCGAGCCGCTCCACCCCAATCCTGCCCGCAACGAACAACCGGAAAGCGAGAACCGCGCCGAATGATGCGAACGGATCCATCAGGGCCATGCGGCTGAACAAGAGGTTCGTATGATCCAGCCCCAACACGATGGCGGCTGCATTGGCCGCGCGCACGCTGTAGACGCGCCGCATCGCGTCCCACAGCAGAGCGATGGACGCCAGGCTGAATACGACGCTGATCATGCGCGCCTGGACCGATCCGACGCCGACCAGCGAGAACACCGCAACCTGAACCTGGTGGAGCAACGGGGCCAACAGCATGTTGTTGAACTCGTCGGTCACGGCGTGGCCGAAGAGGACCACATTGCGAGCGTTGTGGATGTAGAAACCCTCGTCCGTCAGCAGGCCCGCCGACCAGTCGAGCCGTGGATAGGGATCCGATCGAAGCGCGTAAAGACGGAGACCGATGATGAGCGCCACGACGAGACAGGCCGCCCAGCCTGCCCAAGCCAACCGACGATCGTTTCGCGGCTTTATGTCGCGATCGGGCGCCGTCCGGTCCTGCCGACCCAACGCTCGTGCCTCAGCCATTCTCGGATTCCGCGCGTTTGCGATTCGGACCGCGCGGCCCTTCGCGAAACAACACGCGCACGAAACGCCCTACGATGTACTTCCGCTTGAGGGGACCCCATGACCGGCTGTCGTCGCTGTCGTCGGCGTTGTCGCCTACTACGAACAGCTCATCGCCCTTAAGCCGCATCGGCGACACCGAAGCGAACGGGTACTGCCAGAAGAACAGGTTCGGATGCCCTGGATAGACGCTGGTGGGGATCGGCGAACCGTTGATGTAAACGCGTCCTTCGCCGACCCACACCGTCTCGTTCGGCAGCCCAACAACTCGCTTGATCCAGACCTCCCCTCGCCCGATCGGCGGCCTTTGCGGGACCGGACCATCAACGAGCAGGGCTTCCTCAGGTGGGATGAACGTTACGATATCGCCCCGACTGGGCATGCGCCCCTGCGGATAGGCCAGCCATGCGCGCAGCGTAAGGACATGGTCGCCTGGTTGGAGCGTGGGCACCATCGAGGCCGAAGGAATGTAGTTCGTCGTGAAGGCCCATGCGAGAAAGGCCAGAAGGATCAGGAAGGGCAGCATGAACCTGAGGCGACGCAGATAAGCCTTTTCCTGCCGCGGCGTCTTTGCGGCTCCTGTGGCGCCGGCTCCCTCGGCAGGCGGTTGCTGATCCTCGGCCCATGTCATGTCGCAGGGTTCTTTTCCATCATCTCCACGAACTGATCGAAGAAGTACGAGCTGTCGTGCGGTCCTGGCGAAGCCTCCGGATGGTACTGGATGGAGAACACCGGCAGCTCGCGATGGCGCAGACCCTCGACCGTGCCGTCGTTCAGGTTTACGTGTGCAACTTCCATGCCGTCGCGCAGCTCGTCCGGATCTACGGCATATCCATGGTTCTGCGAGGTGATGTAGACCCGTCCGGTCTGCAGGTCGCGCGCGGGGTGGTTGCTGCCCCGGTGGCCGAAGCGAAGCTTGAAGCACCGACTGCCGAAAGCGAGTCCCAGCATCTGGTTGCCGAGACAAACGCCGATCGTCGGCACGCTCTCGGCAAGCTTGCGGACAGTGGGCACGATATAACCGAGCAGGGCCGGATCGCCGGGACCTGGCGACAGCATGACACCGTCCGGTCTGCGCTCCAGGATTTCCTCGGCGGAGCTGTGACATGGCCAGACGGTTGTCGCGCATCCTCGCCGGGCGAGCGAACGCATGATGTTGAACTTCACGCCCATGTCCAGCAGCGCCACTTGGAAGCGAGGCTCGACCGCTTGCCCCTCGGCCGGCCATTCGTAGGGCTTGTCGGTCGTCACCTTGCGCACGAAGTCAACACCCGAGTACGACGGGCTGTTCGCCAGGCGCGCCAGCGCCTGGTCCGGCGTCTCGTCGGTCGAGATAGCGCCCATCATAACCCCTCGCGTCCGCAGCCGCCGCGTCAGGGCTCGCGTGTCAATCCCCTGGATAGCCACGACACGGTGCTCCTTCAGGAACGCGTCCAGCGTGGACTTCGCACGCCAGTTGCTGGGCTCTTCTGAGGCTTCTCGAACAATCAGCCCCTCCACCTGCACACGCCGCGACTCGAAGTCCTCGGGCGTAACGCCATAGTTGCCGATCATCGGGTACGTGAGGGTAACGATCTGCCCGGCATAGCTTGGGTCCGACAGGATTTCCTGATAGCCCGTCATGCCGGTATTGAAGACAACCTCGCCGTAGGTCCGACCGGGCATGCCGAGCGTGCGGCCGGCGAAAACTGACCCGTCTTCGAGCACAAGGATCGCACTCATGCGAGATGCTCGGCTCCGTACACTACCTTGCCGCCGCAGACCGTGGCTGCGACCACCGAGGTGTCCGTCTCGGTCGGGAGATCGGTCAACAGGGCGAAGTCCGCACGCATGCCCTGCGCAAGTGTCCCGGTCGCCTTCTCATCACAGACAGCATAGGCCGCGCCCTCTGTATATGCCCGGATCGCTTCTGCAGCCGTGATGCGCTCGGCATCGCCCAGCACGATACCGGACGGTGTTCGGCGCGACATGGCGGCCCGAATGCCGTCGAGTGGCGCGCCGGGAACGACCGGGCAGTCGGAACTGAAGGCTGCCGGCACGCCGGCACGCAGCAGGCTGGCCACCGGGTTCAGCGTGGCTGCGCGCTCAAGTCCAAGACCGAGCACATACGCGTCGCCCAATCGGGCGACAAACTCCGGCTGAATGACCGCTACAATGCCCGCCCGCCGGATCCGGCCGATCAGATCCGCATCGAGCAGCATGCAGTGCTCGATTCTGTGTCGGCGTCCCGACGCGTCGTCCAAGCTCTCGCACGCCTCCGCCACTGCCTCGATCGCGCGGTCGCCGATCGCATGGACCGCCATCTGCCAGCCTCGGTCGTGACCGGTCGTGATGTAGGCCCCAAGCTCATCAGGTTCGTGGAGGAGCATGCCCACCGTTCCGGTATCTGCGAAGGGCTCCCTCAAGGCTGCGGTTCGGGTTGTCAGCGCGCCGTCGGCGTACAGCTTGAGAGCCCCAAGGCGAACTGACCCCAGGACATCGCCAGGCACATTGGCCAGACGCCAGTCGCGCTCCAACTCCTGCCGTTGAGGGACCTTCTCCGGCGTCCCAAACTCGACCGCCTCAGGGCACAGGGTCATGCGCAAGGCCGCGCCGCGCTCGACAGCGTCCCGAAATGCACCGACCACGGACTCATCGCTCTCGATGCCCATATCGGATGCCGACGTGATGCCGACAGCGGACAGCGCAGTGCAAGCCCGGCAGATTGCGTCGGACATGTCTGAGCGCGAGGGCTTTGGGACGACCTCGGTGATCAGCGACATTGCGCTTTCAAGGAATACGCCCGTCGGAGCGCCGGAGGCATCACGGCCAATCTCGCCGCCGGCGGGATCCGACGTAGCCGGTCCCACTCCGGCGAGCGCCATGGCCCGCGAGTTGGCCAGCAGAGCATGTCCACTGGCATGATGCACGATCAGTGGGCGGTCGGAAGCCGCTCGATCCAGATCCGCCGGCGCGACATGCTTGGCGCCCGGGAACGCATTCTGGTTGTATCCCGAGCCCCGAACC
The DNA here is from genome assembly GCA_020722705.1 of Chthonomonas calidirosea. Classification (GTDB taxonomy): domain Bacteria; phylum Armatimonadota; class Chthonomonadetes; order Chthonomonadales; family CAJBBX01; genus JAAYVH01. Next base: position 21,176 of record DYKI01000021.1, on the reverse strand, counting down.
CACGCTGAGGATGGGTTGGCTTGAGCCCATCGCCGGAGCGCATCCACGAAGGCCGGAACATCGCGCACGCCCGCATCGGGTGAAAGGTCGGCCGCCGACAGCTTCAGCCCATAGCCGAGGATGTGCATGTGGCAATCGTTGAACCCCGGCACGAGGAGGAGCCCCCGGGCATCTATCCGTCGCGCCCGAGACGGCATCGCCGCAAGGATGTGGTCACTCGGACCGATCGCCGCGATTTTGCCATCGGCCACAGCGACTGCCGTCAGGTCCGGCAAGACAGACTCCCGCCCCATCATCCGAGCGCTGTGGAAGACCACCTCAGGCTCAGGCGCGGACAACACGGCCTCCCACAATGGTCATCACAGGCTTGCCCTGAAGCTCCCATCCGGCAAACGGAGTGTTGCGTGACTTCGATCGGAACGCCGCCGGATCCACCGTCCAACGGGCGTTCAAGTCAAAGAGGGCCACATCGGCCGGCGCTCCGGGCTGCAGTGTGCCCACAGGCAGTCCCAGAGCTCTGGCGGGAGCGCTGGTCATACAGCGTATTGCGTCGCCAAGTGCCAGATCTCCCGTCGCCACCAGATGCGTGTAGATCAGACCGAATGCGGTCTCCAGGCCCAGGATGCCGAACGGCGCCTTGTCGAACTCCCGCTCCTTCTCATGCCGCGCATGCGGGGCGTGATCGGTCGCGATGGCGTCAATCGTCCCGTCACGCAGCGCCGCTTTGAGCGCCGCACGATCCTTCGCCGTTCGCAGTGGAGGGTTCATCTTCGCGTTGGCATTGAAGCCCTGGCAGGCTTCATCGGTCAGCGTCAGGTAATGGGGGGCGGTCTCACCGGTGACTGGAGCTCCTGCCTCTTTGGCCCATCTCAGGAGCTGCGCCGTCGTGCCCGTCGAAATGTGGAGCAAGTGCAGGCGACAGCCGGTGAGTCGCGACAGAAGGATGTTCCGCGCAGCCCCTATGTCCTCCGACACGCGCGGGATGCCGGGAACGCCCATCATCGTTGCGACGAAGCCTTCGTTCATCGCGCCGCCCACGGTCAGGCTCTGATCCTCGTTGTGCGTCATTACGGTCAGACCAAACTGAGCGCAATACTCCATGCCCCGGCGCATCGTCTCGGAGTTCTGCACAGGGAAGGCATCGTCCGATATCGCGCAGGCGCCGGCCGCTTTCAGCTCCGCGATCTCGGACAGCCGGTCGCCCGCCATGGCACGCGTCAAAGAAGCTATCGGAAAGACCCTTGCCGATCCGGCAGCCTCTGCGCGCTCGATGATCTGCCGAACGACCGCAGGGGTGTCAATGGCCGGGTCGGTGTTGGGCATGCAGCACACCGACGTGAAACCGCCTGCGGCTGCGGCCAGCGTGCCGGACTCGATGTCCTCTTTGTACTCGAAGCCGGGCTCCCGCAGGTGCACATGGATGTCCACCAGGCCCGGGGTCACCAGCAGCCCCGACGCGTCCACCACGTCCATCCCGTCCATCCCGTCCCGACCTGTCTCGGCGACCGGAGAAATGCCGACGACGACCCCATCATCGAGAATAAGGTCGCTGACCCGGTCCAGGCCTGTGGAAGGATCGAGCACGCGCCCGCCACGTACGATGAGTTTCACGTCGTCTCCTCCCGCAACGCGCCAACTGTCTCCGGTCGGTTACCCGATAGGGGGTCCATGAGCAGGTACAGACACGCCATGCGGACGGCGACGCCGTTCTTGACTTGCCTTTCAATGGCGACGGATCCGCACCCCCGCCCGTCGGCAACATCCGCGGAGATCTCGACGCCCCTGTTCATGGGTCCGGGGTGCATGACGAGCACATCCGGCTTGGCCCATTGCAGCGTTTGCGGCGTCACTCCCCAGAGCCGGGAATACTCACGCATACTGGGCAGGAGTCCCTTCTCCATTCGCTCGGTCTGGAGCCGCAGCGCCATGACGACGTCGGCGCCGCTAAGGCCCTCGCGGAGGTCGGTGGTGACCGTAACCGGCAGCGCCTCGGCATCCGAAGGGATCAGCGTCGCGGGTCCACACCAGCGCACCGACGCTCCGAGCTTCGTCAGACCCCAGACGTTCGAGCGTGCCACACGGCTGTGCGCCAGGTCGCCAACGATGGTCACCGTAAGGCCCGAGAGATCGAACGCGCCTGTCCCGCTCTCGGCTCTCAGCCCTCGCCCCATGGCGTCCGCAATGGTCAGCGCGTCGAGAAGCCCTTGCGTTGGGTGCTCGTGACGCCCATCGCCGGCATTGATCACAGGGATGTCGGCGAACTGCGCTGCCAGATGCGCGGCCCCGGATGAGCTATGCCGAATGACGATGCAGTCCGCCGTTACACTCTGCAAGGTGCGGAGTGTATCCTTGAGGCACTCCCCCTTGGATACGGACGATTGAGCCACCGCGATGTTGACGGCATCGGCGCTCAAGTACTTCGCCGCAAGCTCGAACGACGTCCTCGTCCTCGTCGAGGCCTCGTAGAACAGCGTGATCACCGTTCTCCCGCGAAGCGTCGGCACCTTCTTCACCGACCGGTCCAGGATGTCTCGAAGGTTCGACGCCGTCGTCAGGACGAGCCGGATGTCGTCAGGCTCAAGCTCCCGCAAGCTCAGCAGATCGGTCATCGCGGTCACCCTCGATCCATCCCGTTCGTCCTGTCCCGACTGGTCCCGGTGCCCGACGAGATGACCACCGAGTCCTCTCCATCAAGCTCGGTAAGGCTAACCTTCACATGCTCCGTGCGCGCCGTCGGCACATTCTTGCCGACGAAGTCAGGGCGAATGGGAAGCTCCCGGTGTCCGCGGTCAAGGAGGACCGCCAACTGCACCGAGGCCGGTCGGCCGAGGTCAATGAGCGCATCTATTGCCGCGCGCACTGTGCGGCCGGTGAAGAGGACTTCGTCCACAAGCACAATGTGCCTGCCCGTGATGTCATAGGGGATGTCGCTCGGCCGGACCGCAGGCCGACGGGCGGGATAGTCGTCACGATAGAGGCCGACATCAACCGAGCCGACGGGAGGGGTGATGCCCTCGATCTCACGGATCATCCCGGCAAGGCGTGCGGCGAGGGGTGCGCCGCGCATCAGAATACCGACAAGTCCGACCTGCTCGGCACCCCGGTTGCGCTCGACGATCTCGTGAGCGATCCGGGTCATGGCGCGCCGAATCTCATCGGCATCCATCACCTTGCGGCCTGCCACAGTGACCCTCCGTTGCGAAAACGCGCCTCCCCGTGCGTGCGGACCCGCCGGGAAGGCGCGCGATGTTCCGTATTCGAGAACGTCGGCATCCTGCGGAGCCCTTTGACCGCCTCTCTGGGCGCACTTAAAAGGGGATGTCTTGCTGGCGCTGAACAGGTGAAAGTTTACTGCATGCCCATAGCCCCTGTCAACGTGCGCGCCTTGCGCCTCGCTTAGCCTGTCTGCTATGATGGAACTCAAAGCAAGACCCCACAGGGCAATCTGGCGCTGTGGGAGCCGCATCGGAGGTTCGCCATGTCATTACTCGCCGCGCTGGACTGCCCGCCTGCGGTCGTTCCGCCTCTCGACCCTGGCTTCCGCCCGGCCGCACTTGCCAACAGGGCGCTGCGCGTCATGGCTGAACGCGCCGGCGCTGTACCGCTCCGCCTGGCTCTGGAGCGAAGTGACGGCTCGGTCTCACTGTACGAGACCATCATCCTACCGCCCAACCATGAAGCCGCTTCGCTGAACCTCCCTTACGTCGAGCGGATCGTGAAGTTCCTTCTGTGGCAAAGGGGCGGCTGCACGCTCCATGTGGGAGGTCCCCCGGAGATCGCGGACCACCTGCGGGGCGTCTACGCTCCCGACGGCGCCCGAGCGTTCGACTACGACTTCATGAGTTCCGTCTACGAGCGTCCCTTCACTGTCGTCAGCACAAGCGCCGATCGTGTGCCGGAGACGCGAGAGTCGTCGTCACCGCTTGGACGCCATCTGGACGGATGTCGTGTGGGCTTCGATCTGGGCGCAAGCGACCGCAAGTCGAGCGCAGTGATTGACGGCGAACCCGTATTCACGATCGAGGTTCCGTGGGATCCGCGCAGCCAGTCGGATCCCGCCTACCACTATGAAGGGATCATGCACTCGATCAAGGTGGCCGCGGAGCACATGCCGAGGCTGGATGCCGTCGGGGGAAGCGCCGCAGGCGTGTACATCGCCAACCGGGTGAGAGTGGCTTCGCTGTTCCGGGGCGTGCCGAGGGATGTCTTCGATCGGCGAGTGGCAGGAATGTTCATCGAGATCGGCAGGGAGCTCGGGGTGCCGCTGGAAGTCGTCAACGACGGTGAGGTAACCGCCCTTGCGGGCTCGATGTCGCTGGAAGACAACCCGGTCCTGGGCGTCGCCATGGGATCAAGCGAAGCGGCGGGCTATGTCACCTCCGACGGCAACATCACCGGATGGCTCAATGAGCTGGCGTTCGCGCCGGTGGACTATCGCGACGGCGCCCCCGCCGACGAATGGTCAGGCGACATCGGCTGCGGCGTGCAGTACTTCTCGCAGCAGGGCGCCATACGCATTGCCGAGGCCGCGGGCATGCGATTCGACGACGGCCTGGGGCTGCCTGAGAAACTTGAGGCTCTCCAGAGCCGAATGCGAGACGGCGACGCGACGGCGCGCGGGGTGTACGAATCGATCGGGGCGTGTCTGGGCTATGCCGTTGCCCACTACGCCGATTTCTACGACCTGAAGCACGTGCTCGTGCTGGGTCGCGTTACCACGGGCGTCGGTGGCGACATCATCGTCGAGACGGCCCAGCGGGCTCTGCACTCGGATTTTCCGCAACTGGCTGCCCAAGTGGACCTCGCGCTGCCGGATGAGAAGGCTCGACGCGTTGGGCAGTCCATCGCCGCCGCAAGCCTGCCGGCGATCGGTCGTTAGCGCGTTGGGGCACACACGAAAGGAGGACAATGGCATGAAAGCATTCGCGAAAGCAACGGCCGAAGTCTGGGTTCCAGACGGAGCGGACCGAGAGACCGCCATCGCGCGCACGACGCATATGGCAATCGGGGCGCATCAGGACGATCTCGAGATCATGGCGTTGGAGGGCATCCTTGCGTGCTTCGGCCGTTCGGACGCATGGTTCTCGGGCGTGATCGTCACCAACGGCGCCGGCAGCCCCCGTGACGGGCTGTATGGAACCTACACCGACGAACAGATGCAGGCGGTCCGCCGTGTCGAGCAGAAGAAGGCCGCATTCGTCGGCGAGTACTCGTCGGTGACGTTCCTCGACCACACGAGCGCCGAGGTCAAGGATCCTGGCCAAAGGGGAGCGGTCGCCGACATTGCCCTGATTCTCGATGAGGCCAGGCCAAGCGTAGTCTACACGCACAACCTGGCCGACAAACATCCCACCCATGTTGCGGTCGCGCTCCGGACGATCTCCGCCATCAGGTCGCTGCCGCCCGAGGCGCGCCCTTCACGGCTGCTGGGATGCGAAGTCTGGCGCGGGCTGGATTGGATGTGCGACAACGACAAGGTTGTCTTCCGACTCGACGCGCATGAGAACGTCTCAACGTCGCTCGTGGGCGTGTTCGATTCGCAGATCGTCGGCGGCAAACGCTACGACCTGGCAACCATGGGGCGGCGTCGGGCGAACGCCACCTACCTGGACAGCCACGCGACCGATGCAGCCACGCTTGTGAACTTCGGCATGGACCTGACTCCCCTCCTTGAAAACGATGATCTGGACCCCGAGGTCCTGGTCACACAGCACATCGAGCGTTTCGCTCAGGAGGTCCGGAGCACGTTGTCCAAGCTCTCGTGAGAACTCGCCGGCCGTTCGGCCGCCGACGGGGCAATCCGGCCAATCCACCCCCATCGGCGACGCCCAACAGATTAAGTGAGATCCTTCCGCGGACAACCGCGGTGCACGTATCCCTGGACGCCGCCCGAGCGACAGCCGCTGCGCGCGTCCATGTCCGGAGGCCTTACTGATGCCACGTTCCACTGATGCCGCCCTGTCGCGTGCGTCCAATATCGCGTCTTGCTTCGTCATACCTGAACCGGTTGAGGCGCGCGACTTCCCCGACAAAGGCAACATGAGCCACGAGATGTACCTGGTCGTGGCAGGCCCCGAGGGAGATCAGCGCGAGTACTTGCTGCAGCGCATGAACAATGACGTGTTCACGGATCCCCACAGGGTGGTCGCGGCGATGCAGGCCTGCACGGCAGCGCAGTTGGCGTACATGGAGCGGCATCCGTTGCCGGAGGGCACACGCTGGGATACGCTGACGCTTGTTCCGGCTGACCACGGCGGCCCGATCCTGGAGATCGCTGACGCCTCCAGCATCAGTTTCTGGCGCATGATGGTGCGCATCGGGGGCTGCACATCGTACAAGAGCCTCAACCAGGTCCGGTCCCGTGCAAAGCGCTTGGCGCTTGCCGAGCAGGCCGGCCGCGGATTGGCGCTGTTCGGCGACCTCACCTCCGACATAGACGCCGGTGAGCTGTCGAATCCGCTGCCCGGGTACAGGGACACACGGGTTTACTACTCGCAGCTCGACTCCGTGCTGAACGGCTCGCGCACCCTCACCGACGCAGCGCCCTATCTCCCCGAAGATGCCGTCGTCCGTGAAACGACGCAGTTTCACTTCCTCGTCCATTTGAACGAGCGGGAGTATCAGGCCAGGCTGAACGATCCTGAGCTCCAGCCCTACATTGACCTGACGCTCGAAAGCCGCGAGCTCGCGTTCGCCCTGCTCAGGGCCATGGAGCGAGGAACCATCCGGCGGGTCGCGATCCACGGCGACACCAAGCTCGACAACTTCCTGTTCGATGCCGAAACCGGCGCTGTCAGAGCGCTCGTGGACCTCGACACGATCATGCCGCATACGTGGCTGGCCGACTGGGGCGACATGGCGAGATCACTGGTGAACGTGGTCGGCGAGAAGGCAACCGACCTGAGCCGTGTGCGCGTTGACACGGACGTGTTCGAAGCGCTGGCGCGCGGGTTCCTCTCGACCGCACGTGAGGTCACGGAGCCCGAGATCGAGCTGATGGTGGACGCCGTGCAGATACTGGCGCTCGAGCTCGGGGTCCGATTCCTGGCCGACTACATCAGGGGTGACAGCTACTTCCAGGTCGCACCAGGAGATCCGCCGGACATCAACAAGACGCGCGCCATGGTGCAGCTAACCCTATATCGTGAACTCACCCGGAGAGCCGCGGCGATGCGCAGATGCGTTGCGGCCTGCAGAAGCCGACACGCGATTGACGGGTGACGGTCCCGGCCATGCAGGGGATGCGCCGCTTTCCGGTGCCCCTGTCCGAGCTTGCCCGCAAGCCCCACTTGGGGCCGGGGTTGCGCCTCAGGCATCTCTGAAGTTGTCCCCGAACGTCGTCCGGACCTATCGGGGTGGCAGTCCCTTCACCGGCACGTTGTCGGACGCGACACTGCCACCCGACAGGGCTCCGAAACTAAAGGGTCTTGTCGCCCGGTTCCCAGTTCATCGGACATCGCTCGCCCGTCTGGAGCGCGGCAAGCACGCGCAGCGTCTCGGCGACGCTCCGCCCGACGTTCAGATTGGTGATGACGGAGTACTGCAGCACACCGTCCGGATCAATGATGAAGAGCCCGCGCAGCGCTATGCCGTCCTTCTCGATCAGCACACCGTATTTCCGCGAAACTTCCTTGGTCATATCGGAGGCGAGAGGGAAGCGAACGCCGGCAATCCCGTTCTGTTCCCGAGGGGTGTTGATCCAAGCTCGATGCGAGTAGACAGAATCGGTGGAGACGCCCAGGATTTCGGCTCCTAGCTGCTTGAACTGATCGCAGGCATCCGAAAGCGCCGTGATCTCCGTCGGACAAACGAAAGTGAAGTCAAGCGGATAGAAGAACAGCACGAGCCACTTGCCGGCGTAGTCCGACAGCGATGCCGTCGAACTCAGGGTTTCAATATCCGCAGTGGTCTTCATGACGAAGTCGGGGGCCGGCTGGCCGATCATGGCCGATGTGCATGAGCACTGACAACATGTGCAGTTGGTTTCGGTGGACACAGGAATGCTCCCAGGGATTGTAGTTGCTGCTGAGGTTACCGGACGTCGGTCCGATGGACCGCGCGTAACCGGAGGAGCCTTACGTACTGCGCCTCTGTGATGTTCCTCCATCTCCAGGGCGCAATGCCCCGTCACCGCCGCCAGTTGGCTTTCAGGTAGTCAAAGTAGTAGAGTGCGTTGTCAACGGGCACATTGCTCGGGATGTGGTTGCCGACAGCGAACACGAACCCGGGGCATTGAGCGGCGAGCGGGAGCGTCGCATCCACCTCAGCCCGGATCTGCTCCTTCGTGCCAAAGGTCAGCGTTCTGCAGTCCACCTTGCTGCTCATGATCACATGGGTCTTGCCGTAGCGCTCGACCACATAGTCGAGGTCCGTCATCGGTTCGAAAATGAACCCGTCAGCGCCGGCGGCCGCGATGTCGTCAATGAACATGCTCCAATCGCCATCGGAGCAGAACAGCACTGTCTTGCCTGCCTCGTGGGCGACTTCCCACAGCTTACGGTACCTGCTGATGATCTCGGCGCGGTAGAACGCGGGGTTGATGAACGGGCCGGCGGTCCAGACGAAGTCATCGTGGTCAATAAGCACCGGAGCAGTCGTGCGCGCCCAGGCTCGGAAGTGGTGGAGCGCAATCTGGAAGAATCCGTCCAGCACTCGAGCGAACTTCTGCCGATCGGCCGCGGCTTCGAGGAGCATATCCCAGCCGAAAGCCTGGATGGCTCCTGACACGACCGTCTTGTAGTATCCGCCCGTATAGACCTGCCCCGGATGGGCAGCTTGGGCCTCCTGATAGGATCGCTCGTAGTAGGCAGTCAGCTCATCGAGCGGCGTCAGGCCGTATTCCTCGACCGCGTCGAACGCCCAGACCTCCTCGACGCTGCGGAATGGACAGACCACCGGGTCGCGCCGGTCAATCCCCCCTTCGAGAAACTCGGCATGCCCCATATCCGTAACCCGGCCGCGCCTGCCCCAGTCAACCGGACCATCGTTGGTGGACCAGATGAAATCGAGCTCCCAGGCATCGTCGAAGTCGCGCCAGGCTGATGGGTCGGACTGCGGGTCCTTGCCCGTCACAGCCCTGATGAGCGCATAGTTGCTGTGATACTCCGTATGGGCGATCCGTTCAGCGAGCTCAAGCCGCATCGCAGCCATCCCAATCTCGTAACTCACCTTCCGCATGCCTCCTCGGACCCGATCCTGAGCATGCCATGAATGGTACCGCAACGTGCTTCCGCGGACTTTTCGGCGTCGAGAGCCTCGAAGGCTCTGGTACAATGCCCGCGCGACGCTGATGTATCCTGCGTACCTGCGTGATCGAGAGGAGACATCCGATGATGACCGTCCCTGCGCCCAACATACAGGCCACCACGCCATTTGTTCAGGCCTCGTGGATTGCGCCGCCTGTCGGGTTGGTTCGCGCGCACGGGACCCCCATGTTCCGCAAAGAGTTCCGCATCGTCGGAACGCCCCGGCGAGCAGTGCTGCGGATCATCGGGCTCGGCGACTACGACGCGACGATCAACGGCAAGCGTGTCGCGCCAACCGGCATCAACCAGCCCTGGTCCCAATACGAGCGCACCGTATACTGGTCGGAGTTCGAAATCACGCGCTTGCTTCGGGAGGGCGCAAACTGCATCGGAGTCACTCTCGGCGCGTCGTTCTGGCACAATCCGAACCCGCCCGCGGGACGCTACAACAAGGACGGCCCCCAACGTTCGGCTCATGAGCCGTTTCTGCTCCTGGCCGAGATCGAGGTTGCAGACGCCGATGGCGAAACGATGCGGGTCGGCACCGATGAGACATGGAGGGCACTTGCGGGTCCGCTCATCTTCTCGCATGTGTATGCCGGCGAGGACTTCGACGCACGAAATGTCGTAGAGGGATGGGACCGACCTGGGCTGCAGGATCGCGACTGGCAGCCGGCGAGGATCGTCGGAAGGCCCCAGGGAACTGCTGGAGGCATCGCTGAAGTCGGTGATCTGGTTCAACGCGATTGGCCCGGCTTCGCGACTTACGAGACGGACAAGCCCAAAGTCCTCCGCGCTGCTGCGGACGGCTCGATCCTGTGCACCTTTCCGCAGAATATGTCTGCCCAGTTGCGTGTCAGGCTCGCCGGCGGCAAACCGGGCGACCGCGTGACCATTCGAGGGTGCGAGCATAGCGACTCGACGGGACGACCTGCGGGCGCGTACGTCGTTGAATGCAATCTGATCACCGCAGGCAAACCGATGGACCGCCGCTGGAGCCACTTCTACCTTGGCATGCAGTTCGCCGAGGTACGCGGCGCCGTTCTGCCCGGTGCGCCGAACCCGGAGAGGCTTCCGGTCCTCAGAGGCATCGAGTTGACACACGTTCGGTGCGGTCTGCCCGAAATCGGTAGGTTCCGCTCCTCCAGCGATCTGCTGAACGCGACGCACGATCTTGTTGACTGGGCGATGCGGTCCAATATGTCCTGGGTGATGACCGACTGCCCGCACCGTGAGAAGCTGGGCTGGCTCGAATGCGCATACCTCCTCGCGCCGACGTTTCTGTACCGGTATGATGGCCGAACCTGGTTCGCCAAGATCGCACGGGACATCCGCAATGCTCAGGAGCCTAACGGCATGGTCCGCACCGTTGCCCCTTCGTACCCGGCAGGCAGATTCCCGGGCGCCTTCGACTGGACAGTCGAATGGGGCGCTGCCGCTGTCATGACGCCCTGGCTGCACTACGAGTGGTACGGAGACACCAGCATCTTGCGGAACAGCCTTGATTCCATGCGCCGGTTCACCGACTATGTTGGCACCCTGGCCGTTGACCATATCGCCCCGCAGGGCCTGGGCGACTGGTATGACTACGGTCACGGACACGGACCGGGTCCGTCACGATTCACACCGACCGATCTGTCGGCAACCGCAACGTGGGCGCTCTGCGCCATGACCGTGGCGCGTGCCGCCGAGGCAGTAGGAGAGTCCACAACCGCGGGTCGGTACCGTGCGCTCCACGCAGAGATCGGGGCCGCATTCCGCAAACGGTTCCAGGACCCCGATAGGCGTCTGCTGCGTCACCTGGGGAGCCCGCAGTGCGCGAACGCGATGGCCATATGCGCGGAGGTGGTTCCCAAGGAGGACGGCGATCTGCTGATCGAAGACATGATCGCGGACCTCGACAAGCGGGGTTGGCAGCAGACCCCTGGCGATGTCGGGCACGTCTACTTCATCCGCGCTCTCGCGCAGGCCGGGCGCTCGGACATCCTGCACCGTGTCTATTCGCGGTCCGGGACTGGAAGCTACGGGGGCATCATTGCCAAAGGCCTTACGTCCATGCCTGAGACATGGGACGCGATGATGGACGGCTACCAATCGCTGAACCACTGCATGCTGGGGCACGTGGTGGAGTGGCTGTATGCCTACGTTGGCGGCATTCGTCAGGCGCCGGGCAGCGTCGGCTGGCGCGACGTTCAGATTGCGCCGGAGCCGGGCTCACTGACGTGGGCCGAGGTCTCTGTTCGGACGCCCCGCGGCGTCGTCCGATCGTCCTGGCGGGTCGTTGATGGCAAGCTCACCCTTGAGGCAACGATCCCGAGGGGCATGCGAGCCCGCGCAAAGCTCCCGACCGGCCAGGTCTTCACCCTCAAGGCCGGGAAGAACAGGGTACCCTAGCGCACCTGCGCCGGCGCGTTCTCGATGATGTCCCGCATGCGCTCCTTGAACCGGGAATAGCCGAAGCCCGCAGCGCGGGAAGCAATCGCGGCGTGGTCGAACGTCATCTGCTCGAACCGCTCCACTGCCTCGCACAGGGCATCAACTGTCTGGGGTCTGAACAGGACGCCGGTCTCGCCGTCCATCTGCGTATCGAGGGCTCCTCCTGCGGCAAAGGCGATGACGGGCCTCCCGCAAGCGTTGGCCTCGACGGGCGCTATCCCGAAGTCCTCCTCGCCCGGCATCAGGAAAGCACGTGCGTTAGCCATCAGCGCCGGAAGTCGGTCGTTCTCCACCCACCCCAGGAACTCAACGTTGGGACCGGCTCTCCGCTTCAGATCAGCCTCCTGTCGGCCCGTGCCCACCACCTTAAGCGGTCTGCCGAGCCGTGTCATCGCATCCACGGCCAGGTCCATGCGTTTGTAAGGCACAAACCGCGAGACCGCTATGTAGTATTCGCCACGGGCCTCGCTCATGGCGAAGCGGCTTGTGTCAACAGGCGGAGGCACGACGACAGATTCGCGGCGGTAGAACTTCGCGATCCGATGCTGTACCGCTGACGAGTTCGCGACGTACGTATCAACGCGTGACGCTGACACCTGATCCCATAACCTCAAGTAGTGGAAAACGGGTCCGAGCACGCGGCGCAGCCGACCGGCGCGTTCACCCTTGAGATAGGCATCGGTCATCCACGCATACCGCATTGGTGCGTGCATGTAGCAGACGTGGCGCGTGTGCGGGAGTGTAACGACGCCCTTGGCGAAGGCCGAAGACGAACTGACGACGATGTCGTAGCTGCTCAAGTCGAAGCCCTCAAAGGCCGCCGGATAGAACGGCAGCATGAGGCGATGAAGCTTGCGCCGGGCAGGCCAGCGCTGAAGGCTCGATGTGCGGATGTCCCAGGTTCGATAGTTGGGCGGCATCACCTTCGGGTCATAGACGGAAGTGTAGACCGGCGCCTCAGGGTAGAGGTCGTGCAGCGCTTCGAGGACCTTTTCTGCTCCGCCCATCTGCACCAGGAAGTCATGCACGAGGGCTACGCGCACCGCGCACCTCACAGACGGGTGGCCGCGCCGGAGCGCGGCCACCCGGAACTAGCCAATACGGTCAACATGGCTACCAGAGGAACGGAAGACCTATATACCGCCACATGTAGATCGTGCTGAAGGCTTCGCCGGCCGTGATTCCGCGTTTGCCGCGCTCCGGTATGAAGAGAATGTCCTCCGGCTCCATCGTCAGGTTGAAGGCCATGTTGCTCTTCTTGAGCAGAGCATTGAGGTCCAGCTTGATCGTCTCAGGCTTGCCCGATCGTGACCTGATGATGCCGGCTCCACGCAGGTTGGCATTCGGCCCTTGCCCTCCGGCCATTCCCAGCGCTTCGAGAACAGTAACCTTCTTCTTCTCCGGGATCGTGAAGAAGCCCGGTCGCGCGACCATACCCATCACAGCAAAGCGCTCTTCGATCTCCGGGATGAAGAGCACGTCACCGGGTTGGATCTTGAACTCCTCGATGTACGGGTCGTGCTTGCCCTCCACGAGGAGTGGCCGAAGGTTCGTCGGTATCTCCTTGCCGTCGCGCAGGACATAGGCCTTCGAGAGGCCAGCTCGCTCAGTCGGGTTTCCAGCCATCGTCAGCAAAGCCAGCAGGTCCATGCCCTCGTAAATCTCGAGTGTGCCCGGCTGGCGGACCTGGCCAAGCACGTTCACCAGAAGCTTGCTCCGCTCGATCTCCTCGATCAGTACGAGATCGTTGCGCTGGAGGCTGATGTTGGCCGTGCTCTTGGGGTCATCGAGCGCTGCAGCAACGTCGAGGCTGATGACCTCCGTGCGTCCCCGGATGAGGCGCCCGGTCACCCGCGACGGCTTTGTGGCGAGGCCGCCCGCTGCCGCGATCAGGTCCATCAGCTTCCAGGGTCCTCGCATGAAGAATGTACCGCCTTGCCGAACCGCGCCGATGAGGCTGACGCGGTTGGCCCGCATCTCGCGCACCAGCACCAGGACAGACACATTGTTCAGTGTCGCCTCGAGGGCGGTCTTGATTTCCATGGCCAGTTGGCTGGCCGTCTTGCCGGCCGCGACGATCTCGCCGACCCGCGGGAATGTGATACGACCGTCCGGCATGATGTTGACGGTTCGCTCCAGGCCGGAGTGCGTGGGCACCGCGATCTCAATCACATCGTCCGGGCCCAACACATACTCCAGATCAACCGCGGGGCCCTGCTGAGGCGGAGGATTGGCAGTCTGGGCGACCGCTGAAGATGCGAGCAGGACGGCGGCCGCGATGACGAGCAGGAGGTGCCTCATGCGTTCTGCCCCTTGTCTTTCTCGATGGCCGTGCTTTCCTCGGCGTCATCGGGTATGGTTCTGCCTTCAGCCGCTGCCAGCATAGCCTCGTACTCAGAATGGCGACTGCGCCGCTTGCCCGATCCGCCTTCGAGCGCAGGCTTGTAGTCGTAGTAGCGATAGTAGCGGTAGTAGCCGTAATAGTAGTAGTCGTCGCGAATGCCCGACAAGGTGATCTTGTTGAACACGATGCCCATCACGTTGGCATGCGCCTGTGATAGGAGGTCATTGGAATGACGAATCGCCGACTTCCTCGCTTCTCCAAACTGCACCACGTAGAGGACCCCGTCAACGTCAGCAGAGAGCACCTGTGCATCCGCCGACGCCAAGAACGGTGGGCTGTCGTAGATCACCACATCGGCGCGTTCCCTGAGCTGGGCATGCAGGTTGCGCATCGCAGGCGAGTTCAGCAACTCGGCCGGGTTCGGCGGCAGCGGACCCGTTGCCAGTACGCGGAGACCAGGAATGGCGGTTTCCTGCAACGCGTCATCGAGATCGGTGTTTCCAACCAACACGTTCGTTAGGCCCGGACGCTGATCGCAATCGAACTTCTGGTGCAGGGTCGGGCGTCTGAGGTCTGTGTCCACCGCAATCACCGCTCGGCCGTCGAGAGCCATCGCCACCGCGAGATTCGAAACGGTCAAGGACTTGCCCTCGCCGGGCACAGTGCTCGTGACCAGAATGGATGTGCTCTCAGTTCCGACCGTTGCGAACCGGACGTTTGTCCTTAAGACGCGGTAGCTCTCAAGCAACGACCCTCCGTGGGACTCACGAATGAGGCGCGCTTTCGATTCCTCCACAAGCGGCACGAATCCAAGTACCGGAACGCCCATGATGCGGCGCGCATCCTCGGGGATATTGACCCGATCATCCAGATACTCCTGAAGAAGCGCAAGGCAGATACCAACCAGCAGACCGACAATCGCGGCATACGAGAGGTTGCTCGCGGTCCGAGGAGCGACCTTCACGGCCACCCGCGGCGCAGCGATCACGCGTACCGGATCGGGGGCCGCCTTGCCCCGCACGCTCAGGTCGTCTATGTTCCGACTGAACTGCGCGGCAGCCTCCCTGTGTCTCTCCGCTTCGGCCTCAAGCCTGGCCTGACGTATGTCTTGTGCGCTGATGCCGGCGAGCTGCGCGTTGATCTTCTCCGCGTGGGCTCGACTCGCAGCGAGCGCTAGCCTATCGCGCATGACATCACGTCGTGCGGAAACCACCTCCTGGTCAATGGCCTCAAGCGCCGGGTTCCTGGTTTTGCGGGTCGTCGTAATGGTAGCCGGCATCAGCGATGCTCTTTGCTTCAGTGCGGAAATCCGAGCATCGAGTTCCTGAACCTCGGGCGCCGCGGGCTTGAACAGCACAAGCAAGCCTGACCTCTGCGTCTGTAGAGCGCCTATGGCCTCTTCGGTCTTGGCGATCTCCGGGTTCGTTATCGTCTCGCGTGTCTCGACCCACTCCGGCAACGCACGACGTTGGCTTTCAAGGGCCCGCAGCGTCGCCTCACTCACCTGGATGGCGGTCTCGGCCTTGCGCACCTCAAGCACAGCCTCAGCCTGGAGCCGCACCATTTCCTTCGTGCCCTCAGTAACGCTGTACACTTTCGAACGTTGGCGAAGCCGCTGCAACTCGTCCTGAACGCTCTTTAGCTGATCCGTCTCCTCAACCACGCGAGCCCTCATGAACTCGATCGCGTTGTTGATTTCCTCCTTGCGGTTCCACGTGATGTTCTTCACATAAACCCGCGGCAGTGCATCCAGGAACCGACGTGCCGAGTCGGCGTTTTGAGACTCTGCGGCAATGTCAAGCACCGAGGTCACGCCCGCCTGCGATACGGAAACTGACACGCTTCCGGGCGGGACACCCGACTCCCGGTACGCCGCCGACAGAACTCCCTCGCTCTTGATAACCTCGATCTGGGTGCTGATGTCGCCAACGTTGCTCTGCATGAAGAACTGGCTAAGCAGCGGATCTGTAGAGTATGAGGTTCCATACCGGTCGGGGGACGCATCAACAAGCATCCGTGTCACCGAACGGTAGACCGGTTTGGTCAGGTACGTAGACACAGCGCCGACGCCGAAGATCACAAGGGCGGCAAGAACGATGATGAGCCGACGCCGCTTGATAATGTTGACGTAATCACGCAGTGAAATCTCGCTGCTGGACCAGGTGACGGTTTGCATGCGTGCTATGGGTCCTTTCGCGCCGTGGTTCGCGCCCAAGTGTGATGTAGAGGTCCTAGTCTACCATAGGGCTGGACTCAGGCAATCAGCACGCGCCGCGGCATGCGATTACTGCGGGTATGGTCTTAATGAGTATGCAGAGGTCGAGCCAGAGCGAACGCCGCCGAATGTAGTCGAGGTCCATCTCCATCCACTCATCGAACGAAACCTCGCTTCGACCATTGATCTGCCAGAGGCATGTTATCCCCGGCCTGACCGTGAGCCGTCTCCATTCGCGTTCGCCGTACTTTTCCACCTCGGTCGGCAAGGGCGGTCGAGGCCCAACCAGGCTCATGTGCCCTAACAGCACGTTAACAAACTGCGGCAGCTCGTCAAGGCTGAACTTGCGCAGAACACGTCCGATCGGCGTCACGCGGGGATCGTTTTTGATCTTGAACACAGGGCCGTCCGCCTCGTTAAGGTGCTCAATCTCCGCCTTCATGTCGTCCGCATCCTTCACCATGGAACGGAACTTGAGAAACGGGAAGTGGCGGCCGCCGGCTCCCACACGTGTCTGAACGTACAAGATCGGCCCGTGAGATGTCAACTTGACCAAGAGTGCGATCAACACGTAGAGCCAGCAAAACAGCACGAGGAACAGGGCACTCACCCCTATGTCCAGAGCCCTTTTCATGACGGTGTAAAAGACACTGCCCGGGCATGCCGTCACACGCAGCGATGCCGGCGGAACCGAGACGCCTGGGTGCGGTTCCGAGTTGGCGAGCCTGCACGGCATGATTTCCGATTTGTTAGGCTGCTCCTGCGACATCGTCACCAATCTCCGCTCAACGTCGCTGCTCCGACACGCCGATCCATGCCCCCATCGGCGAGCCGGCACGCGCAAGTTGTATTATAGGTTTGATGACCTGACCTGTCAACCGAAAGCAGCCGCGGCCCCCGATGCAGACGCCAACAATCCCACGGAGGTGGCGCAATGATTGAGTGCGCGGCTTGCCGCACTCGACCGCTTGCCTGGCGGCGCATCTTTGGCGCTGACCGAAACGAGCCGGCATGCGCTCCGGCATCGTCTAGGGCGCAAACCGGCGCCGAAGGACGCAATCCAGATGCCGCGGGCCTCCAAGAAACGATCAGTCGCCCACGTTGATAGTCACGCCATCGGTGCCGGCCACTCCGGCCCGAGCGCGGGCTGCACGAGCAAGGCGGGCTTAATCCCGCCCGCCGGAAGCTACCACTTGTCCTCAACCACCTTCTTTCCGGCTTTGCGGTCGAAGTACTGCTGCTCGATCCACTCGTAGGTCCGGCGCATGCCATCCCGAAGAGGCGTCGAGGGCTCCCATCCGAGGACCTGTTTGATGAACGTGTTGTCGCTGTTGCGTCCGGCAACTCCCTTCGGCGCATCCGGGTTGTATGTACGCTTCAGCTTCGTCCCCGCGATGTCTTCGACAATGTCCACTAGCTCGTTGATTGAGACCAGCTCGCTGGAGCCAAGGTTGATCGGCGTGGCAATCAGACGGTCACAATGCGTGATCTTGTCAATGCCCGTGACGCAGTCATCAATGTAGCAGAAGCTCCTCGTTTGCGTGCCGTCGCCCCAGATTTCGATCGTACCGTTGCCGGTGTCCTTGGCTTCGATCACCTTGCGGCATATGGCGGCCGGAGCCTTCTCCCTGCCACCGAACCACGTTCCGTGCGGGCCGTAGACGTTGTGAAACCGGGCTATGTGCGTCTCAAGCCCACGCTCTGCCCAGTACTCCTGGCAGAACATCTCCGAGATGAGCTTCTCCCAGCCGTAACCGCGCTCGGCCATGGCGGGGTAGGCATCCGTCTCCTTCAAAGCCCGTACCGCCGGATCTTTCTGCAGGTCCGTGTTGTAGACACACGCCGACGACGAATAGAAGTAGCGCCGCACTCCCGCGCGCCAAGCAGCCTCGATGAGCTGCGTATTGATGAGGACGCTCCGCAAGCACTCGACCCGGAAGCGCTCGATGAACCCCATCCCTCCCATGTCTGCGGCAAAGTTGTAGACCTCCACGGCATTCCGGACAGCCGCGATCGCGTTGTCCTTCTCGCTGAGGTCCGCACAGACGCACTCCACCCCATCCACTCTCTGATACCAGTCGCCGACGGGCTTCCTGTCCACAGCCCGTATTCTGGTAAACCCCTGATCCCGAAGGCGCTTTACAACCGAACCGCCAATAAAGCCGCCGGCTCCAGCAACGACGATTTGATCGTCACTCCGACAGGTTGTCTCGCGTGTCTCCAACTCGATTGCCCTCCTCCCGGCCGCGGTAGTCACGGTAGTATGGTTCATATTGGCCGCCATTGCCCGAATGACCTGCCCAGCGCAATGCAAAATCGTAGCGGACCCATCGGTCATAGGCACTTCCTCGCAGAGCGCCATTCTCTAGGGTACTCTTAATGAGCTGGCTTTTCATACGACCGTTGGGAGGCTAGGATTGAGCCGAGACGCCCCAACTGACCAAAGGTGTCCTTGCGGAACTGACGAAATAGCCTGTGCTCCCGTGGTATTGCCTCTCTTGAGCGTGCTGTGCGGAGCCGGGTTGTTGCTCTTGACTGTCGCACCCGACCGAGTATTCGCAGCCTTGAGGGGACTCGGCTGTGACGGCATCGGGCTCGAGTTCGTGCAGAGGAACGGCTACCGATTCAGGGCCCCATTGCTCGTTGTCGCCCTGCTCTCGATCGCTCCGCTTCCCATTGCTCTCAGTCGCGTTCGCAAGGCTCGCACGCTCATCCTTCTGATCGTGCGACTACTCAGCCATCTTGATCTGAATCTGATGGACACCGGCAGCCGAGTGCGTCTTGTGGAGATCGCGGCCTGGCATGCTATAGCGGCGGTGATGTTAATCCCGTTGCTTGCGGTCTGCACTCCGATTGCTGACTTCAGCCTCGACGATTACCCCATCGAGCACTGTCTGGACGCAAACGGCGCCGTGCGCTCGCTCTTCGTCCCACATCTCGGCCACGTCATGCCTGGCTACCGCGCCGAAGTTGCGCTCGCTCGATCGCTGTTCGGCCTCAACCCCGTACCGCGAGCGTTGGTGGCGTGGCTTGTCCTAGTCATGGCGCTCGCGTCCGTAGTACTGGTACTTCGGACGCTTCGGGTTCCAGCCGTCGGTGCGCTGGCGGTCGTCGTCCTGCTGCCCTCGTTAAGCGGGTTCAGCAGCGTCGCTGCCGGTTTCTTTTCGAGCTCACCATACGTTCAAGTCCTGTGCTTAGGAGCTTGGGCCTTAATGCTAACCGCCGCCGTTGTGCGATCGCCACGGCCGACTCTGTGGTCGCGCCTTGGCTTATTCGTCACGCTGACGTTGACGGGCTTGATTGACAACGCAGGGGCTTGGGTGCTCCCCGCTGCCGCAGCGGTCGCGGTGCACCCGCTCGGCCTGATCACTTGGTCAGACGCACGGGATCAGGCCCGGAAGCTTTTCGTGCCTTGGGCGGCTGCAACGGTACTCATCGTGGGACTGAACGTTGCGCTTCTCGGTTCTGGGAACTCGCGCAGCAATCCTCTCGCTGGCGGATCTTCTCACGGTCTCGGTATGTTTGCCCTAGATGCGGTAAGCCTGATTGCCCAAAGCCTTGGCGAGATCGCAATGGGACCCCTTTACGTTCGGCCTGGTGGCTATGCGCTAGCAGCTTTGTGGGTTCTCGTGGTACTCGTTGCGCTACGGAGTAGTTGGAGCAACGGCGATCGGTCTATCATCACATTAGGGACACTCTTGCTGATCAGTGTGGCCATCGTACACATTGGACGTCCAGGCCTGTCGATGAGAGGGGCTAACTCCCAGCACCTCTGGACCGTTGCGGCGTGGTGTACGTCCATGCTTGGCGTCGCGCTCGGAACTGCGTGGTCCGCTGGGACAGCAGCCCGTTTTCGTTCGGTGGAACTTTTGCTCGGTATCATCGTCCTTGTCGCCCCTGCGCGCGGTCTTGGCTGGCTAACCGCCAAGTCAGACTGGGCATATCGGCGTGGCGAGGCCCGGGCTGTGCGCAGCATTGGCATGAACCTAGTTGCGCCTTTGGCCCGTCTCAACAATGGCATCGCGGTTGCACCGAACGTCCGCGGAAGTCGGCTTTGTCAAGTGGTGCCCGGGCTGTCTGCCAACCCGTTTGACCTTAGTGTGTACAGTCCGTTTCTTAAGCAATACGCCCTGTCGCTTCGCTTCTTGCCGTCAACCATTGATCCTGATCTCGGGGACGAGACCCATGGAAATGCCGATCTACGAAGTGCTCTGAACAGAATCAGGTTGCTTGCACAGCGCAACAAGCACGTTAGCCGTCTGCTTATCCAGCCCCGCGACCTGACGATAGCGCGGCACCCCTTCAACGTCATGACGATTCCGATCGCCCGAGCAAACGTCCGCGAGGAGAGTTTGACCAAGGCCTCGCTCGTTCGACAGACGGACGGCTCCGTGATCGAGTTCTGGAGCGAAGGCATGGCCACATACTGGGTGTCCACGGTCACCGGCTCCCCACATCGCAAGCATCTGCTAGAGGTCGCCGCTTGGTCGCTGCCGCCCGCTAGTGAGGTTCCTGTTGAGGTCCGTTTCGACGGATCGTTACCGCAGAGACTCGGAGCCAGTTGGATCGTGCTTGGGCGATCGTCGGGTCCAAACAGAGCTATCGTTGTGGACATGCTCGACGAACCGGCATGGTCATTGTCGGCTCATGTCCGCAACGTCAGGCTGGTATTCAGGGTCCCGGGGCGTTATAGGCTCATGGGTGCCCAACTGCTCACGACCGCGCCCAGCGGCCTGCATCAAGTCAAGTTCAAACGGCTGCCCACAGCATGTGCCTCGCATTGGGCCTGTTCAGTTGCGGACCGCCAGCCAATCCGTATGCTGGATACTGTGCACCACCTGCCCCTTCTCCGTTAGCCGACTGGCCGTTTGCCGTATCGGCACACCCTCCGGCCCCAACATCGTCGGCTCCAGGTCGGACAGAGGAGTCAGCACAA
>DYKI01000315.1 GCA_020722705.1 Chthonomonas calidirosea | reverse complement strand
TCGGTCGGATGCGGTTCCGACGACGGAGCCGCCGATCGAGAGGATCGGTCCGGACCCACACGTAGGCGCGGGCGTCTCGATCCATGGTACGCGCTGCACGATGGCATTCAAGCTCCAGGCGCTCAAGGACGCGGACGCCAGATAGCCGAGACTGCCGCCATCTGCACATGGACAGCACGCCGCGATTCACTTAGCGAGCGGGTCTGCGGATTGTCGGCCTCATTGCTGCGCTGAACGGCAGGAACGGCCGGCGCCCTCGCCGAAACTGAGGGTGACCCATCACCAACAGAGGAACGCCAGAATGCCCAGTCAAAGGGACGTCAGCATCGTTCGCGAGTTGGCGGAACAGACCGCCGAGATCGCAGCACTGCCCATACAGGAGGAGAAACGCCGGCTCTGGCGGAAACTGAACGGCCTCAAGCCCGAGCGTCCGATGGTCATGGTGGACCAGGTGTGCTGGAATGAGATGGAGATCGGCGACGAGCTCAAAGTCCTCTGCGAGGATCCCGAGTGCCGCCACTACGAGTACATGCTCCGCCTCCAACTGTACCAATGGCGTCATTTTCCTGTTGATATGGTGGTCGAGCCCTTCGTCCGCGTGTACCGGGCCATCCGCAACACGGGCGTCGGCGTCCAGGTTCAGGAGACGATCGCCGTCAGCGACCCGACCAACTCCGTCGTCGGGCATATGTTCGTCAACCAGTTCCAGACGGAAGCCGACCTCGACAAGATACGCATGCCGGAGATCAGCGAGGATGTGGCCGAAACCGAGAGGCGGCTCGAGGTTGCCGAGAAGCTGTTCGGCGGGCTGCTTGGAATCCGCGCCGAGGGAGCCGACCTGAACCTATCGCTCTGGGACCCGATCAGTTCATGGATGAGCGTCGAGGGCGCCTGTTATGCGCTTGCCGACAGGCCGGACTACATGCATCGGCTTGTTGATCGTCTCACCAACGCGTACACCTGCATGCTCGATCAGCTCGAAGAGCAAGGCCTCCTCTGCGGCGTTCAGAGCCTCATCCACTGCACCGGCGCATGGACCGATGAGCTGCCCGCTCCGGGATACGACCCGAAGAAGCCCAGGTGCAAGGATTTGTGGGGCATGGGTCTCGCGCAAATGTTCTCCACAGTCTCGCCGAGGATGTTCAAGGAGTTCGAGGTGGATTACGCCGCGCGGCTCTTCAGCCGCTTCGGCCTGGTCTACTATGGGTGCTGCGACCCGCTGGACGGCAAGATACGCGAGGTGCGCATGATCCCCAATGTGCGCAAGGTCTCCATGAGCCCATGGGCCGACCAGATCAAGGGCGCCCA
>DYKI01000143.1 GCA_020722705.1 Chthonomonas calidirosea | reverse complement strand
GCGGTTCGCCCCCCTCCCCCTTGCCCCGCCCGCCGGAGGGGGCGGGGGTAACGACGCACAGCCCAGGCACGGGAGGGCGAGGCTCCCGCCGAGCCGCCGAAACGTGGGAGGGCGAGGCTCCTGCCGAGCCGAATGTCCCCTCTCCCGCGCATGACAAACCCCGGTCGTCCGCCACGTGCCGCGCGCGGGAGAGGTTGGCTGAGGGATGTGCGGTTCGCCCCCCTCCCCCTTGCCCCGCCCGCCGGAGGGGGCGGGGGTAACGACCCTGCCGCCGAGACGTGGGAGGGCGAGGCTCCTTCCGAGCCGAGGGGTTGATATGGGCGCGCACGCCATCCCTTTCGCGTTCACACTGGCCGGTGTCCCGCAGGCGCATGGCCGCCGCAACGGCCAACCCGCAACCGGACAACGGCAGTTGCCGCGACGGCGGACCTGACCGCGTCAGCCCCGCGATGCGATGTCGGACGTACCGGCAAGCGCTCACTTCGCCGGTATACTGCGCTCGGTAACCCTCGAAGGAGCCATTCGCCATGGTCATGCGTAAGCCCCTGGCCGTTGCCGCGCTCGTCGCGATTGCCGGCGTTATCCCTGGGATGGCGCGCACGCACGGTCCGGTCCCGTACCGGCCCGAGGTCTGGCTGTGCACATTCCGCGTCGGCGACCTGCTCGATGGACAGGCCGATTGGGCATGGGTCCGGCACAATCTGGCGGGCATCAAGCTCTACATCGGCACCATGCATAAGCCCGTCCCGGGACAACTTGAGAAGCTCGTGCAGATGGTGAAGCGCAGCAGGCTGAAGGTGGCGGTCGAACTCGGATGCTGCCTTGACTTCGGCCCCATGGACGATACCAACGGCGAATGGTCGGCACGCAGCGAGCTGACGGCGCTGAACCGGTGGTATGCCGCAGGCGGGCGCGTGGATTTCCTTGACCTGGACGGTCCCGTACGGCGCCTGATGCATCCGCAAGGCCGCAAGGACGGCAAGCGATTCGACTCCATGGAAGCCGCCGTCGAGCAGGTTGTCCGCTCGGTCCGGACGTTCCATGCCGCGCATCCCGAAATGAAGTACTGGCACCTGACCAACTTCCCGAACTGGGGCTACAAGGGCGATGTTTCGTATCATGCTCGTGGTCCGGAGCGCCAGGACTACGGCGACTACGACGTTGCCCATCGTATGGCGCTCGAACGGCTCCGGGCGGCGAAACTGCCCATAACGGGCGTGACCATTGACAATCCGTACGACTACCTGATCGGCGAGCACTTCTCGGTCAATCTGAAGCCGGCCACGACGGTCAACTGGCTCAAGCGCGTGCGCGACTACGAGAACCGAAGCCGGGCGGAGGGACTGGAGGTCAACCTGATCGTGAACTCGGAGCGTGGCGGGCAGAAGTCGGACGCGCTGTTCGCCGAGGAGACGCTGAAGATGACCGATACGTATCTGAAAGCCGGGGGCAGGCCGACGCGGTGGATCGTGCAGTCATGGTATCCGCACCCCGAGAGGATCGTGCCCGAAACCGATCCGACCACCCTGACCGGTCTGGTCAAGCGGGTGATCGAGAGGGTCCGGGCGGTCCGTTGAGGGAGGGTTCCATGAGCGAGCAGACATTCCGGACTGCCATCGTCGGCAGAGGCGGCAAAGCCTATGTGGCGCTTCCGTTCGATCCCGACACGGTCTGGGGACGACGCGCCCGGCACGATCTGACCGGCACGATCGGAGGGCATCCCTACCGGGGCAAGGTACAGATCACGGACAGCGGCCCGATCCTCTCGATCGGTCCCGTGTGGCGCAGGGACAATCAGGCAGCCGTGGGCGACCAAGTCGAGGTCATGGTAAGGCCTGAAGGCCCGCAGGTGGACGCCATGGAACCGGACCTCGTGGCGGCATTCGACGCCGACCCCGAGGCGCGTGCCATCTTCGAGGGCCTCAGCACCTTCTGCCGCAAGAACTACATGCGCTGGGTGGGCGAAGCCAAACGCCCCGAGACCCGCGCGCGCCGGATCGCGGAGATGATGACGATGCTACGCAAAGATGCCCGAGATGAAGGAGGCAAACCGTGACCCATGAGCTGGGCCTGATCGCCGTGCTGTGCGTCATGATGGTGTTCGCCGTATTGCCCGATGCGTCCGCCGAGCCGACCGTGGCGGAAACCCCCGAGTGGATCGTGCGGCTGTTCCCGTTTGCGGGTGAGCCCGGTCGGCTTGCCGACCGCCTGAAGCTCGTCGGCGGGACCGACATGGGGCCGTCCGGCGGCTCCGTCATCGTCGAGCTTCGGTACCCCGGCCTGGACGGCAAGGATTCCACAGGACAGGTGCGGATATTCCTGCCGCCTATCTTGCGAACCGATCCTTCGGCCCGGGTGCCGATGATCCACAATGCCGGATACGAGCTTGACGAGGGCAACGGGAAGGCGCTCGCGGAGCGGGGTTATCTCGTGTGCACGCCCCATGCCCATCCGCTCAATCCGCTTGGCAGGGGCGTCCACCTCGATCAGGCGATCCTGCACGCGGTCAGAGCCCTGCCCTTCGTGGATGCACGCCGGGTTTCGATCCAGGGAGGCAGCGCAGGAGGCTGGATGACGCTCATGCTGGCCGCCGACGCCTTCCCGCTCGTATGGGTCGCGCCCGACGTGCCGCCCATCCACTGGGGCTACAACGCCGCCTACATCGAGGCCGCAGCCAAGCTCGCCGGGCCGGCGCCGGGCTCGGATAAGCCGCGTCTGCCGGTGGTGCAGGTCGTGGTCCCGATCGCCGACCAGGCTCGCGACCTCTACGGCGTGCCGTTCGATAGCCGGGCCTATGTGGCCGTGTCCCCCATCGGGCGGCTTGACACGATCACGGCTCCCACGCTGGTGACGTTCTCGACGGCCGACATGCTCGTGCCCATCGCGCAGGTCGGCAAGGAGCTCATCCGGCCCCACGATCCGGAGCTCTTCCCGGAGGGTTTCACCATCGCCATGTCGGATCGGTTCCCGGCTCCGGGCAACAAGCGGACGCTGCTGGAGGCGCTTCCCCGAGGCGACCGCGAGGTGCACATCCTGCCGTCGCCGCCATCGCCTGTCATGATGAAGCCCGACGGACCACCCGATGGCCAGCCCCTCAAGGCCACGCTCCCGTTTTCAAAGTCGAAGGTCTGGAGCGTCGTGATCTTCGATGAAGGCCCGGTCGAGCCGGAGGTCGGGCACTTCAAGTACGCGTGGGATCTCGACCGGGAGCCGTTCAAGCGGTGGGCCGAAGCGCAGGGCGTCCGCCCTGAACAGCTTACGAAGCGCAAGCTGGAAGGGCTGATGAAGCGTGTGCTCGGCGAGCCGATGCTGCCGATGCAAGTGCGGGGCGCTCAGGGACGCGAATATGCGGCCAATCTGCTCGATTACCCCGAGGCCGAACGGGCCGACGTGCTGCTGGGCCTTCGAGCCTTCGCGGCGGACGATGCATGTGCCATGCGCCTGTATCGCCTCTATCGCGCCCTGCCGAAGCGGCTGAAGGCGCTGGGTCCGTCGCTCGGTCGAGGTGATGCCGACGGAGTGAGAAAGGCGCTCTCCGAAACTCCCTGAACCACCCGCTCAGGAGATGCGGGACGGTGACGGCGCTCTGAAGCCGCCAGGGCCCCTGCCGCACGTCCGACGTCCGCTTCTGCAGCATCCCGGTGAGTTCGCCCGCCGTCGGTCCATCGGTGCAGAGCCTGTTCCGCACCTACGGGGCGGCGTCCGGTGCGGTGTCGTGGGGCGAAGCGCCCAAGCGCTCTACATGGTCCGCGAGTCGCTTCAGTTGACGGATCGTCTCCATCCGGTCAAATCGCGACTGGTCCCAGCCGACAACGCTGTAGCGCGCCTCAACGGCGTAGGGCGTAAGTTCGCAGAGATCACTGAACGCCGACGTATCTGCCCCGGCGTCGTTCAGGACTGCCTCCAACCGCGCAAGGTTGTGCGTGACCGGGTACTTCAGCCCCAGCATCGCGATCCATGCCTTCAGGAGCTTCTCGGCGACCTGCTGCGCGTGAAATCCAAAGAATGCATCCGCGACGACCTCCTCGTCGAGCATTGCCCCCATGGCCTTCAGCTCAGCCTTCGCGACAGCAACCAGGTCCCGGAACTCGTGCAAGTCAGCCTCGCTCATATACCACCCGTCCCTCACGGACCGCGCGAGCGATCACGTGGTTGCGTGCTGGGCGCCATGCCTCAACCTCGCCGGGAGTCGCGAGCAGAATGTCTATGTTGATCGGCAGGCGCGCCACAGCACGATAGAGGGCGGCCATGGTCTTGCGCCGAACGTCGCTCCGTGCAGCCGGACCCGATGCCACGACCAGCAGGTCCACGTCCGAGTCCGGTCCCGCATCACCGCGGGCGTGCGACCCGAAAAGGATGATCCGGAGCGGATCCGCTTCCCGGACCAGGATCTCAACGGCTTGCTGGATGGTTGCCATGTCGGTCATGTGCAACACCCCTCACTCGCTCTCCTTGGCATTCTACCTCCCGGGCGATCCGCGAACCCTCTGCCGCACCGTTTCGTATGTATCGGTGTCTCAACGGACGGTCATCCAGTCCGTCCCATCCATGAACAGCAGAGCCCATTGAGCACCATCAAGCCGGCCGCATCAATCATGTCCATTACCGCCGCCGAGAACCTCCGTATCAACTTCGAGGCAAGGCGGTAAGGCCTATGTGGCGCTCCCGTTCGATCCCGACGAGGTCTGGGGCCGTCGCGGGCGGCACGATCTGACCGGCACAATCGGAGGGCACCCCTACATGGGCAGGTTACAGATCACGGAAAGCGGCCCGATCGCCTTCAGGCTCAGGTCATCCGCCGCACGTTCCACCGAGCGGGCGCCTTCAAGAGGATGGTCTTGAGCGGATCCGCTTCACGAACCACGATCGTAGCGGCTGAACCAGCGAGCCCCGGACGTTGCGCATCCCTTAAGGGGCGACCTCGTAGCCAGGCGCCGACGACGTTACTGTCCGGAGCGCCCCTGTAGCGACTCAGCCCAGCGCAACGCCATCTCGACGAGCTCCAGGGCGCGCCCGCGATCCATCGGCTCGGACTGGAACCAGTCGCCGTAACGGTACTCGACAGCATATGGCGACCAGTCGAGAATCTCGACCAGGCCGGGCGGAACCTCGATACCCGCGTCCGACAGGAGATCATGAAGCTCCTGCAAGTCGTGGGTGCGGCGATACGGAACCCCCGCCGTGCAGAGCACCGCCTTGAAGCACTTTTCGGCAGCCTGCTGCACGTGGAAGCCCGCGATCTCGTCGGCGATCTCCGGATCGGTCAGTGATCGGCGGACGATGACCGCGTCGTTGCGAGCCTTTTCAAGCAGGAGCCGCGCCTGCTCGATCCAAGGCATAGAGCACCTTCCCTTCGCGCAAGGCATCGTAGAGACACGATCCCGGAAAGTTGGCCCACGATGAGGCCAGGGTCGCCTCGTCGGTAACCAGCACGTCCGCGGGAATCCGCAGGGGGCTCAAAGAGCGCCTCAGGCGGACCATCTCGCGCCGCGGAGCCTCGAGATGCCTGGCCACGACCAGCAGGTCCACGTCCGAGTCCGGTCCCGCATCGCCGCGGGCGTGCGACCCGAAAAGGATGATCCGGAGCGGATCCGCTTCCCGGACCAGGATCTCAACGGCTTGCTGGATGGTTGCCATGTCGGTCATGTGCAACACCCCTCACTCGCTCTCCTTGGCATTCTACCTCCCGGGCGATCCGCGAACCCTCTGCCGCACCGTTTCGTATGTATCGGTGTCTCAACGGACGGTCATCCAGTCCGTCCCATCCATGAACAGGAGAGCCCATTGACCACCATCAAGCCGGCCGCATCAAGCATGTCCATCACCGCCGCCGAGAACCTCCGCATCAACTTCGAGGCCATGCCCGGCGACAAGCAGGACTGGAAGCCGCTCGACCTTGGCCGGTCGGCGTTGGATCAGGTACAGGAATGCGCCGTCATCAACGGCTTCTTCACGGGCATTCTGCGCGACCAGGCCGTTCCACCCCTGGACTGGGGCGCCTACAAGGCCGCCTGCGCAGCGCTCGACACGCCCGATAAGGCAACAACCGCGCTCACCGATAGCGCCAAGGCGCTCGCAGCGGCCATCGAGGCGTTCCCCGAAGACAAGATGGACGACACGGTCACGATGCCGTTCGCCGAGGGCATGGTGATGACCGTCGGACAGGTGATGTTCGCCGCCTACTGGAACATGACCTACCACACGGGCCAGATTGCCTACATCCAGACCCTCTACGGCGACAACGAGATGCACGGCACGCATTAGGCAGCCCGAGCGAGCGCGCTATGGAGCCTCGCCCGTTCATTCACGCTCCTCGCGGGTAGAATGCTACGACTGCCCGCGAGGAGCGTGCCATGCACGTCGTTGGTGACAATCCGTCCGTCACCGGGGCCTTTGCGCAAAGCAGGCGGAGGTATCGGCTCGGCGGGAGCCTCGCCCTCCCTTGGCGCTTCGCTTGCGGGTCCATACGCGCCAGACCCCCGCAATCCGCGAAGGAGAACTCTTCGTCGGAGCGCACGTCCGGAGTGCTCCGGCCTGTCGCCGCAATGCGGAGTGCCGACGACTACTTGCTTTGAGATGCGGCGGCGGCAGTAGTTTGGCCCGTCGGATTGTGGCAAACGCCGGATTGATGACCTTCGGCGTACATCGGGTTGGCGCAGGCCAAACGCGGCACACACGGGAGCAGAACGATGAATCAAGACGCCCAGCAAGGACGCACCGGTCGTCGCCTGATGTCTCGACTCAATGGGGCAATACTCATCGCGGTTCTGTTGATGGTGATCATTCCATGTGGGGTGATCCATCACGGCGATGGTCAGGCCCGGTATGCACAGGCGAAGGCGATCGCGCTAAGAGGATCTTTCGATATCCCCTGGGAGTTCCTCCAAGGCAATCCGGAATCGGGTCTGATCCGGAGAGCTCCCAACGGTCGGTACTATCCGGTGCATGGGCCTGGCATGCCATTGCTGTGGACACCACTTGTCTGGCTAGCGAGTTGGAGCAGTCGTCTGGCGGGGCTTCCTCTGGACGCCGTCGCCGGCTTTCTCATAAGCCTGGTAAACCCGTTCCTTGTCCTGGAAACGTGGTGCCTTCTGAGGCGGCAGGCGGCGGCAGTCGCCAGTAATCGTACAGCGCACACGCTTGGACTCCTGTACCTTTTCGGCACGATGGCTCTCGTGTACGCAAATACGTCTTTCTCGGAAGTGGTGTGTGGTCTTGCTCTCCTCTATGTCCTCGCAACCGCCTCTTTCGCATCCCGTTCCGCCCGTCTCATCCCCGCGGGGTTCGTTGCGGGCATACTGTGCTTGGTCAGGTACGAGATGTTTTTGCTCTTCGCTGCGGTTCCCATGATCTTGCTCTATCGGCGGCTCTGGACGCCGGTCAGGTGGACGGCTCTGGCCTCGGTCGTTGGTCCGGGATTGGCCGCCACCCTCAACTGGGTACAGAGAGGGTCGCCGATGCGTGCTGGGCCTGGCACCCTGTCAGACCAGTTTGCGGCTCCTTGGACAGGTCTAGCGGGCTATGTGGCCGACATGGACAAAGCCCTGTGGCTGTACTTTCCTGTGCTGTGGCTTGCCATACCGGCCATCTGGCATGCGCGACGTGATCCCAGATTTCGGCCACTCCTTGCGGCAACAGCGATAATGTGGCTCACCTACGTTCCGCTCTATGCTGCTTCGGTTTTTGACGGGGTGCCCAACTGGGGAGGTGGCCTGTGCTACGGCACAAGGCACTTTGTCATACTGATGCCGGTTACCGTCCTAATGTTGGCGCCCCTCGTTGCATGGCTGACCCGTCGAACGGGACTGCTAGCTCGGACAGCTTTGATTGCCCCTATGGCATTCGGGTTGGTCATCCAGCTTCCTGGTACGAGCGTGAAAAGCGAGCAAGCTGACATGGTGTCGCGAGTGACCGGGGAATCAAATCTACAGACGCACTTCAAGCTACTGTGGCTCAAGCTGACGCGCGGACCTGGCCATCCGGAAGTGTATAGACGGAGCGAATTGGTTGCGGCGAGATCGGATGAGGTGGATCCGGTGATGGACTTTCGTGATAGGCGCACATTTCGTTGGCTGCACCATTGGTGGGCGATGGTGCTTGCAAGCAAGATGCAGGGCTATTCGCTGTTGGGGGCACATGGATATCGGGAGCACTCGGACTGTGCTGAAAGGGGACGGTGGATCATAGATCAGCGCAAGTTCGCTCAGCGCCGTTCGAGGTGGGTGATGGCCGCACGTCGCCAAGAGTGAACGAGAGCGGTCCTCTCGGTTGCTGTTGGTTCGTCTGCCGTGGTCAAACGGCCGCAAGTCGCGTGGCTGGCTATAGCGCCGACTTCACCTCCATTGGACGAGCGCTGCAGGATGACATCATAGCGCGGACCGAGGGCTGCGAACCGCGCTGACGTGCCACTGCGTCCCGGCTGGCCACTCACCGGGTTACGCTTTGGACCCGAAGCCCTTGCGCAAAGCAGGCCCATTCGCCGTTGCATGAATGTGCGTTTGTGTGTCTAGAC
>DYKI01000314.1 GCA_020722705.1 Chthonomonas calidirosea | reverse complement strand
TTCGGGTCCGGGCCCAGACTGGTCATCAGTCCGAGCGAACCCGGATAGCCGTGATGGTACTGCCCGTCGAGCTTGTGGCCACTTCCATAAGCGCCCAGCGGACCTTCGCCCACGATGCCCACTGCGGCGTAGAAGTCGCTCTCCTCGCGGCCCGAGGCGATCTTGGCGTTCACGGGCATCGGCGAGTCAGTGTAGATCTCAGGAAGGACCTGATCGTAGATCGAGTCGGCGACCAGCGAGACCGAGGTGAGCGTCGAGCGGCCAAAGCCCCAGACGCCGGTCGAGTTGTCCTTGATGCGCACGCTTTGGGGTTTCGCCGCGATGCCGCCGTAGTAGTCATTCATGCCGTGGGCGCGGCAGCCGTTCGGAGTGTCGAATCCCTTGTCGCAGCGGGTCGGGTCGGCCTCGGAGAAGTTGATCAAGTCGAGAGCGCCCTGCGAGGCGAACGGGCAGGCTTGCCCATCGTTGAACCGCTTCCAGCAGGTGCGGGAGATCTTGCGCGTGGGGTAGGGCAGGTTCAGCTCGTAGAGGCCATCGGCTGCAGTGACGCGGAACTCTGGGCCGGCGTCGCAGGCCCAGTTCACGATGTTGCCCTTCCAGAGGTCGAGCTTGATGCCAGTGCCGACGTGGAACAGGCTGAAGGCGATCTCGGAGCGGAAGAGGTCGACATCGCTCGAGAGGTCGCGCATCACGCCGTCGGCATTGCCGAAGGTGAACTGGGCCTCGTCGGACTCGTTGCCGATCGATTGCGAGATGCCATCGAACTCGATGAGGCGCGCCTGGTAGAGCTGGCTGCCGATCGTGCAGCGGCGGTCAGAGACGTAGATCGGTGAGTAGCCGGGCTCGAGCGGCTGAATGCGAACGAGCGGAATGATCTCCTGCACCTGCGAGAGCAGCGCGGTCTGGAGCGCGGCGGGCGGGAAGCGGTGGACGGTCTGGTTCAGCGGATAAGACGGGCTAGTCTGGGGGATCTCGATCAGCGTTACGCCGAGCGAGCAGGCCCAGTCGGCGACCATCTCCCAGGAAAGCGGCTCGTTGGCGAAGCGGCAGATGACGGGCGGGGTCCCGATGCCGTTCTCGTTGGGCGCGTTGTAGGTGAAGGCTCCGTAGGGGCCGTACTTTGTCTCCCAGAAATTGCGCAGGGCGATGCGCTCGGCGTCGCGGAGCCACTGCTTGCGGATGGTGAAGCGGCGCGCGCCGGCGCCAAGCAGGAAGCGTTGCTCGATCTTCGTGTTGCCGCTGCCAAACTGGTGCACGGCGACCTCGTGGTCGCGGCGCACCTCGAGCGGGAAGTCTGGCACGAGCGGAAACACGCCGCTCGG
>DYKI01000313.1 GCA_020722705.1 Chthonomonas calidirosea | reverse complement strand
GTCCGATGGCCGCGGCCTCCGCCACTGCGGGGTGGCTGACCAGCGCCGATTCCACTTCCGCCGTCCCGAGGCGATGACCCGAAACCTTGATCACATCGTCGGTGCGGCCGATGATCCAGAAGTAGCCGTCGCCATCGCGTTTGGCCGAGTCGCCCGTCATGTATTTGCCTGGATATTTCGACCAGTATTGATTCTTGTAACGCTCGTTGTCGCCGTAGATCGTCCGCAACATGGCAGGCCACGGACGGAGCAGCACGAGGTAGCCCTCCTCGCCATCCGCGACGGGATTCCCCGCCTCGTCCACGATTTCGGCCTGTTGTCCAAAGAACGGACGCGTGCCTGAGCCAGGCTTGAGCGGCACCACGGGCGTGGGCGTGATCATGAACATGCCCGTCTCGGTCTGCCACCAGGTGTCAATGATCGGACATTTTTCCTTGCCGATGACGCGGTGGTACCACTTCCACGCTTCGGGGTTGATCGGTTCGCCGACGGTCCCCAACAGCCGCAGGGAGGAAAGATCGTGTTTGTTCGGCCAGGCCTCGCCGAAGCGCATCAGTCCGCGGATGGCCGTCGGCGCGGTGTAGAGGATCGTGATGCCGTAACGTTCCACGCACTGCCACCAGCGGTTCGGATACGGGTACATCGGCCCGCCCTCGAACATGAACGAGGTGGCGCCCATCAGCAGGGGGCCGTACACAATATAGGAGTGACCCGTCACCCAGCCCGGGTCCGCCGCGCACCACCAGCGGTCTTCGTCGTTGATGTCGAACACGTATTTGAGCGTGGAGCAGATGCCCACCATGTAACCGCCGTGCACGTGCAGGACCGCCTTTGGTTTGCCTGTGGAGCCGCTGGTGTAGAGGATGTAGAGCGGGTCTTCCGCGTCCATGACCTCGGTGGCGCATTTGCCGTTGGCGATGGGAAGCGCGCACATCTCGTGATACCAGTGATCGCGGCCCGCTTCCATCGGGACCTCGTGGCCGATGCGCTTGACGACGATCACGTTCTCCACCGAGGGACAGCGCTTGAGCGCCTCGTCCACGGTGCGCTTGAGTTCCACCACCTTGCCGTTCTGGTAACTGCCATCCATCGTGATGACCAGTTTGGACTGGCTGTCTTCGATGCGCCCCTGCAGTGCATCCACCGAGAAGCCGCCGAACACCACCGAATGCACCGCGCCGATCTTGGCGCAGGCCAGCATGGCAAACGCAATCTCCGGCACGCGTCCCATATAAATTGTGACGCGGTCGCCTTTGCCGACGCCCATGGCCTTGATAATGTTTGCGAAGCGCGAGACTTCGCGGTTCATGGCGTAGTAGGAGAAGGTG
>DYKI01000142.1 GCA_020722705.1 Chthonomonas calidirosea | reverse complement strand
ACCCCCTTCTCCACATCCCTGTACGCGTTGCGCGCGGCGTTCTTGGTGACATCCTGTACCAGCGGGAAGGCGCTGAGGATGTGGACGAACTCACTCTCGGTCAGGCCGTAGATGTGGGCAATGATGCCGTCCAACTCGGCGCGGAGGCGGGCGCGCTCCATGGGGTTCGTCGCCCCATCCTCGTGTCCGCGCAGGCCCACCTGCCGTGCAAGTGCATCGTACTCCGGCGTCGTGCAGGTCAGGCGAGCGGCACGCGTCACGACAGCTTCGTACCAGCGGTCGCCCTCGCGGAGCCGAGGAACGGGCATCTGGTACACATAGAACATGGTGAGGTTGGCCGAAACGCGCAAGCGTAGTGCGTAATCGAACACCGCGCTGTTGAGGAACGTGACAGCCACTAGCGTGGACAGCGGCGGCAGCGAACCAGTCGAGCAGTTCAGCGAGTGGCCGCAGAAGCAGCCGGGCGGAAGGACCGCCGCGATCATCGTTCGCTCGTTGGTGCTGGCCGCAACTGACCGGTGGCCGAGCCTGTACCCCTGGTAATCCAGCTTCTGCCCTGTGTCCGGAGTCTTGCCCAACAGGGCTCGGCGGCCCTCGGCTTCCTCGATCCAGTACTTCCCCGGGGCGAAGCGATGATCGAACTGATGGATCATCTTGCCTTCGTACAGCGGCAACCGGCCCGGCCCGGGCTCCGTATGGAAGAGCCGGCTGTCGTTGGTCATGTGGAACTCGGCGGTGAGCTTCAGGTTCCACCCGCCCTCCACCTGCGCGCCGAGCATGGGGAAATGGAGCATCTTCTCGGCGATCCGAACGTCCTCGTCCGACCGAAACTCCAGGAGCGAGAGGGAGTCGGGCGAGAGATTGCGCACGAGTTCCACCGAGTAGGGCAGGCCTGTGTCGCGGGGAAACTCGCTCAACTCCTCCACATCGTGCCGCATGAAGGCTGTCGGGAATGAAGCGGTGTGCCCGCCCTTCCGCCATGTCAGGACCACAAACTTGAATCGGCTGTCCACACCGGCGAAGATTGCCTTCCGGTTTTCGAATCCGAACAGTCCCCCGACCTCGCCTTGTTCAAACAGCATCTCCCGCAGTCCTTTGGCGCCGAGGTCGGTGTAGATGCCGCTGGGGATGACGATGCCCAGCCTCCCGCCCTGTCGCAGCAGCCGCGCACAGCGTTCGGTGAAGAGCTTGTAGAGGTTGATGTCGGTGCCGGTACGCTTGCCGTTGACGATGGCGCTCTGGCGGGCATACTCGGGCGCTGCGCGGAAATAGGCGCTCTGGTAGGGGAATCGGCTCAGGTAGGCGAGCCATGCCTCGCGCACTTCGGGGTCCTGCAACAGCCGCGCCTTTTCCTTCTCGAAGTCCTTGATGGTCATGGCGTTCTTCTTCACGAGCGCGGAATGCTCGATGAAGAACTCCTTGGCGTTGGGCTTCAGGGTGTCCCACGGCGGATTGGTGATGATGACGTCGAAGCCGCCTCGCTGCATTGTCTGGTCGAACTCGAAGCCCCAGTGGAAAGGCTTGAGCACCTCGATGTCGCCGAGCTCAATGCGCCGCTTGCGGGCGGGTCCTTCCTTGCCCCTGGCAGCGTCCCAGGTCGCTTGCTCGAAACGCACGCCGAGGCTTCCGAACTCGTCCACCAGCATGGAGTCCAGGCGCCGTCGCATGGGCCTGCGGATGGCTTCGATATCATCCCTGAGCCTGCGCAGGTCGTCGGCGTGGGCTGTGGTCTTGCGGTACAGCTCTACCTTGCGGTTCTTCTCAGTCACCAGGTGGTGGTACTCGTCGTCGAACAGCGTGGCGTTCCCATGGCAGGTCCGCTCCTCGACATGCAGGAACCCGATCAGCGAGTTGCCCGGCATGATGTTGAAGTCCACGTTGGGGAGTGGCTCCAGGTGGTCCACCGTGTCGGCGGATGCCGCCAGGGCAAGGAACAGCCGGAGCTTTGCGATCTCGCATGCTTCTTCGTGGACATCAACGCCGAACAGGTTGTCGGTCACGATCCTCCGCTTGATATGGTAGCCCAGGTTGCCCGTCGCGCCCCGAAGCTGGGTGAGCTCCCGCTTCAGCTCCGGATCGTTGAGGTACTCGATCCGCCCGGTCACGGCGCTGTAGATGTCCACGAGCGTCTTCATGGCGGCCACGAGGAAGGCCCCCGATCCGCACGCCGGGTCCAGGATATGCAGGCCGGGCAGCGTGTCGCGGAGCAGGCGATGGCAGAGGTCGGCATCGAGGTGCATGAGCAGGTCGCCCATGGTATCGAAGCGCTTCCGAGGCGGGAAGCCAGGCAAATCGGGGCCGCCGTTGGTCCGATCCAGGATGACGCGATGGATGGTCTGCTCGCACAGGTGCTCGGTGATCTGGGGCCGCGTGTAGTAGGCGCCGAACTCCCGCTGGTTGATGTACTTCTCGAAAATGTATCCGAGGACGTCGGGATTGATCTCACGGTCGTTGCCGCCAGGCGAGTCGTTCAGGCTCCAGGTGTACGTGTCGAACAGCCTGAAGAGGTTGCGGAAGGCGACGTCGGGCACATCGAGCTCGGGATGCTCGATCTCGATTCGATGCGGGACGAACAGCCCGCCGTTGAGATACTTGATCTCGCCCAGGAGTTCCGTTGCTTCGGGAGTCCGCTCTGCGCGGGGCTTGGCGAAGCCCTCGAAGAAGAGCAGCTTCAGGAAGCGGGCGAAGTACCGGTCCGGGCCGAATCTGGCTCGGCACTCGTCGAGCTTCTCCTGAAGGTACTTCGTGCGGCCCCCATCCACGAATCCTTTGAACTGCAAGAAGTAAACGAACATGAGTCGGTTCAGGAGGACCGAGGCGTACCATGAGCGTTCGCTCCCGTCGGCGAGGTTGATATACTCGGTGAAGGCGATACGCTGCTGCTCGAACTCGCCGTAGAACCGCTTGGTAACCCGCTCGACATCGAGGGCTGTGCGGAGGCGATTGAGGACCTCGAGATGGCTCACCCGCCCCATCTCGTCGAAGTCCTCGAGGCTGAACGTCATGGAGCTGAGCTTGGCGAGGAACAGGTCGCCGGGCTGCCCTCGGAAGTAGGTGTGCTCGGGGGCAACACGCCGCTTTCCCTCGCGCTTGACCCAGTACCAGCGGCTTCGCATGCGCCTTCGATCCACGAATATCAGCACGTTCTCGTGGTAGCGCTTCTCGACCTCGGCGTGGACCGCCGCGCTTTCCGAAGTGCCGGGAATGCCGCCGTCCGGCGAATGGACCTCGGCGACGATGACCCCGCCGAGCGAGGCGACGTGCTTCAGGCGGTACTCGGTATCGCGAACACAGACGGTTTGCGAGTCCCGCATGATGGGACGCGACCATCCCAGTTCCTCAATGAAGAGCCTGCAGAAGTCGAAGTCCTGCAGGGCGGCTCGGGCGGATTCAAGGTTCAGTGCGCGCATATCAGGGCGATCTCCTCCGGTGTTCTCTCGGGGCGCGGCTTATGCCTCATGGTCACGGCCATCCTAACGGCGCAGTCCCATGCTGCAGATCACGGTTGCCTCCTCGGGTTGTTGCTCGCCGACTGCTTCAACAAGCCGGTTGTCGCGTCGCAGGGATACGACCATCTCGGCCAGCCCCTCGTTGTTGATTCCTGACCGCAACTGCCGATTCAAGGCTTCGCGAGCATGGGTCGTCAGCGGAAAGCGGTAGATGTCCTCGATGGCTCGTTCGAGCTCACCAGGTTCGAAGACGTGGGCCATCAGCGTGCCGGCAATCTCGCTCGCGTAGTCCCGGAGACGTTGATAGGTTCGGTATCTGGCTCCGGACGGACGGCCCAGTTGCCCGCCAACATAGCGGCGCTCCTTGATGATGGTGCGGACGCCTTGCTCGACCAGCTCGTGGTGCGTCGGCAGATGCGGGACGGCCGGACAGTCCGGTTCACAGGCCGCCGCTTCGAGCACGCGCACCGCCGAGTGGCTGACGGGGGTGCCGTCGGGACCGATCCACGCAAGGGCATCGTGATCGCTGGAGGACTTCAGGTAGACGAGCACCCCGGCGGCGCCATCGTTCTGCCCCTGTTCAGCGCGTTGGTCGTCGGCAACGGTCGCCCTCCTGGTTGTGTAGACGACGTTCGGCAGATTTGTGACCGCCCTGGCCAGGGCCGGATCGCGTGCCGTGGCGTTCTTCCAGATTTCGTAGGCCCGCGACGCCAGATCCACCTCGCCTTCGTCCTCATCGAGGATGCCCGCCTTCTCGTTGTACAAATCCGCGACTGCCTTGTCGTTGCGATCGTCGTCGAAGAAGTGCTCGTCGGTGCCGACGACTTCGGCGTTTTCCCTGAGGCGACGGCGCAGCCGACCGCGCAGGTCAATGATCTTGTCAACGCCTTTTGCGGGCATGAAGCTGTAGCAATGGATGGTGTCAGACGTCTGACCGATCCTGTCAACCCTGCCCGCCCGCTGAATCAAGCGGATGATCGCCCAGGGCAGGTCGTAGGAGACGACGATGTGCGCATCTTGCAGGTTCTGTCCTTCGCTCAGCACATCGGTGGCGATCAGGACGCGAATCTCCTGATCGTTGGGTACTCTCGCCTGGTTGCTCTCCGGACTGAAGCGCCGAGCGTAGACGGTCGGATCGGCTGAGGCGCCGGTCACCCCGGCGAGCTGATTCACCCCTCGTGCCGTGAGCGCCTCCGCCAGATAGTCCACCGTATCGGCGAACTGACTGAAGACCAGCACTTTGTCGCCGCCGTGTTTCTCCGCCACGAGCTCCTCAAGCGCAGCGAGCTTTCCGTCGCGAGCCGCATCCCACCGGGGGCACCGGCTTACGACGTCTGTCAGCATGCGGTTATCGTCGCGCAAGGCGTCGAGCAGTGACGGGTCGAACATGGCCGCTCGTATCCACTTGAAGCGTCGCGCGTACTGCGTTCGAAACCTCTCGTAGAGCTCTGCCCCTGTCGTTCCGCCCGTCGGCTCGTCGTCCGGCATGTCGCCCGTTTCGTCACCCGAACCGTCCGGTTCGGCATCGGACACGCGCACATCGAGAGAGCCGGGATCCTGTGAGCCGATGGGCAGGGGGAGGCCGTTCTCCAGCGCATGAATGAAGAGCTCATTCCGTAGAATGTGGCGTCGCACCGACATGAGAAAGGCGTGTCCCGAGCTTTCGAGCCGTTTGAACAGGTTTGTCCGGCAGAACCCCTTCAATCGCCTGCCGGCGCGCGACAGGTCTGCGATGATCCCTTCCTCGTCTCGGGTCGGGCGCGTCGGCAGAGGGTCGGCCACGTACTTGCCCAGGCCATAGCGCGGCAGGTTGAGACTGCCAATGATCGCGACGACATCGTCGCCGTACAGCGCGGCATACTGGTCGTCCTCCTCGAACTCGATGCATCGGGGAATGCGCTTGGGGAAGTAGGATCGGGATCCATCCTCTAGCTGAAGGTAGTGGCGGCCCTGCTCATCGGCGACGGCGTAGTTCCCTATGATGAACGAGCGTGTGCGCCGAACCATATAGCGCCGGAGCACCTCGCGCCAGTCGTCCGGCTCGTCGCTCTTCTCGAAGGCAAGGATGGTGTCGGCGGCGCATTGATGGAGTCGGGCGAACTCGGTCTCGCCAATGTTGCGGAGCAGCGCCTCGGGGCGTATCGGCAGCCGATCCTCATCGCGGATGAACAGGCGGAGCTGCGCGGACAGGTCATGATACGACATGTTGTAGGGCGTAGCCGTCATCAGAATGCAGAAGCTGTCGTTGCGTTCGACGTAATCTGCCACCGCTCGGTAGAGCTTGCCTTCCGGGTTCCTGAGATTGTGACTCTCGTCTATGAGCACGAGCCGGTAACGCCGGAGATCGGGCAGCTCCTTGATGGCGCGAGACGTGGACAGCACTTTTCCTCGCAGACCGTAACGTTCGCGGTGTATCTCCCACATGCCCACCAGGTTCTTGGGGCACAGGATGAGGGTCTCGCACTCGCGGTCGTCCTCGAAGATTCGCGCCACTGCCGTGCCGACCAGTGTTTTGCCGAGACCGACCACGTCACCGATCAGCACGCCGCGCCGGCGGTTGAGGTGGCCGGCCGCGATCTGGACGGCCTGACGCTGGTGTTCTCGGAGGATATCAAACCCCCTGGGAATCCGGAAACTGGCGATGCCTTCCCGGGCCTCCTCGGACAGGTGGTAGGCCATCTTCAGATAGATGTGGTAGGGGGGTATGGCCTCTTCGCGCGCCCAGCTCTCCTCGATGATCTGAGCGAGTTCGGCGCTGATATCCACGCACCAGCGGTCGTTCCATCGGTCTTCGAACCATCGGGCAAGCTTCGCCACGGCGTCGCCGTCGAGAACGTCCACGTTGAGCTCCCCTTGCTTGATCAGACCGGCCAGCGTCAGGTTGCTGCTGCCGACGTAGCCAACGCCGGGGTTCAACGGATCATCGCGGAACATGAGGTAGAGCTTGGCGTGGAGCGAATGGCGCAGGAACAGCTTGACGACCACCTTGCCGCCGCGCAACTGGCGTGCGAGCTGGCGAAGGGCAGCTTCGTCCTCCGCGGCGGGCACGCCAAGGGTCAGTTGCTCGCGCAGGCACCTGGCATACGCCTGCTTCGTGCGCACTACGTAGGCCTGGTCAACACCATCGTCGGTCGCTCCCAATCGGAGGGCTCGGGCCAGTTCTTCGTGCGGCGCGGCCTGCATGCCGATCAGAACCCTGGCGCAACGCCCTGCCCCGCCATCGAAAGCCTCAATGAGGTCGCCTATGTGCTTCCAACCGCGCAGATTGAGGTAGCCGACACAGAAGTCGGCCCGATGGGCTACCCCGAGTGCGTCCCGGAGCGACGGAAGCAGGGGCAGCTCGATATTGTCATAGATGTGCGGCATAGTTTTCCCCGTTTGCGTATGTGGACCCGTTCCGGCTGCCGGGCTGTCCCGTCATCCCTGTTCCCCTACCCGTGCAGCGCCGGCTCTTTCTTCCAGTCACGGTCCTTCTCGAAACCCCATTCCTTCACTCTCGGGCGGCGTTCGCGCAGGCGGACGGATTCGATGCCGAGGTAGTAGCCGGTTGAGGCGGGGTTCTTTCCGGTGCACTCGAGGCGCAGGGTGTAGCTCCCCGGATCGGGCCAGAAGTCGAGAAGGTGGAACTCTTTGCTCGAGGTCTCGGCGCTGTAGAGGTCCAGCGGGCGGCCAATCTTGACGCCGTTGAGATACGCCTGGTAGATCCCGAAGTCGTAGGAGGCGGCAAGGTTCAGCAGGAGCCGCAGGGGCTCCTTCTCCTTGACTTCGAAGGGGACCTCGAACCATGCGCCTTCGGCTGTGTCGGGGCGATAGAGGACCTGCGGGCCGTCAAAGAAGGGCAGTTGCTGGGTCTGGGCCGGACCCGCGCCGCGGCGCTTGGCGTCGAGGAAGTCGCGGGCATAGGCGATGACGCGTTCGAGGCTCGGCAGCCGGCGTTCCTTGCCTTCGGGCGCGCGAGCGTCGAAGGTGGGCGTGCCGGTCTGATACCAGAAGGCGACACTGGCGAAGTCGTCCTCACGCTCGTTCCAGCTCATGGCGCGCTTGTCGGGGTTCTCGTCGGGCGATATCCAGCCCCAGTGCTCAAAGGCGACGCGAATGCCCTTCTGGAACACTATGGGATCGGCAATGTGCCACCGATAGGCGCTGGTGTGGCCGCCGACGATGCCCCACTGGTCGAAGTAGGGCACGCCGAAGTAGGGGGCGCTTGTCGTTTTAAGTCCCCAGGCCGACAGGAAGTAATCTTCGGTGCCGGTACCCCAGATGGAGGGCTTCTCCTCGCCGTCAATCCAGATTTTCTCGTCGCCCTCGCCGAACCAGCTTGGGCTGCGCGTGCGGACGGCCAGGACGGTGCCGACAAAGTGCCCCTTTCCGGTGGTGTCGAGGACGACGTAGTCCTTGCCCTTCCGGACGGGGTATTCCTGGCGGTACTGAGCGTAGAAGTAGGGCGTGTCCTTCGGCAGGCTCTTGAGCTTGATCCAGTCAATGTTGTAGTAGAGCAGGTTGATCGGCTTGTCGCCCTGATTGACGACTTCGACGCGCGCCGACTTGCGGAACGGCATGCGCCAGAAGCAGTTGTAGCTGTCGGCATCCTCGACGATGACGGGCACGCTCTTCACCTCACTCCGCTTGCCGAAGCAGTTGGCGAAGAAGTCGCCCAGCGGCGCTTCGACGCCGGGCCGAGGATTGCCGTCCCAGTAGATGCGCAGGAGCATGTCCTGATGGGTGGCCGAACCCTGCCGCGCCCATCCCTGCGGCTCGGGCCCGAGGAACGTGAACCACATGTGCGTGATCATGCCGGGTCCTGTCACATCCATACACACATGCGTCTTGCCGGGCGCGACGCGGAAGTTGTCGTAGTTGCTCCGCTCGGTTCGATCGCCCAGCGGCGCAGCCCTGGGATCGTACTTGCCGTCGGTCCCCAGTCGAAACGTCGAAGTGGCGCGCATACTGCGGCCCTGTTGCGGCTTGATCAGTCCGGCCAGAAGATCGTCGGCACGAGCGGCGGCCGAAGCGGCCGCCAACGAGCCAACGATCAAAATGGCGGCAAGGAAGCGTGTGAGCATGCATGATCCTCCGGTGCAGTTGGTGTGCCGGAGCACGTTTCGGCTCGCAGATGCTGCGCTCCTGCCCCAATGCGGGAGGGACGGCGTCCCCGCCGTCCGCGATGTGGGTCATCGGGGACGATGCGGGAGGGACGGCGTCCCCGCCGTCCGGGATGTGGGTCA
>DYKI01000312.1 GCA_020722705.1 Chthonomonas calidirosea | reverse complement strand
AGATACGGATGCTCTGACAGAACGGTGTCGCGGGTGATGAAGTCTGCGTGGACCCGAGCGAAGCCAGGGCGCCCGACCTGAGCATCATATGTCGTGCGCCAACCCACCTCCGTCCATCGCGTCCATGTCGCCCGTCTGCCCATTAGCAGTACCCCAACCGCGACATCCGAGCGATCGAGCATAACCTCCGATGATACGCCTCCGGGTCGCCACTGCGAGGGCGCGCCACCCGGCGCCCGATGGACGCCGAGGACGCCCGCAACGTATGCGCGTCTCCTCCCATCTGCGATCATGAGATGGGCCCTTCTACCCTACGACCCTTCGGACAAGTCCATGCGCGTGGACTGAAGCACCAGCCATAGCCACACGACGGTCAGCGCGAGCATGGCGAATGCGAGCACAAGCGCGACGACGGACATGATGGACTCCGATCGCGCCGAGAGCAAAGAGGCCGACCAGAGACACATGGCGGCATCCAGCGCGCAGAGGCCCGCCATGACGCTGCGTGCTGCTCTGAGGCGTGGTGGATGTGCCGTGACAAGTGCTCTCACAAGCCGCCACGTCAGCCAACCGAATCCACAGCAAATGAGCACGATCACATTCGCCAGAGCCATCGCGATGGCGATCTCCTTGGTGGTCTGCATGTCAAAGACGCACCATGCCCACGCGGCTACGCAGGAATCGACCAGCGCGATGGTGACCAGAC
Organism: Chthonomonas calidirosea; assembly: GCA_020722705.1. Lineage (GTDB taxonomy): Bacteria > Armatimonadota > Chthonomonadetes > Chthonomonadales > CAJBBX01 > JAAYVH01. The sequence continues at coordinate 628 of DYKI01000312.1, read as the reverse complement.
TGACGCCGACTAACCTGCCGTTCAAGCTCATATAGGTTCCTCATTGATCATCGTGGTGTCGCCGGCCGCCGTGGTGCGGCCCTGATGCAGACGGCCGGCGTGCAGCAAACTCCCAAACGTTCGATCTGCGACCCTCATGCTCGCCGGAGGACGGGAGGGACACGCCGCCACCGGCCGCCCGGCGGCATGGGGATGTCTCCGCGATAGCGACCAGCGTAGATGTCTTCGCGATACCGGCGGATATCCTCCGGTGTTGGTGGCGGGAGGTAGGTCGGACCCGGGCCCATGCGATCAGCCTTCCAGTCGCCGATCATGTAGCCCCCAAATCCGATCGCACCAATGGCGAACACACCCACACCTACCACCAGTACGACTGGCGCAGTCGGGATCGCCGCGACAGCCACGATCAACCCCAAACCGACGCCGGCCGCGCCGATGCCTGCGGTGGCGTATTCCCAGTCCGGTATCTTATGTCCGCTCGGATCCACCCAGTTGATCGCATCATGCTCGCAATACAGATACGGATGCTCGCTGAGGACGGTGTCGCGGGTGATGAACCGCCCGACCTGAGCATCGTAGTACCGTGCGCCAACGTGCATGAGACCGGCGTCGCCGTCGGTGCGATAGC
>DYKI01000141.1 GCA_020722705.1 Chthonomonas calidirosea | reverse complement strand
GCAGCCATGAATGATGCCAAAGCCGCTGGTGGGCTCGTCTCGATCCCCGTGCTGGCATGGGCCGAGGCGCGGATCGGCCTCAAGGGCGCGACATTGCGAGCCGCCATCCTGATCGCCCTCGTGTCCGGGTGGTTTCTCGGCAAAGCCGCAGGCCACGGAGCCGGACTTGCCGCTCTCTCGACCGGAGATGCAGCCTGCACGTACCTTGCCTTCGTTGCCGTCTACTGGCTCTCGCTAACGGCGACGCGGGACAGCGCCCTGGGAGCGACCGCGATACTGTGGTCCAAACCGCAGCCCACTGAGCGGATGGTCACAGCCCGTTTCCTTGGAGCCTACATCCAGGTGGTTTGTCTGCCGGCGGCGATGTTCTTGGGCGCTCTTGCCTCCCGATGGGTGCATTCGGGGACCATGCTTGGCATGGATGCGTTTGTCCTGCAGTTCGGCCGTGCGGCACTGGTCCTGCTTTTCGCATCCGCGGCATCGTATGCACTCGCCCTGGTCGCCGATACGCCTCTGGCGGGGGCTGTTGTCGGGCTGTTCTGGGTAGTCGCCATGGCAGGACAGGCTTTTCTGGCCAAGGTCTACTACCCCTACTACACCCAGAACCTGGTGGCGTTCACGGGTCTCGCCGTCTTCTTCGTGGGTGTGGCAGCCCGTTTCCACCGCCGAGGGCGCATGGGGCTTCGGTCCCCTGAATGGTGGTGTCGGTTCCCGACGCCGATCGGGCTGGCCGTTGCCGTTCTGTTCTCATGGTTTACGGTTCGCGACGGACACGATCCTGTCATGCGCGAGTCGCCCTTGATGGCTGAGATAAGCCGGCAAGACGCGGTCATCGAGAACGTCGCGCCAGGATTCCTGCTGCCTGACCAACGCGGCAGGCCGTTCTCCCTCTCTGATGCTCCGGGGAGCGTCTTCGTTGTGGCGCTTGTGGATCCCCACACAGAGGAGGGGGCGTTGCTCCTCGGCAGGCTGAGAGCCCTCCATCGCTCCTATGGGCGCTTCGGAGTTCTGCCGGTGGCTGTGTGCATCTCCAACGACGTTGGGGCGGCCGTTACCCTCGCCCGCGGCGAGGATGTCGGCTTTCCCGTCCTGACGGATTGGGGATCGCACCATGCGCCTCGGGCGGCAGACGCTTCGCCTGTTGCTGGAGCCTATCGGGTCACCGACATGCCGTTTGTCGTCGTCACCGATCGCCGCCGGCGCATCAGGGAGATGATCGAAGGCATTTCGACGTATGATGGGCCCCTCCTGATGCAGGCAGTGCTTGCCCGGATAGCGGAGGAGCCTCGATGATACGACTGCTCCGATACAACTTCCGGGTGGTGATCTTCCGGAACTGGTGGATACTCGTATTCCCGATCGCAGCGAGCCAGCTCGTGGTCTTCTGGAACCTGATCACGCTGCGGTTCAGTGAGAACCTTCCCGCCCACTTTGCGGAGACCACGCCTCCATTGCTGGCGGCCTTCCTGAGCGCCCATTTGCTCACCGCAGAGTACCGGAGCGGTATCGGCGCGATCCTGGCCTCGAAGCCCGTGGACATTGCCAAAGTGGTGCTCATCCGGCTGATCGTTGTCATGGCGTTGGTGTGGGTCTTGGCGGGCCTGTCACTCATTGCGTTCTACTGCGGGTGGGAGCCGTATCCCATCGCACCCGCCGCCCTTGCCTGCATTCCGTCAACGCTGTTCATGGGGATGCTCGCTCTGACGTTCGCGACGCTGTTCCGCAACGCCTGGGCCGGCTTCGCTGTGGCGGCGGCATGGTGGGCGATGGACCTGGCCCCGGGCGTGGCCATACAGCCGTTTCTGTCCCTTCAGACCGTGTCCGATTCGATGGTCTCGGAGGCGGTTCATCGGACGACGGTATTCACCCGTTACGCGTGGCAGCCCAAGTTCGTTCTGCTGTTTCTGGCCGCCATGCTCTATCTCTATCACCGGCGGCTGATCTTCACGCTCGGGTCGCAGGCATCTGCCCGTCAACGGCGTCGGGCCCTTGCCGCAGCTTTGGCGATACCCGTCGTGTATGCGGTGTCCGGAGCGGTGCTGAAGGTGGGTTATCTCTATGTCCACCGGGGAGATCTCTATCCCGACGACACTGCGTGGATTCGACAGCAGCTCGGACCCTACGGGCCGGTTCCGGTGCGGTACCTATTCGGCTCGGCGTTCTCGGCATATGTGGGCGAGATACCCAACACATGGCGGCTTGCCGCTGGCGAAGAGGCGGATGTGTACGGTGTCACGGCCCGGCACCGAAGCGAGGTGGAGCGCCTCTTCAGACGGCGGACCCGCAGCATCTGGGGATCGAGCATCGCGGAACTCCACACACGCCTTGCCGGTCAGCAGGCGCAGACCCCGCCGGAACGCATCGCGATGTTGCGATCGGCGATTGAAGCGTATCCGGACGGGCCGCACGCTCCGGGCTTGTACGTGCGCCTTGCGCGTGAGCAGGTCGAAGCCGGTGACCTTCAGGGCGCAGCCGAATCCTGTGAGTCGGCCGTGAAGGGCAGGCGGAGCACGCGCACTGCTTCGGAGGCTCTGCGCATCCTCACACAGCTCCAGCGGGACAGCGGCGATCTGGCGCGAGCGGCTCAGACGGCCGAACGATGGGCCGCCGTTGCCGACACCCGCCAGCGGTTCCGGGCATTGGGAACCAAGTTCGACATTCTGATCGAACTGAGGCAGACCGAGGCGGCTCGCCAGACCGCGCAGAGTGTGCTCAAAGCCATTGCCGAGTTCCGAAGGGCGGCCGAGGCGCGCGACGTGGTCCGGTCGGCGGGGATGGACACTCCTCTATTGAGGGATGCGGATGCCCTCGAGGATCGCATCGAGGCATTCCTGAGCGGTCCTGCAGATATCACTGCTCCCCGGCCCGGTCGTTGAGCGCAGGGGGCCGGGAACCACCCGCTGGAGGGGTCTATGATGATGACAAGATTGTCTGGCCGAGATAGCCTTTGCCCCTGGCGGACACTTGCGGCGCTGGCGGTCGTGCTGGCCGGGCATGCCGACGTTGTTCAGGCTCAGAGCATCGGCAACGCGCACACGCAGGTGTCAGCCGTCGGTCCGGCTTCTGCATGCGTGGGCTTCGATGTCGCAACGCGTGTGGGCGACGCATGGCGCCCGGTGGCCGAGGTTCGATGGTCTTCTGCCAACCGCTGGACATGCAGGCAGGTGAACGCCACAGGCCTCACACTCCGGTTCGGCGGGTTCGACACTCCGGGCACCAGGACACCTGAACTGGGCGCCAAGACAGCCGTTACAGTGTCGCTGGAGCCTGACGATCCCGCGCCCCGGGTGCGGCTCCACCTGGATATCGCGCGATTCGATGAGGATGTTTGGCGGTCGGCATGGCGCAACCTCTGCCCGGTGTACTTCCTCCGATGCTCCTTGCCCGGCGATGCCGACCCCGGCCAGATGTTCTACCAGCATGGCATTCTGTATCCCGGCCCGATCATAGACCCTTATCCCATCACGATGGGACCCATGAGGGGGGACTGGTGCGACAACTGGTCGTATGCTCCGGCCATGGGGGCCGCGCCTGTTCCGGCCGTGGGGCTATGGTCGCCGGCAAGCCGGCTGTTCGTGGCGTATGAGTTCGGCGAGCCGCTCGTCACCGACCGCTCGGCGAAGTACGTGGCTTCGAGCTACTGCGCCGGGCTGGAGGATCACCCGGGGCAGTTCTTCTGTCTGTCGTGGCCCTACGCCGAGAGCTGGACGCGCTTGAAACTGCCCGAAGCTCCCGTAGCCATCGCCACGACCTTCCGGATCCTCTATCACGCCGATATGCCTTCGGACGACGATCCCAATCGGTTCGTGCTCCGTTCGCTGGCGGCCCGCTACCGGGACAGCCTTCCGCCGGCACCCCGCATGAACGACATGGCCTGGCTGAAACAAGGCATGGAGGCGTCGCAGGTGCGGTTCCTGCATGACCTCGGACTGGCCCCCGAACCTCCTGTCGGCGGGGCTCCGATCGTGCTGGTTCCGTATGAGCGCTGCGAGAAGGCGTTCTTCGATCCGGGAGCAGTGCAGCTCATTGCGCATCAGACGGGCAAGTCGTGTCGCTACGCATGGTCGGTCGGCGACACGGCCGGGCTGGCCGAACTCAAGCGGCAGATCGAGATGCTCATACCGGAGGCCATCGAGGAACGCTACGGCGACGACATTTGCTATGTGTGGAAGCATCCCCTTCACGGTCAGTTCAAGAACGCACTGGGCGGCGCGAATGCCACCGGAACGCGCCACATGTTCAACTGGGGAATCGCCTCGGCCATGCTCTGGCAATACAAGCATGAGCCGGATCCGCGGTACCTGAAGTTCATTGACGGCATGGTGAAGTGGACGCGACACTGCCTGTATGACCGCGCAGGCATGGCCGATCTGCCCTGGGCTGTCTTCTCCATGGGGGCGGCCAACGGCGGCGAGTTTCTGCTCGATTACTACTATACGTTCCGCGACGACCCGGTTCGAAAGGGCCTTGCGGAAGAGGCCTGGCGCCTCGCCGAGATGATCGTGTATCGCAACTCGTACCCGTATCTTGGCGACACGCTGGATGGCGACACGCTTGACCCGAGCTTCCTCCTGCAAGCTGTCAACAGCGCGTATTGGATCGGCGCTGTGACATGGGGCGAGATGGGACGCGTGCCGGAGATGTGGATCCGCATGTATCTCGAGACGGGCGATCCCCTTCTCAAGTACCTCGTGCGGGGATGCTTGGAGCGGTACTACATCGGCACGGTTAACGCCGCCGGCCACTATACGGAGAACCTGCTCGTGTTCCACGGCGGCGGAATGTCGGGCGGGTGGGGCGGCAACAACTTCCGGTGGCTTGCCGAGCCCCTGGGCAACGCGATCATGCAGGTGGATGTCGGCCCCAAAGCCGCGATCGCATTCTGCAGAGGCACACGGGCGCTCGACGTTGCCGACTTTGCCTATGCCAGGCCGGGCAACTACCTCTTCACGGTCGTGGCCGAAGGCCCCAGGAGCGAGCTGCCGTCGGGGCCATTCGACATCATGGTGACGAGCCCCCACGAGAGCATCAGCGGCAAGACGATCCGGATCAACCGTGAGGCTCTTGCGTCCGACAGATATGTGATCGGCACGGACGGCGTCAATGCGATGATCCGAGGGGTTCGCGTCGGTGACGTGGTGACCATCGGCGATGTTCCCGCCGGTTCAGCGCCCACGGCCCCAACGAACCGCGACAGAGAAGCGCCGGTCGTGCGCCGCCACTTCCACGCGCTGCCGACAGAGGATTGGGTTCAGATGGATCTGCGGAAGCCGGCGACGGCAAGTGTCAACAACCTGTGGTCGGGCCCGTGGGGAGGCTTGGTTCCCGGGCCCAAGACGGCCCGCGGCATCCACTTCACGCTGCTCGATCCGGCAGAGGGCGAGGGGCGCGGCGCCGTACCGCTGGACAAGCCGACCACGATCAGCGTCGCGGGTGCCGGACCATGCGTGCTCATTCTGGGTGCCGCGAAGCCGCCAAAGGCCAAGTTCGGCGGCACGCCCGTGGTGCGCTGCACACTGAAGTACAGCGACGGCGCGCTGCAGACGGTCACGCTGAAGTACGAGGACGGCGTCGAGATACGCCGGGGCATGGAATGGTACGACCGTGAGTGGTGGCTGCGCCTGTTCGTCGTGGGTCAACCTGACAAGCGCATCCGGTCCCTCACCGTGCAGGGCAACTCCTTGCTGTTCGCGATGTCGGCCGCGAAGACCACTCGCGCGCGGCGCGTGCTGGCGGACGTGCGTGCGGATCAGGTGAGACTGCGGAGGTGGAGCAACTACCGTAACGTGCAGCAGCCCGCCGACCATGCGCCTTTGCGATACCCCTGGACGTCGCCGAAGCCCTACCGGTTCATCGTTCAGATTGAACCTCCGTCTGCGGCCAGAGCCACGCCCTTGGTCCGGATCCGGCAGGATCTTGCGGCGCTGCTGAAACAGGTGGGGATCAGCGCCGAGCCCGATACAGGCAGTATCGAAGCCTATCTTGTCGGGACCGGCCATGCAAGACCGGTCCGCATACCATCGCAGTTCTGTCCGGACGACCCTGCGAACCGATCGCGCGGCGACCTCCTGCTTCGCTTGCCCTCTCATGCGCGGACCGCACGCTCGGTCGCCGTCTATTTCGGACCGAGGACCGGAGGCGGCAAACGTCCGGAGCAGACCGGATCGGTGAAGCTGCACCGCGAGGGTTCGACGATCGTCCTGACCAACGGCAAGCTGCGCATGGTGTTCGAGGCGGCAGGTCAGGCCATCGGCCCGCGGATAATCGCGCTTGGACCGGAGGGCGGCGACAACTGGCTCGGTCCGACCGGCCACGATGCCGGATATGCCCATCTCTGCGCCTGCCAGGACAACGTCACCTGGTACGACTTTGGCGCGCTTCAGACGGATGATGCGACCGTGGAGGTTGTGGACAGCGGTCCGCTCGCCATGACGGTGCGATTCTCGAACCTGCGGATCTACGGCGCAGGGGAAGGAGTCCAGTTTTCCGGCGTGGGGACCGCCGGAAGCCGGACGGCGGGAGTCAAGGGTACGGCCGACTGGTATATCCGGCTGTATGCTGACGACATGCGTGTGGACAACTGGGTGACCTATAAGGTCACCGACCCGGACACACGCTGGACACGCCCCATGGAGGTGCGCTATGCCCCTGCCGAGCCCAAACCCGGCACGTCAGGCGGTCAATCGGGCGAGCCCGGCTCGTGGGCACGGCAGGGAGAACTGGCGATCGTGGCCCTGGATGAACGCGCCGACAGGAACGAGGCAGCCCCGTATTTCACCGCCGAGGATGGGAACCTGATAGGCGTGCATATCGGACGACCAGACAAAGTGGGACGGTTTGCCTCGGATGTCTGGCGCATCGTTCCTGCGTCGCTCAGCCCCGAGGCGATGGCGGCCGAAGCGGAGCCGATCGGCATCACCCAGTATGCCGTCGAGGAGCGTCGCGGAGGGACGATCATCCGACGGAAGCCCGGTCCGCTGACTGTTGAAGACGAACACGCCGACACGTGGGAGCAGGTCGTTGTCGGGCCGATGGCTGCGCTCACCGTGGCCGGAAACCCGGACAGGCAGGACGGCATGCGCAACAAGGACAACCCTGACGAAGGGGTGTCGGTGCGCCGACAGGTGGACAGCGTCTGGTGCATGACGCCGGGGAGCGCGCCCAACGGCGAGCTGCAGCATTTCGTCTACTTCGACGTGCTTCCCGAGGTCGCCGAACGCCTTCGGGGCAAGCGCGTCTTTGTGGCCGTCGAGTACCTTGACGTTGGCCGCTCCGTTGTGGAGCTCCACTACGACTCGCTGGACGAGACCGTCAGGAAAGGCGGCATGCCGGGAGCCTTCAAGGATGCAATGCCGTCGGTCACCCTGGGGAATACCCGAGCACGGCGGGCGGCACTGTTCGTTCTCCCTGACCCACGCTTCGAGGACGCCTGCAACGGCGCCGACTTCCGTCTGTCGTTCACGGGCGGCCCGCTCCACATCATCCGGGTCGCGCTGATCATGCCCGACCAGGAAACGCATACTCCTGCGAGGAGGCAATAGCCGTGCTTATCGGCGCATTGTGGCTGCTGACAGTCCATATCGGCCTCGCCGAGGCTGCACCGCCGGGGCTCTACGTTCGCGAGGGCGTACTCATGCATGCGGGCGCACCATTCCGGGGTATCGGGGTCAACTACTTCGACTGCTTCGCGCGCCACCTCAAGGACCCGGCGGACACCTCGTACGAGCAGGGCTTCCGTGAGCTCAGGGAACGGGGCATCCCGTTTGTCCGCTTCATGGCTGCGGGCTTCTGGCCGGCGGAGATGAAGCTGTATCGCGAGAACCCCGAAGAGTACTTTCGGCGCATGGACAGTGTCGTCCGGGCTGCCGAGCGCATCGGAGTGGGGCTCATCCCATCCCTGTTCTGGACGCTCAGCACGGTGCCCGATCTGGTTGGCGAGCCGACAAGCGCATGGGGCGATCCGAAGAGCAAGACTCACGCATGGATGCGGAAGTACACCTCCGAGGTTGTCAAGCGGTATCTCCGCTCTCCGGTCATATGGGGTTGGGAGTTTGGGAACGAGTACAACCTTGCCGCGGATCTGCCGAACGCGAAGGACCATCGTCCGCCGGTTTGGCCGACGCTCGGCACTCCGTCGAAGCGCTCCGAGAAGGATGAGATGACGCACACCATGTTTCGAACCGCGCTGCGGGAGTTCGGCAAAGAAGTGCGGAAGCACGATCCCGATCGGATCATCGTTTCCGGCAACAGCATCCCGCGGCCCACCGCATGGCATCAGCAGAAGGAACTGAGTTGGACCAAGGACAGCCCCGCCCAGTTCACGGAGATGCTGCTCGGCGACAACCCCGATCCGCTCGACACGCTCTGCATCCATGTTTACGCGCCGGAGGATGCCGAGCGCCTGGCAACCGCCGCCGCGGCGTCGAGGCGTGCCGGCAAACCGCTCTTCATCGGCGAGTTCGGCGTTGAGGGACCTCGCACCGCGGAGTCCGAGCGTAAACTTGCCGACATGCTGGAGCAGGTGCAGAAGCTCCGCATCCCGTTCGCGGCGCTATGGGTATTCGACTTCGCGCATCAGGACAAGGACTGGAACGTCCGCCACGACAACGAGCGGGCGTACCAGTTGGAGGCGATCGCCGAGGCGAACAAGCGGCTCAACGCGAGGTAGGGCCGTTACCCCCGCTCCCTTCGGCGGGCGGGGGCAAGGGGGGAGGGGGCGTCGCGCCTATCCGGGGGCTAACGCCGCCCGGCTATCATCCATCGTC
>DYKI01000140.1 GCA_020722705.1 Chthonomonas calidirosea | reverse complement strand
CTTCTGTCCCCTCTCCCGCGCACGGTCGCGTTACGCAGCAGGATAGCTTTCGTGCGCGGGAGAGGCTGGGTGAGGGATGAATGGCGACGCCCCCGCTCCCCCTTGCCCCCGCCCGCCGGAGGGGGCGGGGGTAACGGCCCGCCGGCGAGCCGTATCGGGCAGGTCAGCGGATGTTGCAGCCCCTCGGTTTCGATACGCCCGGCGCGAACGGAATGCGCGGCCAGGCTGCGGGAACCGCGCCGCGCGCCGGGCTGCTCAACCAGTGGGGCTGCTCTACGTCGCGGGCTCTCGGTACTTCGTTTCGGCCATCAACTGCCGGATCCGACCCTGCAGACGCCGCTTGAGACCTTCGTAGGTACGATCGGCTGCGAGGTTGCGTTCCTCGCCCGGATCCGAGAGGAGGTCGTATAGCTCCCATTCCTCTGGGGTTTCGTAGTAGTGGATCAGTTTGTAGCGATCGGTGCGGATGCCCCGATGCTTGCGGACGCTGTGCACCGCCGGGTACTCGAAGTACTCGTAGAACCAGTCCTTGCGCCAGGGCGTCGGCTTGCCGGCGAACAGCGGAACCGTGCTGCGGCCATGGAGATGGCTCGGCCGCGGCGCTCCGGCAAGCTCGAGCACCGTCGGCGCAATGTCAACGTTCAGCACCATGGCGTCCGACACGGTTCCGGGCTGGATGCGCTTGGGATATCGGATGAGACACGGCACGCGTATGGACGGTTCGTGCATCAGCCTCTTGTCGTACAGGTGCCACTCGCCGAGGAAGAAGCCGTTGTCGGAGGTGTAGAGAATCGCGGTGTCGTCGAGCGCACCAGTCTCCTTGAGAGCCGTCAACACCTTCCCAACATTCTCGTCCACCGCGGTCAATGTGGAGCAGTAATCCTTGATGACCTTCTCGAAGGATTGAACATCGGGAGCGTTGCCGAACTTGTTGTCGGCCTTGACGAACGCCAGAGGCTTGCCTGGCCAGCCGAGCTTGTCATCGTTCCACGTGTGGGGCACGGGAACGCGGGCGTCCTTGAACAGGTCCGCATGACGCGGCGCCCGTACCCAACTCCGATGGGGCGCTTTGAACCAGAGGAAGAGGCAGAACGGCTTGTCATGCTTGCGCTTCAGCCACGCGACGGCATGGTCGGTCACCACGTCATCCATGTAGCCTTCATGGCGCTCGTCCTTGCCGTCGGCGCCTTCGGCGATCATGGGAGCATGGTATCGCCCCTGGCCCTTGAAGCCGAAGTAGTAGTCCCACTTTCGATCACGAAGCGCGCCGGAGATGTGCGACTTGCCGCAGAATGCCACCTCATAGCCCACTGCACGGAGCATTTCCGGCAGGATGGGCAATCCGGGCCTGATGGCGCGATCCTTGTTGTCGGTGACGCCGTGGGTGTGGGAGTATACGCCCGTCAGCAGGGTCGCTCTGCTCGGGGCGCACAGGGAGTTCGTGACGAACGCGTTGCGGAAGCGAAGACCTTCGCGCGCGATCCTGTCCATGTTCGGTGTGCGCAAGATGGCATGCCCTGCGCAGCTCATCGCGTCGGCACGCTGGTCGTCGGTCATCATCATCACGATGTTGGGCCGCTTGCCGTGTTCGGCGGTCACCGCACCGGACGCGACCGCTGCCGTCGCCGCAAGAAACCCTCGACGACTGACGCCCCGATCCGACGAATCCGTTGACATCATCGCTATGTCACCTCCTCGTGGTTCGCTCCGGTACCTGCTCCCTTACGGCTGAGTTGCGGTCACTCCAAGATGCTCTTTCAGGAAGCGCTCGGCGGCCTCATAGAACTTCAGCCGGTTCTCGGGACGAGCGAAGCCATGACCCTCATCTTCAAAGAGCATGTACTCGACGGGCGTGCCGCGCTCCCGCAAAGCCGCCACGATCTGCTCGCTCTCGGCCTGCTTGACCCGCGGGTCGTTGGCCCCCTGAGCGATCAGCATGGGACAGCGTATGGCGTCGGCCCGATGCAGCGGCGAGCGGGCATCGAGGAACTCCGGCTCGGTCTCAGGGTCTCCGATGCGCAGCGTGAACATTCGCTTCAGCGGCTCCCAATAGGGCGGGATGGAGGCGATGAGCGTGCGGAGACTGCTGGGACCGACGAGGTCCACAGCGCACGCGAAGACATCAGGCGTGAATGCCGCGCCGACGAGCGCCGCATAGCCGCCGTAGGACCCGCCGTAGATGGCGACGCGCTTCGGATCGGCGTATCCCTGCCCGACGGCCCAGTTGACCGCGTCAATGAGGTCGTCGTGCATCCGCGCGCCCCATTCGCGGTCGCCGGCATGGAGGAACCTCTTGCCGAACCCCGCGGAGCCTCTGAAGTTCACCTGCAGGCATGCGAACCCCCGATTGGCCAGCCACTGCGCCTCGGGATGATAGCCCCAGACATCGCGTGCCCAGGGGCCGCCGTGCACGTTGAGGACCAGAGGCAGGTTCCGCGGCTCGATGCCTGGCGGCAAGGTCAGGTACGACGTGAGGATCAGCCCGTCCCGCGCGATGATCTCAACCGGGCACATTTCGGCGAGAGTGGCATGCTCCAGCGCCGGCCGCGTCGTGTACAGGAAGCGCAGATCGCCGCCGGCCCGGTCGTAGACGTAATAGGCGGCCGGTGTGGCATCGTTGACATACAGCACGATCCACAGCCGATCGGCAAGATCGCGGCTCACGACGTGCAGGTCACCGGGTTGGGCGGATTGAAGCCGGTCGAAGTCGGCCTGGACACGTGGATCGAGCACCGTCCAGCGAAGGCGATCACGGGTGAAACCAGCCGCCTGAACCGTCCGCTCTGTGGGATGCACCAGAACGTCGTCAACGTCCACGCGCGGGTCTGATGCGAGGGTGGTCTCCTGACCGGTGGCGAGGTCGAGCAGGCGGAGCTCAGCGGTATCGGCGCCGAGGCTGCTTGAAATGTAGATACCCTTGCCGTCAAGCGTGAGAGCGTGGGCGTGCCCTTCCTCGTCGGCCGGCCACGTCATGATCGCCCGGAACTCCTCGCGGTCCGACGAGCGAACGCGCAGCTCAAATCCGCCCTCCGGCGTTGCGGCCATCGCCGCGCGAATGCGCAGATCGGCGTCGGCATACCAGCCGACAACATCGCCGGGGTTCTCAACGATCATCTCCAGCGCTCCCGTCGAGAGCGTCAGCCTGTAGACGTCGTGGAACCTTGGATCTCGGACATTGATGGACACGATGATCGTGTCGGGGTGACCAGGCTCCATGGCCACCAGCGACGACTGGGCGCCAAGGAAGGGCGTCATGTCCCGGATCGCCGTTCCTTCCAGGTCCACGGACCACACGTGCCAGTTCTCGTCGCCGTCGGCATCCTGAAGGTACAGCAGGTGTCGGCCATCGTAGGCCCAGGAGTAGCTGCGGATGCCTCGATGTCTATCGCGCGTCACCGCCCTGTCGTCTTCGCTCCCCACCGTCTTGACCCAAACGTTGAGAACGCCTTCGTCGGGAGCCAGGTATGCCAGACGCTGCCCGTCAGGCGAAAGCTGCGGCATTGCCTTCTCGGGGTTGCCGAACAGGTCCTCCAGCGGTATCTGCGCCGGAAGCGCGAAGCCTGGCATCGTCCTCGCGGCTGCTGCTTTGCCCTGGCCAAACGGCATCTCTCTTTGCACCTGATCCTCCTTGTCGCGTGTGTCAGACTCATCCGATCGGGCCTCGGGTCTGGGGTTGGCGTGTGGACCCAATGGCTCAGTGCCGGTTGCGTATTATGGTCCATTGCGCGGCAAACAAGGCTCCAAACGTATGCAGGAGATTGGCCCATGTGCGGTACAATGCAGTTGGGCATGGTGAGCGACTGGAATGTGGGGGGAAGCGCGAGTATGGGCGGCGTTTCTGCCTGATCGGAAACATCGATTCCTCGCGGACGCTGCCTTTCGGCACTCCTGAGGATGTCGCCGCGGAGGTGGAGGCCGCCATCGAGACGGCCGCGCCCGGGGGAGGATACGTGCTTGCCTCGGATCACTCGCTGCACGACGGCATCCCGATTCGGAACATCCTGGCCATGTTCGAGGCAGACCGGGTACATGGCGCTCGAGCGTGCTCCGAGCGGAACGGATAGGCGCCGGCGCCGGTTACGGATGCTCTGCCACGCATGTTCTTGGACGGTTCGGGGTCGTTGTGGAGACCACACGGAGTTTCCAGAAGGGCAAGAGGACTACGCCTGAGCGCCGGATAAGATATCCTAATAGAGACGTGGTTGGTCAAGGAATCTGAGCCGGCCATAACAGGAGACACACGATATGATGAGGCTGTTGCGCCTACCAGTCGAGAAGCGGCACTTGACGCTGCTGACACTGGTGGCGTTGCTGGCGGCGCCTGTCCTTCCGGCCGTCGGCATCACCTTCACGACCGACACGACGATCAACACCACGCAGTATGTCGGTGAGGACATCGTCGTCAGCGGATGCACGCTGACCATTGACTGCTCACCAGGTGTGGGCAACTACAACAGCATCACGCTGAACTCCGGCGTGCTGACCCACCCGGCGGATTCCGCCAATGGGCTGTGGCTTAACATCACCGGGAACGTTGTTGTTGATCCGTGGTCGCAAATCAACGTCAACGGTCGCGGCCATCAGGGGGGCACAGGGCCCGGTGTGGGTTCGGTCGCAGGCGCGGGCGGCACCTACGGCGGCACGGGGTCCGGCAGTACGGCCCCTGTCTATGGCTCGTATGCTTCTCCCGCCGAACTGGGCAGCGGCGGCGCCGCCAGACCCGGCTATTCCGGCGGAGCAGGCGGCGGACTGGTCCGCATCACCTGCGGCGGCACCTTCGACAACTCCGGCAGCGTGGTCGCAAGAGGGAACGATGCGACCGCGGCCGGAGCCGGATCGGGCGGAGCCGTCCACATCACCTGCGACACCTACGCCGGCAGTGGATACATCCTGGCGGACGGGGGAGATGTTGACGCTACGGGAGTGCCCGCCGACGAGATTGCGGGAGGCGGAGGCGGTGGGCGCGTCGCGCTCCACTACGCCACCAAAACCAACTCGGCTGGGGTGTACTGTCGTGGCGGTTACGGCATCAATATGGGAGAGGTTGCCTACGGCGGCGCCGGAACCCGCTACTGGAAGGCCGCCGGATCGCCGACGGCCGAGCTGGACTTCTGGAACGACTCGCGGAGTGGCTGGACGTTCCAACCGGCTATCGCTGCCACCGACGTCAATCTGTCCGTGATCGGTGCCGATGTCGAGTTCGACTGCAGCGCCAATCCTGTCAATGTCAACACGATGCAAGTCCTCAGCAGCAGCGTCACGCATCCGGCGGCCGATGAGGATGGACTTCACATCGTGACGGTCGGCGATATGCTGGTGGACGCCTGGTCATCGCTGAATGTTGACGGTCGCGGCTACCCGGCGGCCACGGGCCCGGGGGCCGGGTCCGGTGCCGGCGCGGGCGGCACCTACGGCGGCACCGGGCAGGCAAGCAATGCGGCGGTGTATGGCTCATTCTCCAATCCGACCGATCTCGGCAGCGGAGGCGTCAGCAATGGCGCCGATCTCGGAGGCCGAGGCGGAGGCCGCATTCATCTGTCCGTGGGCGGCACGCTGACGCTGGACGGGAGCCTCACGGCTCGGGGCGCCGACGCGGTGAGGGCAGGCGCAGGCTCGGGCGGTTCCGTTCAGATAACCTGCGCATCGCTTGCGGGCAGCGGCTCGATATTTGCCGACGGCGGCAACGTTGACACCTCCGGTATCGATCCGGCCGCAACGGCAGGCGGCGGAGGAGGCGGGCGCGTCGCACTGAACTACGGGTCCAGCACATTCACCAACCAGGTGTACTGCCGCGGCGGCTACGGTATCGTTGCGAACTCCGGCTACTACGCCGGTCCGGGCACGCGTTACTGGTACGACACCGGCACAGGAACGAAGTCCCTGGACTTCTGGAACGACTCGCGGAATGGCTGGACGTTCCAACCGGCCATTTCGGAGCCCGACACGAATCTGCAGGTGATCAGCGGTTGGGTCGAGTTCGACAGCACTTCTCAGCCGCTGAGCGTCAAGAACCTGAGCGTTCAGAGCTCCACGATCAGCCATCCGGCCGGGAGCACAGCGGGTCTGGACATCGTGACCGTAGGCGACATGCTGGTGGACGCCTGGTCATCGCTGAATGTTGACGGTCGCGGCTACCCGGCGGCCACGGGCCCGGGGGCCGGGTCCGGTGCCGGCGCGGGCGGCACCTACGGCGGCACCGGGCAGGCAAGCAATGCGGCGGTGTATGGCTCATTCTCCAATCCGACCGATCTCGGCAGCGGAGGCGTCAGCAATGGCGCCGATCTCGGAGGCCGAGGCGGAGGCCGCATTCATCTGTCCGTGGGCGGCACGCTGACGCTGGACGGGAGCCTCACGGCTCGGGGCGCCGACGCGGTGAGGGCAGGCGCAGGCTCGGGCGGTTCCGTTCAGATAACCTGCGCATCGCTTGCGGGCAGCGGCTCGATATTTGCCGACGGCGGCAACGTTGACACCTCCGGTATCGATCCGGCCGCAACGGCAGGCGGCGGAGGAGGCGGGCGCGTCGCACTGAACTACGGGTCCAGCACATTCACCAACCAGGTGTACTGCCGCGGCGGCTACGGTATCGTTGCGAACTCCGGCTACTACGCCGGTCCGGGCACGCGTTACTGGTACGACACCGGCACAGGAACGAAGTCCCTGGACTTCTCCAATGAGTTGCGCGAGGGATGGACGAAGCAGCCGGCGCTAACCATACCTGACGTGGACTTCAACCTGTATAGCGCGAAAGTCGAACTCGATTGCAGTCTCCAACGCATGTCCGTGCGGACGCTCGGTCTCTACAGCTCCGTCCTTAGCCATCCGCCCGCGTCGCCCGAGGGTCTCCAGGTGATCGCCGATGGTGCGATCTACGCCGACGGTTGGTCGCAGATCAACGTAGAAGGAAAGGGACTTCCAGCCGAAGTGGGACCCGGTCGTGGAACGAACGGCGCGGGAGGCGGCTACGGTGGTGCAGGCGGCTACAACACCCTGACCTACGGCGCTCGCGAAATGCCGCTGCATCTCGGCAGCGGCGGCGGCAACACCCCTGGAGGCACGGGCGGTGCAGGCGGTGGACGGGTCAACCTGACCACGCCCGGGACGATCCAGATTGACGGCCAGATACTTGCCGGGGGACGGCAGTCCCCATATGATGGCGCCGGCGGCAGCGGCGGATCGGTGCTTCTGGTCGCCAACGATGTCGTCGGCGGTGGCGCGATCTACGCCAACGGTGGCAGCGCCTATTATGTGGCGACGAACGTAGGTGGCGGCGGAGGCGGGCGCGTTGCCGTCTACACCAATCCTGGTCAGACCTGGCAGCCGACCGGCGGCATCAACGTAGACGGCGGTTGGGGCATCGAGCCCGGCAGCGTGGGCACGATTTACCATGGTGAAACCGTTGCAGGCACCGACCTGCAGCTCACCGAGGACTTTCTGTGGGAATGGCAGGCCGACGGCTCCGGCCAGGGCACCGTCACCGTGTTCAACGTCGGCGACACAGGTTGCGGATCGTTCAAAGTTGGTCTCTACGACCGCGATCCGGCACTGTCGGGAGCCGTCCTCATGGATACCGCCGATGTGCCGTCGCTCGGCGCATTCGACGGGGCGAGCGTTGACCTGACAGCGCCTGCGCCGGTTACCTCCGACACCCTCTGGCTCAAGGTGGACTACGAAAACGGCGTGTCGGAAACCAACGAGCTGAACAACGTTCGGTTTTTCACGATCCCGCGCATCGGCTCGTCGCTGTACGTGCTCGATCGAACGGGCACCATCGGTGAGCTCGTCTCGCTCCGAGCCAAGCTGAAGCGAATAACCGACAACGCATGGCTGCCGGGCCGGACCGTCCACTTCAGCGTTGACGGCACGCTTGTCGGCTCCGGCGTGACGAACGTTGACGGACTGGCCGAGTATCTGTGGGTCATCGCTGACGGACCGGCAACCAGAACCATCAACGGCGCGTTCCACGGTGATGCCGAATACTCACCGAGTACGGACGACGCGATACTCAACGCTCAGACCTGGGCCACAAAGATGTCGGGCATAGACCGCACAGGCCCCATCGCTTCGTACCGCATCCTGAAGGCCTGGCTCTGGAAGATGGACAACACGCCGATACCGGGCAAGAGCATCCTCTTCAAACTTGACGGCACCGTTCTCGGCTCCGACAACACCCGCCCCACGGGCTACGCTCAGATGGGCTACACCATCGCCGACGGAGCCGGAGCGGGGGTTCGGACCATCCTGGCAGAATGGGCAGGGGACGGCGGCTATCTGCCTTCGTCCTGCACCAACAAGCTCACCGTGACCAAGGCGACGCCGTACATCTGGGTCATGCCGCGAACCGTTGTCCAGGGCGGCATCGCCCGCTTCTATGCCTACTTCCGACGGCTGCCCGACTATCAGAAGCAAGCCGGCAAAACCCTCTCGTTCAGTATAGACGGCACCTGGATTGTGGATGTCGTGACCCTGTCCGGCCTTGAGGCGGGCATCGCGCGCTACAACTACACGACCGTCGAGTCCGTCGGCGACCACACCCTTCGGGCGGAGTTCGCCGGCGATGCATGGGTTGACGCAGGCTACGGGGAGGCCAATCTGAGGATCACCGCGCCGTAGCTGAATGTCGAACCCTGAAGGCTGAAGGGCGAAGGGCGAGGGGGCCGATGCGGCTCCCTCGCCGTTTCTCTGGCTGTTCGCAACCATGGGCACACCAATACGCGCCGTACCGCGCACGTCGCGCGCAGGCGCTCTGCCCGTGTTCAGCCCTCACCCTGGCCCTCTCCCGCGC
>DYKI01000139.1 GCA_020722705.1 Chthonomonas calidirosea | reverse complement strand
TCATCGTCCTCGATGACCAACGTCCCGTTTGGGAGGGTCATCGTCCTCGATGACCCACATCCCGGACGGCGAGGACGCCGTCCCTCCCGCATCGTCCCCGATGACCCACATCCTGTTGGGCGCCCACCCACGCGATGACGCCCGCACTCAGAATACGTGGCCGATGCTGAAGTGTGTGCGTCCCCCCTCGCTTCCGAAGCCCTGATCAATGCGGATCGGCCCAATGGGCGTAACCACGCGGAGGCCAATCCCGAATCCGACCGATGGACTGAACCCCTTGTGCTGCACAAACCCCGAGAACCTAACCCCCCCGTAGGGGCCGCCCCAAGCATCGGCTGCATCCACGAAAACGACACCGGTCAGGCTCGGAGCCAGCGGCGCGCGAACCTCGGCCGAGGCCATGACCATGTTCTTGCCCCAGAACCGGTCCTCGATATAGCCCCGCAACGTCTCGGCGCCGCCGACGAAGTACTGCTCGAAGAATGGGGCTGTTCCCGTCGTGGTGCCGCCCGCGAGACGCAGAGCCAGCGTCGTTCGGCGGTCCTTGGGGTCCTTTCGCGGTCCCTGAAGGCTCAGGTAGCGACGGGCATCTATCTGCAGCTTCTGGAAGTTGACGACACCGCGCACTATTCCGACCTGCGTGCCGCCGGTCACAATCGGCTCCAAATCGGCGCGCCCGATATCGAGGCTGTAAACCTCGTACCCGCCTGAGGACGGGTCCAGATCAATGTCGCGCGTGTTGTGGGTCATGCGCAAGCTCGCCGCGATGAGGGGGCCCTTCTGCAAAGCTGCGGCATCGTCAGGATTCAGGTTCAGGGCCGGCAGTTTCACGTTGTCAAAGCGCAGACCGATCGAACCCCTGTATGCCTCGCCGAACGGTCTGCTGAGCGTTGCCTGCGCGCCAGTTCGAATCTCGTAATAGTCGCTGTCGTCGGTCGTCGTCGTGCCTGTCGTGCTGTAGATGCTCTGGGCGAACCTGTAAACCGTCTTGTCGTAGGCGCTTACGGAAAGCGAAGTGTGCCTGCTGTCGAGCCACGGTTCGGTGAAGGTGGCCTCGAGGCTGTTCCGGTTCGCCAGTCCGCCGGTGTCCCAGCGCAGCCCGATGCCCTGCCCACGCCCCATGAAGTTGCTCTCGACGATCTCGGCTCCCCCGACGAGGCTGTTGCGGCTGCTGTAGCCGATGAACACCGCCACGTTGCCGCTGCGCTTTTCCTCAACGTTGAGGGTGATGTCCACCAGACCCGGCGACTTGGGCACAATGGCCGGTGACACGTCCGCAAAAAGGTCCGTGTTGAAGATGCGGTAGTAGTCTTTGCGAAACGTCTCGGAGTTGTAGAACTCGCCCTTCTTGAGCTTCATTTCACGCGTGATGACGTAGGGCTTCGTCTTGTGCAATCCAGTGATCTTGACGTCGTCCACCTTGGCCACAATGATCGGCACTTCCAGAATGCCGTTCGGCATCGCCAGGTCGCTGGATACGACGGCCATGTAGCCCTTCGACGCGTAGAAGTCCTGGATGGCCGTCGCATCGCGGCTAAGGGTCCCGAGGTTAAGGACCAGCCCTTCCTTCGTCTGCATCAGATCCCGGATGGCCTTCGCGGGTATTGGTCCCGATCCGGATATGTTGATGCCCTTGACGACGTCGTTCTCCTCGACCTCGATCGTCACGTGCGCACCGGCAGCGTCAACGGTTGCGCTGATGCGCACGGCTTCGTCGGGATCGTCCACGCGATTGGCCCCGAATAGCTGCGTCTGCAGGAGCTTGCGCTTCGCATCATCAAGGGACGACTGCGTAACGGGAACGCCCACCTTGAGACCGGAGGACGTTATCACCCACTCCGTGTTGAGGTTCTTGTTGCCCTTGACGGTAATGTCCACGATCACCGGGTCCTGCGCCGGCGCCGGTGCAGCCGCCAGGGCTACACCAACCAACACCAGCATTGCAGACAATGCACGCAGCATTCTCGTTACCCTTCTCTCCATGTTGTCGGCTCTGGTGTACCGTACCCAACGGTGCAGCACATCCCGCCGTTCCACTCCCATATGTTCTATTCGCTTGCGTAGTACGGCTCCAGCCGCCGGCGAAGCATGGCTCGCGCGCGCGACAGACGGGTTTTTACGTTGTCCATGCTGAGACCCGTTACGTCAACAATCTCCTGATACGACAGCCCCTGCATCTCGCGCAGGACCACTACCTCTCGGTATTCGGCCGGCAACGCTTCGATCGCCGCCATGATCTTCTCCTGCATCTCCTTGCGCTCGAGCGCTTGATGCGGAGCGTGTGTCGTGTCGGGTATGTCGCGGCTTTCGGCATCTCCCGCCTCATCGAGAAACGCAGTGTCCAGCGACTCCGTCTTCGCCACGTCCGGCCGCTTCCTCCGACGCAGACGGTTCCGGCTCTGGTTCACCGCGATCTGATACAGCCACGTGAACACCGAAGCATCGCCACGGAACTTGTGGAAGTTCCGATAGGCGTTGATAAACGTTTCCTGCGTCACGTCCGCGGCCTCGTCATAGTCGCCAAGGATCCGGTAGACCACGTTGAATATGGGCTTCTCATAGCGGGCCACCAGCTCATTGAAGTCGCCGACCCCGGTTTGAGCGCCGACCGACGCGTTACGCATCCGCAGACACCTACAGCGTACTCCGACCGTTCGAGAAACTGCCTCTTCGTCTCAGGTCGCATTGCCCCGTTTTTGCGACCGGATATCCCCGCCCGGCGGCACGGTACCATTCAGAAACTATAGACTCCTTCCAGCCTGTACACGTTCGTACGTTGGTCATCGAGTGTCCACGATAGGCGGAATCGATTCACTAATCGGGCGCTCAGGCGCAGCTCCCAGTCGCCCTGATCCGAGAGAGTGCTCCGTGAACCTGATATGTGCTTCCAGAACCCAACCTCGAAGGGGCCATGCAGATCGCGCGAAAGCCGCAGCACAAACGCCCCTGCCCGACTGTAGTCTACATTCAGTTCGCTCAAACCCAGCGCCCGCCCAACGCCGGATTGATCCACCAGATCCGGCATCAGAGCGCCGCCCAGGTAGTCCACGACCTTTCCGACCAGGACCGATCCGGCGTCGCCCTGGCGAGAGAACACAGCGTTGAGTGCGTCCTGCCCGCCCAACAATGCGGTGATCCGGCGCGCCAGCCCCTCCTGACTCAGGGCCAGGTCCGGCGGATCAGACCGGTATGTCAACTTCAGCTTGCTGCCCCCACCCTCAAGAGCGTTCCTCGGTTGTTCCAGCAAGGGCCCCCTGGCATCAACCGTCAGGAGGTACCGCTTCGTCTGGCCCGTGACCGACTCGGCGCTCATGCGCGTCTGAGCAGTTACGTCAACAGCCACGTCCAGTCCTGCATCATCGAACCCGAGGGCACCCGCGGCCGGATACCTCAGAGTAACGGTGCCCCCGCGCCGGATGGTGAAGCGTGCTGTGGGAAAGGTTAATGTCCCGCCCTTCACAGCCAGCACCCCTGCCACGCGAGGCTCTCCCAGACTGCCGGAGATACGGATGGGTCTGCCCGCCGGCGATTCCATATTCACGTTGAGCTGATTGGACCGAACCATCGCATCGCCTGCCACATGGACGTTCAGGTCAAAGGTCGGATTGATGGCGGGAATGGCTCGAGCCACTCTTGGCGTGGCCTCCGTGACCGGCAGCCTTATGGCGAGCTTCTCCAGCCGAGCCGATCCGGCGATCCGCGGCTGCAGCATGCTTCCTGATACGACGATTTCGGCTTCGCGTGACGTTGCCGGATCCGATGCGGTACCGATCCCGGTCAATACCCCGGCGGCGCGGCCAGTCGTGAATCCCGGGAACGGAGCTTCATCAAAGGTCAACCGTGGAACGCGCACCACAATGCGGTCGCCGGCGGACGCCGGAGCGGAGACTGGCAGGCGGCCGGAAATGCTGATGCTGCCTGCCTCGGTGCGCTTGCTGCCCCCTGAATCCAACGTGAAGACACGAGCCGCAGGCCCATCACCGGAGCCTGATCCGAGGGCGATTTTCCCTTGCTCGATCGAAGCTCTAAGGTCAACGTCACCCAGGACCGTCCGCATCCTGAACGCACGCACCTGGTCGGCCTTGATCCATGCCGACCCCGACACGTCAAGGGTGTCTGCGACCGAAGCAGCGTCACCTTCCGATATGCGGTTGAGATCGGCGCGCGTTGCGCCGATTCGGATCTCCGCCGCGAGAGCGCCGCTCATGTCAACGGAAGCGCCTGCCATCAATGCCTGAACGGATTTCAGGTCCGTTTCGGGCAGCCGAACTACCATTTCGCCGCGGGCATCGTCGGCGATGTACGGTGCCTTCCACGTGAACGGCACCTCCCCCGAGACATGGATCTCCAGAGGGCGCACCGCTGTCTCCGCTTGACTGCTCCGGCCGGCCGATAGCGTGATGGCCAGATCATCCAGGGAGAGCAAACCTTCACGAACAGTGGCCGACGACAATCGGATTGCCGGCGCGACGAGCGGCGGGGCGGTCGAAGCAGAGCCTTGAGACTTCACGGCAACATCGCGAGCGCCCATCGAGACCGATATCAGGGGCGCTTCCGGATTGCCCCCGATCTCGGCCGAGATGGTGTCCAGTGTCCCGCTCAGGCGATGGATCGGGTGCTCCGGCGGGAACCACTGCGCAAGGAGCGCCAGATCGAGGTTCTGCGCCGATAGGGACCCACGCACCTCTTCGCCAATGCGCATCTGTGCTTCACCGCTGACGAGGGCCTCACCCGAACGGAACTCAATGTCACGAACCTTTATCTGCTCGTTCGTCGCCTCAACCAGCCCGGTAAAGGCATCGGCACGGAGGCGCTCAACGGACAACCCCGCCCCATCGAACCGAGCATGCGCGAGCCAGTCGTCAGGAGTGCCCGCGATGCGGCCGGCAAGATCGAACGATCCGCGCACTGGCGTCAGAGCCTCAAGCACCTGCAAGACCCGATCGCCTCCCGCTCCCGAGGTCAGCGCCGGACTTCGAGCAGCCGCTCTTCGCAGCGCATCAATCTGCAGCCCCTGCGCCGCTCCGGAAAGCTCGAACTGCCGACTGTTGAGGTCGTAGCGGAATGCTTCAACAGCGAGGCCGGATCCATCATGACCCCATCGGAACGATGGCCCAGCATCGGCAATCGGGTGTCCTTGCACCGAATCTCCGTCAAGGATCGCCCGACCGGCAAGATCGCCAAGATCCTCGCCGTTGACGGTCAGGCCGGAGCTTCGCAGCAACGCCGACCCCTTGAGCCGCATCTGTCCATCCTCGTCGGTCCACCCGGAGAGTGTGGCTTCCGCGTCCAGATTGCCCTTGAGTTCGGCGTAGGCGCTCGTGAGATCACCTAACGCTTCGACAGGCACGGCGTCCATTCGAGCGGTCGCGTCGAACGTGCCGGCGACATACTGCGCGGAGCCGGACACGCGCCCCGATCCGAGGCTCATCGAAACGTCAGACAGCTCAATGGCGGGCTTGCCTGATGCCATCCGCGCCGATCCGGTCCCACGGACCCCCTCCATCATGACGTCCCCCAGCCAGACCCGCTCCGACTCGATTGAGAACTCGGACACCTCGGGATCGGTGATCGGTCCGCCGATGTACGCCTGTGCCGATGCCAATCCCGCCAATGAAGCCGGACCATCTGCCATCATCGCAATGTCTGCAAGGTCCACCTCGTGCCCGGACAGACTCAGGGCCAGCCAAGGTTGAGGAGTGAAAGGTCGCCTGATGAAGCCGTTCACCGTAGCGACCGACGGCACCCTGACGGCCTCGCCGTCAAGGATGACGTTGTCGGGAGTGCCCTCGACCGCGGCAATCGCATAGTCAACCCGGTAGCTGCCGGCCTCGATGCCACTGCCGTATATGGTCCCGCGCAGGTCGGGCCTGCGCAGATCGCCGCTGATGACCCCGTTCCTTAACGAGACCCTGCCGGCAAGCCGTGTCTCGGGCTCGACACCCGCCCAGCGGAGGATCTCCCCGAGCGACCAGCCATCGCCTTCGACCTCAATATGCCCGGTCCAGTTGTCCAGGCGCACCGTTCCCGATGCCGTCGCCTCAGCCGCCCCACGGCTAAATCTGACCCGTTCGATCACCGCCTGATCGCCCCTGATATGGCCTTCCATCTCTCCGGCGTCCAGGTCCACAGTGTCTATGTTTATGCCTAAAACCTGTATATTCCACTTGGCCAGACGGAGGCGGTCCGCGGCATCCCCCTCAATCGAGAGGTCGGCCGATGCCAAACCCGATAGTTTCTCCGGGTTTGGTGACTTAAGCCGTTTGCTCAGCGGCGAGTCCGGTCCGGCGACATCCTTTGTGCGTTGAACCAGGTCAGCGACAGAAACATCCCGGACGGCAGCATCCGCATGGAACGCCTGTGTTCCGTCGAGCGCCATTTGGCCGGAGGCGGCGATCCGCCCTCCGAGCCCCCGCGCTGATGCCCCCGCGTACAGCTTTCCGTTCGAAACCAGGACTCCCGCCACTGTGTTGTACAGAGGCACTCCGCGAACACGCGCGAAGGGCACATCGGCCCCGACTCGCACCCACGGAGCCGTCAGTGGTCCCAAAGCGCTCACCAGGACGCGCGACGGAGTGTTCACCACCAGCCCACCCGGGCCTCGCCCAAGCACACGAAAGCTGCCATTGGCTGTGATCAGCGCGCGGCTGCCGCGCCCCGATACGCGTGCAAATGCCTCACCATCTCCCCGCAGGCCGTCTGCCGATCGCAGGTAGGTATCAAGAACCGGAACTTCGCGCAATGCCGTCCGAATGTCCGGTGCGGCGACCCGAGCCTCAATGCGATAGGTCGGTGCGCCCAGGTAGTTCACGACGGCTCTTGCTGCAACCTTTGCTCGCCGAACAGCACACGATGCGGCCACCGCCACAGTTCCCCCGTTCAGCACCGCATGTGCCGCGTCCACGTTGATGGGCGACCGAAGCCAGGGCACGCTGACGTGGCCTTCATCGAAGCTCACGGACGCTGCCATTTGCAGCGGAGCCGAGGCGGAACGGCGGCTGCGCTCGATTGCAGCCCGGTTAGAACGCTCCTTCCCAATGATGGTGATTGCCCCCGTAGCGCGCGTACCCCGCGGAACGATCCCGGGCGGCAGGAAGCGATCGGCGGCTTCCGGCCACCGGACGCTGCGTCCCCCGACGACGCAATGCCACGCCCCCCCTGTCGCTTCGTAGCGTCCGGTGGACCAGAGCTCGCCCGCACCTGACCCCAGATCGAGGCGCGCAGTCCAACTCGTGCGACCTCCATTCGCGAGGAAAACGCTGCCGCCCGCACGAGCGGCCCTGACTACGACAGGTCGGTCAGCCCGTCCTTCGGCCTTCGGCAGAGCAGCGTCCGTGTAGCGCACAGTCACGTCGCGCACGCGAACTTCGCCGATCCAGGCGCGCCCAGGCGGTCCTTTGGAAGGCTTGAGCAACGGGGCGAAGTTCCAGCGGCCGTGCCTATCTCGGGCGATGCTCACGTGTCCGCCGGTCACCTCAACGCGCTCTATCAGATGGCGCTCCGACCGCTGAAGACGCGCGAACAGATCGCCTGGGAACGGGCAGACCAGTTTGGAGACCCTGATCAGGTCAGGGTGCGGCATCCCCCGCGACACGAGCTGCGGGTCACCGATATGGATATCTTCTGCCGTTGCGCCGCCACGTGACAGCGTTACCCTACCCACACGTACCGGCGTCCCAAGGTATCTCGCCGCTTCCTCGGAGATCACGCCGGCAAGACAGTTGTGCGCCAAACCGGCATACTTCACGACCGCGCCCGCGGTAAGGGCCGCAACCGATCCAAGCGGCAGGATGAGGGAGAGAAGTGAGAGTGCGGCAACGCCCGAGGCGACAGCCGGATGCCTCGATCTGGAGGTGCGCCGCCGGAGCCTCACGGTCGCCCCTGCACCGTCAGGCCGCGGTCACGACTTCAGCAGAGGCCCGATCCCTCAGCACCTCCGCTGCGTTGTAGCTGCTGCGGGTGAACGGCGACGAAGCCACGTACCGGAATCCCATGCGAAGCCCCTGTGTTCTCAGCTCATCGAAGACCTCGGGCCGCACGTACTCGACGACAGGCAGGTGCTTCATCGTTGGGCGCAGGTACTGGCCAATCGTAAGCACGTCCACGGAAACAGCTTTCAGATCGGCCATGGCGGTACGCACCTCGTCCAACGTCTCGCCCAGGCCCAGCATGATGCCCGACTTCGTCAGCATTCCCGGGTCCAGCTCTTTGACCCTCGCGAGCACGTCGAGGCTCCGCCGGTAACGCGCCTGCGGCCGAACCGACGGTGACAGGCGCTCGACGGTCTCGAGATTGTGGTTATAGATTTCCGGCTTTTCTTGTACAACCATACCGATCAGGGCTTTGTCGGCAAGGAAATCCGGTGTCAGCACCTCGACCGTAGCGGTCGGCATCAGGCCGCGTATTGCCCGTATGGTCGCCGCGAACTGGCCTGCCCCTCTATCCGGCAAGTCGTCGCGGGTTACCGACGTTACGACCACATGCTTCAGCCCCATTTGCCTTGCCGTCTCGGCAACCCGCTGGGGCTCGCCTGCGTCAACGGCATCCGGACGTCCGACCTTGATGGCGCAGAACCCGCAGTTCCGCGTGCACACGTCGCCAAGGATCATGAATGTCGCGGTTCGTCGTGACCAGCATTCGCCGAGGTTCGGGCATCGTGCGCTTTCACACACTGTATGCAGGGTTGCCGCGTGGATCATGCGATCCACCTCAGCAACGATAGCGGGACTGGGTATGCGCTTGGTCATCCAGGGCGGCAGATTGCGGTTCATATGCTCCTCGTAACAGGGTTGGGGCTAG
>DYKI01000138.1 GCA_020722705.1 Chthonomonas calidirosea | reverse complement strand
GACCGCCTCCGCCATTTCCTTCTTCATGCGCGCGTACCACTCGCGGATGCCCTGGCGCACGAACCAGAGGCGCGTCAGGCTGCGCCCCGACTGGCCCGGATTCAGCGATCCAAAGCCGCTGGCGGCGTGGATGCACGAGAACTCCATGTTCTGGAACAGATAAAGGCAGGGCTTCGTGGCGATGGCAATCACGCGTGTCCGGTCTTTGGACTCGATGGCGATCCACGGCTCGAGGTGCACGTCGTCGGGCGAGCATTGGAAGTTGGCGACGAAGGGGATGTCCTGCCACCGCGGCCCGCCCTCAACGGCGTAAAGCTGGATGGTCGGGCGCGGCCCGAACTTGCGAGGCACCTTCAGCAGTGGCGTGAGCTCGCCCTTGATGCCCACATAGTGGCGAATGCAGTCGTGGTCACGCACATCAACGGCTCCGATCGGGCTGAAGCAGTTGAAGGCGTGGCTCTGCTTCCACGGCTTGTCGCTGATGTTGGTGACCTCCGTGACGATATCCACGGTCTCGTCGGTCGTCGAGAACGTGATGGCGTATTCGACCTCGTTCGGCTGCACGCCTTTGCTGATCACCTTGTCGCCATCGGTGGACCACTCGGGCTTGATGCTGCCGAACCAGAAGCTTCGCGCGCTGTCGCCGATGGACTCGGGGAACGAGCCGCCAAAGACGTTCTTGGGGAAGGCAGGCACGTTGAGGAGTTGCATGCCCATGTTGTGCGGTATGCCGCGGACCTGGATCGTTCCCATCACTTCACATCCTTTGCACATCGGAAGCCGACAAACATGGCCTGATTGACGGCGAAGCCGCTCATGTTGCGGGCGGCAGGGCGGAGGTTCATCGGCGTCTGCGTCATCCAGCACCCTCCTTTGATGATGCCGCTGCCGGGGCCGGGCGAGCCCTCCACCCACTCGGCCGCATTGCCGCACATGTCCATGACGCCGTAGGGGCTTGCGCCCCTTGGATGCGCGCTGACCGGAGCGGTGCGTGGAAATCCGAGCGGCCTCGTCGGATCGTCCATATTCCACTGACACGCCGCCGGATCGAAGCTGTTGCCCCACGGGAACAACCGGCCATCGGCTCCGCGTGCAGCCTTCTCCCACTCGTCTTCAGTGGGCAGACGCTTGCCGGCCCATCGGGCATAGGCCCGGCAGTCCTCCTGATTGACCATCAGCGCCGGATGGTCGAGCAACGCCTCGTGGGGCTCAGGACCCTGCCAGTGGCCGCGCGGCGGGTAGGCTGTGGCTTTGCAGAACGCGGCATACTGCCTGTTGGTTACCGGGAATCGGTCAATGGCGAACGCCCCCAGATTTGCCTCTCTCTCGGGGTATTCGCCGCTCAGCCACGTCACGTGGCAGCCATACTCGCGGGCGAGCCGCTCGGCCTCCTCGCGTGTGCTCCCCAGACGGCATTTTCCCGCCGGTATCACGACCATGTCGTCGTCCGAAGCCGACGCCGCATCCCATGACATCGTCAGTCCTCCCAAAGTGGCAAGCCCGGCAGCCGTTACAACTTGCCTTCGTGTGATGCTCATCATGCCTCCTTTGCCGCGCACGGTTTCCCATCAGCGGCACCCCACCGCCGCGCGGGGTTTCGATACGCTTTGCACTCAACCGCCGCGTGGGGCGTCCATACCGTCCGCTCCCATGCGTCCATCTTCGCCGAGATACCGGCCATACACGTCCGGCCTGCGGTTGCCCCATCCTCTCCATCCCAGAGGCTCCGCGTGAAGCCGATCACGCACCATGTGTCCGCGCTCGATCCCGTACTGACCCCACATGCGCGCCTTCGGTCGTTTTGGCAATCTCCCGCGTGCGATGCCGTGTCGCCTTGGGCTCGTCGAACGCATGACCGTGCAGCGCGCACTCGGGGGTGACCAGGAGCTCGGCGCCCTGCGAGGCGGCCTGATCCAGTGCCGCAAGCAAACGGCCATGAGCTTCATGAGAGACATGCACGCGCCCTCGTTGTTCATGCCCGCTGTAGGCAAGCCGTGCAGGCGCCAGACCCGAAGCCCAATGAAGACCCCGAGCCCTGATGGGGCGATCCATCGCGGCTTGGTCAAACGGGCCAGGCCATTTGTCAGCGCCTTTCCGCGGTGAGCCTGCGGTGGGCATCCCAGAGAGTGCCGCGCCGAACGTGGACCACGCTGGCTCCGCCGGACGGGTAACGGAAAACGGATGCGGCGACCTCCACGGGATCCCGGGCCGAAAAGCGGATGCCTCTGGGATCCTCGATGATCTCAACATCGAAGATGCCCCTGGCGGTGCGCTGAACCTCCTCCGGGTTGTCCGCCTCGATCGTCACTCGGTCGGTGGCGAGACGGTGAAGCATCTGCTGCGGGGGCTCTATGGTCAGGAGCCGGCCTGCATCCAGCATGGCAACCCGATCGGCGCGTTCGGCTTCGGCACTCGACGTGGTGGCGTGAATGACGGTCAAGCCATCCGCAACCCTTTTCCCGTCGAGGTATGCGAACACGCGGCGTACGTCCGGTTCGGGCAGAGCTGACGTGACGTTGTCCATCAGGAGGAGCGCCGGATCGGCGGCGATGGCCCCGGCAAGACCCAGGGCAACGCGCTGCCCGAAAGTCAGCTCCCGCTCGGGAACGTCGCGAACACTCGCCAGACCAACCACTTCCATGGCCTCTGCCGCACGCGCCGCCCGCTGCGATGTCGGCACGCCACGCCGCCCAAGCCTCCACACGACCGCCTCATGCGCTCCCAGCCTTCCCGGAGGCGTCGGCTCATCTGGAATGTGGTACACGCGGCGCGTGGAGCGGGCCGGCGGCTCGCCCATCACGATTGCGGTTCCGAAGTCCGGGCGAAGGAGGCCGGCGACGATGCGCAGGAGGGACGTCTTGCCGCATCCGCCGGGACCGAACAGCGCGAGCCATTCGCCTTCGCTGACCGACAGGCTAACCCCGTCAAGGAAGGTGCGCCCCCGGGCGCGACAGGTGACGCCGTCAAGAGCCACGCACACGCTGGAGGCTGCAGCGTTCATCGCCGCTCGATCGCCAGCCGCCCGTCAATCGCCTCGACCTTGAGCAGCTCGCCTGTCTCGGCGTCGGTGAAGAACCGATTCTTGATCGGCTCAACTTCGCATGCCAGACACCAACGGGGTTGACCCATCACGGTGATTCGGCGTGGCTCACCGGCAACGGAGAACGTCATGTCTATGGACTGGAGCGACGCGACGGCGAAGAACCTGGCATTGCGTGTCTCCCCGGGCTTCAGCGCCAACGACCGCATGCCCAGCGAGAACGCCGTCAGAAGGTTGTTCATCTGCATCATCTCGCCCCTCTGGAGGCTATGCCGGCGCTTGACGGGCATCTCGCCGACCTTCAGGTCAACATCAACGGCATCGGAGCCGAATGTGCAGGTTCCCGACTGGGCGCCGCCGCTTGTCTTGGCCTCGAAGGTGAGCTTGCGCGGGGCAGCATCGGACCAAAGCGACATCATGCCGGCTATGGCCACCGATGCAGACGGCATCTCGAACTCGAAACGCCACTCGCTGAACACCCTGCCTGCCTCTTCGCCCAGGGCGGTGCAGATGGCCTTCTGCGTGGCGATCTCCTTTCCGCCCTGCACGAAGGCCCATGTCTCCGTCTGGCCGACGGTGGGCCGATACTCGCGCCGGGGCTGCGCCGAAGATGCGTTGGCCGCCGCGACTCTGGGAGCGAAGTCCAGCACCTTCACGTCGAGCGAGGCGATGCCGGCCAGGTTCCAGAGCGTGATATGCGCCGGGCTCAAGGTTCCCACCTCGCCGGTGGTGGTGTCTATGGGCACCCAGCCATCGGGACCCATCCACACGCGCGTCCAGTAATGCTGGCCGAACGATCCGCCCAGAGCCCTCGAATAGAGGACGCCTCCGGTGATTCGGGCCGGGATTCCCGCGGCTCGGCACAGGGCAATGGTGAGCCACGCGTGGGGACCGCAATCGCCCTTACGGGACCGCAAGCACTCGCGCGCCCCCGAGCCGGTGATCCCGTAGGTGATGTTGGCCTTGATCCAGGCACCGATCTTGACCACGGCGTCCCATGCCGTAGCACAGCCTTCCGTCAGCTTCCTGGCGAGTTCCTTGATCTCCGGGTCGTCGCACTCGATATTGGGCTCGGCCTTCAGGTACTTTGCCAGACCCTGGTCGCTTGGAGGCATGTCGGAGATGCGGGGAGCGGCCTTGCCGTCGTAGGCGTATGGCACCACCTCAAAGACGCCGTCAATGGTTCCGCCCCTGGCGGTGCCCGAGAACTTCTGGACGGCCGAGCGGAGCGATGCCTCTGTCGGCTTTTCGCCGGCGACACCCGCTTTCACGCGGCACTTCATCAGCGTGAGCTTGGCCGGATCGGGCAGCTCCTCCTCGACGATGCTGAACAGACGTGAACCCGGATCGTAGCTCACCAGTCCACGCAGGGCGGCAGCGGTGGACTTGCGGAACGCGGCCTTTTGCGCGGGGACGCGCATCTCGATGATCTCGCGGGTGTCGCGCGTGACGATCAAGTCGAGCGATTCCGGGCCTTCGCCGATCCGCAGGCAGTCGCAGCGGCGTTTGGAACCCTTCACATCTACGGTGACGATCCCCGGTCGGCTGATACGGACCTTCTGGACGACGCCGGCAAGCGGAGAGATCATGTTGACGGAGGTCGGGACGTTGCCCCTCATGTGTGCCAGCATCTGCGCCCACGTATCCAGCGCGTTACCCTCAACGAGGTACACGCCTGGGCCCCAGGGCAGACGCTGCGTGCTCGTCTTGCCGCCGACGGTCGTCGTCAACTGAAGCTCCGAACCGACCGGTTTGGCTACGCAGGACGCGGTCTCGGAACCACGCGAAAAGTCGAGCCGATACGAGATCAGCGCGCCGGTCTTCGGAGCATGCCGCATCACCGAGCGGTAGGTCATGTCGAACGGCGCCCCGAGCAGCGACACCTTGATGACCGTCTCACCGCGCGTCTCCAGACCCTCGGGTGTGGCGTGTGCACTGTAGCGGCTGTATCCTGCGCGCTTCCCCTCAATGACCAGTTCATAGATTCGCTCCGCCGACGCCGATGCGCAGAGGGACACTGCCGCGACCCCCAAGCAGAGGCACAGGGACCGGCCGAAGATGCGAAGGATGAAGATCTGTGGGGTCATCGTCACAGTTTATCCCGAGAGCGTGCGAGATTCTCAATGGCGGCCCGGCTCAGATGCGTCGGATGCAGATTGCCCTGCTGCCACAGCTCCGCCGTCGAGGTCCGGCAGTGGCTGTCGAGACGATCACTGTGGCCCACCGGACAGAGAGTTGGCGCGCTGTCCGGTCTGTTGAGAGGCACCCATTGCGTGTATGCCTGCAGCAGCGCAACGGTCTGCCGATCGAGACCCGCCACGATCTTCTCGGCGGCCTGCCGCCATCCGAACGTCCTGGCCATGCGGTCGCTGTGAACATCGGTCTCAGTGCGGGTCACTTTCTTCTTGGCGCCCAGGATCTCGGCCAGTCGGCCCTTCATGATCCGCAGGCTGAACGTCATCTGAAAGCCACGGTCCCGGGCGGTCGCCCATCCGAGGGCGTAGAATGCCCCGGCGTCCGTGTCCGAGACGGCGTGAGGTATCCCCCGGGCGTCCGTGATCAGCTCAACCTTGCCGCATTCATGTCGAGGAGCTGCCGGCAACTGAACCGGACATCCCAGCACATGATAGACTGCGAAGGCAACGATAGCCTGGCCGGTATGCATGTTGGCTCCTCTCCGACCGGATACGGGCCTGCACTAAGCAGTCAGGTCCGAGCTCCAGCGGCGGACAATGGGGAAGTAGATCGAGTAGGGTTCGTCCACGACGGTGTGCAGCGGGATGAAGCGCATGCCCGTCGGCTGATCAACACTCCGATACGCGGACCCCCAGGGGTAGGCGTCCCCGTCGGCGTTGGGTCGGAGCAGGTCGGTCGGCCGCACTGGATCTCCGATCAGCGCCCGCTCGCAGTCGCACAGCCCCGCCAGGACGATCGGCCCGTCGAGAAACGCAACCGTCTCCGGCTCGTCGGGCAACGGTTCGGCGCGCAGACTCACGGGGAGCTCCACAAACACCGTGTCGTTCTGCCATGCACGCCGCAAGCGCTCGTATCCGACACCCGCCTCCGCCTCCCGAGGACCGTCCGCACCTATCCATGTCAGCATCGGGCCGGCCAGCCATTCGGGCTTTCTGAGCGAGAGCGAGAACTCGACGGGCCGTTCGGCGCTGATCTCGACTTTGTACGTCCAGGACTCCGGTCGGTGCATCTTGTGGACCCAGGGATGTCCCGGACCGGTCGGCTCACCGACGGTCAAGCCCCGGAAAACGGGCTCGACACGGACCGTCACAGGAACGCAATCCACCTCGAACCGCGCCTCATGCGGGAAATACTGATCCACACGAAGTCCGGTTTCATCGGTGTGGCATAGCAGCGTGTCGTGCATCGCGTGCGCCTGGACGAGCGTGCCGTGGCAACACCAGAAGTCATGGGTCGGGTGGCCCCAGACCTTGCGGTCGCCCGCCCGCATCGAGAGGTAGTACGCAACCATGCCCGTGTTGGGGTTCTGCTGGGCCAGGATGCCGTTCCAGAGATTGCGCTCGATGTAGTCGCAGAATCTGGCATCGCCGGTCCAGCGATAGAGGTAGTCGGCCAGCCGGATCATGTTGTAGACCGTGCAATGCTCTTGCGCCCAAGCGCCCCTGCGTTCGGCAAGCGAGAACGGCGGCGTCCATGCCTCGTCGTTCGTCTGGCCGCCTGTGCAATAGTGGCCGCGACGTGTGACGGCGCACTCCCAGTAGGCTTCGACAATGGCCCGCCAGGCCGGGTCTCCGGTCACCTCGTAGCACCGCGCGGCGCCATGCGCCTCGGGAATGGTGGTGTTGGCGTGGCGGTTGGTCAGCACGTCACGACCGGCCAGCAAAGGATCGAACAGACGGCCGCGCCTGTAGCGTTCCATGAGCGCCAGGTACTTCGGATCGCTTGTCAACGCATAGAGGTCCGCCCATGCTTCGAGCATCCCGCCCGTTTCGACTTCGAGGATGTTGTCCATCTGGTCCCGTGTGAAGTCGTCGGTCCATCGGTGGAACCAGTCGGCAAACCGGTCGGCGACCTGAAACGCTCGCGAGCTTTGCGCCAGGATCGCCATGTGCGTTAGGCCCATCAGGGTCTTGTGGTGCACATAGTGCGGCGCCCAGGTCGGCTTGCCCTGCGCGGTCCAATGCATGTACTTCTCGGGGATCGGGCTGCACCAACCGTTGCCGTTCTTCTCCTGGCAGGCAGCAAGCTCGTCAACGACCCGATCGGCCTTTGCCTTGATCTCGCTGTCGCCCGCGCATGCCCAGATCTGCGCCGCCGCCGAAAGCCAGTGTCCCAGGAAATGCCCGCGGACCTGGCAGGTGGGCGATTCCCATCCCCAGTGCCGATCCAGCGCTTCTCCCTTGTGCCCGTGGGCCGTGTTGCGCATGAACCACTGGCGCAGACCCGCCTCCAGGTGGAAGTTCTGGAGCAGGTTCTCGGTGGCCAGACTGGCCACATAGTCGCGGTTGAGCGCAGCTCTGCGCTGGAGTATGCCCGGCAGCAGCTTGACCGCTCCTCGGTTCAACGGGCGACATGCTTCGTCCACCACGTGTTCACCTCTCTCGCGTATTGCCGATCGGGTAGCCGATCCTTCGATCACTTCCCTGCCCTGTGCTCGGTTTCCTGCCGCCGCAATGGGCGTCCGCTGGTTCAGCGGACCGTCGCGTGGAAAGGGCCCCGGAGCGCCGTCGGTCATGCCGTAAGGTCAGGGCGTCTCGAACCCAGGGGGCGTTCGCGGCGACAGTTGCAACTGCCAGAGGGCGGACAAGATACGGCGGTTCCGAAACGCGCACCAGCGCCCCTCTGCGTGTCGTCCATATGGGCCGACAACATTTAGGAGCCCGGCGACGTCATGGACTTCTGCCTCAGCGGGGATGTGGCTCCGTTGGGCAGGTTCGTGCGGCGGTGGATGGAGTGATGATGCTTATGATCGAATCGCGCGATTCAGGTAGAATAGGCGGAATGCTCGATCAGGAGGCGTCAGGTGACAAGAGTTAGCGCGACCGAGGCGAAGGCCCGTTTCGGCGAGTACATGGAGAGGGCAAGACACGAGCCCGTGGTTGTCGAGCGCACCGGACGGCCCTACGTGGTGCTGATCAGCGTGGAGGAGCACGAGAGGCTCCAAGCGCACGAAGACGCCTACTGGGCGGCCCGCGCCGCTGAGGCGGAGCGGGAGGGCTACCTGGGCGCCGAGGCAGCCTCTGCGATGCTCCGTCGCGCGACCAAGGGCTAGTGCATGCGGCGACTGGACATCACGCACGACGCAGCGCGGTTCTGGGACCGTCTTGACGCCAAGCAGTACAGGCAGATAGGGCGCAAGCTGCTCGCTCTGATGGCGGACCCCACCCCGCAGGACTCCGCCGTCCTTCGTGGCTCACCATATCGCCGAGCCGATGTCGGGGAGTTCCGCATTGTCTACCGCTTCGATGAGACGACGCTCAATGTCGCTCGCATCGGCAAGCGCAACGACGACGAAGTGTACAAGCAGCGGCGCCCCAACTGTCCGTGACCCGTCTGCGACCAAACCGACTGGCCTGGCCAACGCCATCGCCACTCTGATGCCGCACTCGTTCTCTCCGGCAACATCATGGACTTCTACCAGAGCGAGGATGTGGAGCGGTTGGGGACGTTTGTGTGGAGGTGGATGGAGTGACCGACGCAACAGCAAACCCAAGACATGAAATGCGAGATGCGGGAGGTCACCGCCAAACCAGATCGTCCAGAAGCTCCGGAAAGCCAAGCCGTATCGGGTACCGGCCCGCCGGGGAGGGCGAGATTCGGCGGGAGGGC